>CAZOMS010000351.1:0-1550 GCA_964580805.1 uncultured Syntrophomonas sp. | reverse complement strand
TGGGGGTTGTCCAGCGAATCGATCAAAGAGCCGATGGACTGGGCGGCCCCGGGCAGGGTTTTAATTACGATAATATTCTCACTGGAATCCAGGTTAACCACTGAATCGCGAAAAACACGTTTAGCCCGCTGCAACTGCATTGGAATTTTGGCTTCCGGCCAGGCATAAAAATAGCCATTGTCAGCTGGCACTTTAATCAGACGCAGTTCCCTGATGTCGCGGGATACGGTAGCCTGGGTAACATCGAAACCCTTGCGGCGTAGTGCGTCGCACAATTCTTCCTGGGTGCTGACACGCTCACTGCCCAATATTTCCCGGATAGCGAAATGCCTTCTGGACTTCATGGTATGCCCCCTCGCAATTGTCCTGTCAACATGATCAGACATCAGTGGAGTTGTTACCCATCCTGGTCGCGCTGCAGCCGTTCCACCATGGTCTCAAAGAAAAAACGCGGTTTCACTATGGCCAGCTTTAATCCCTGGTCAGCCTTCTTGATAAGCACCGAACCATAGTCCGTGATATTCATACAGACCTGACCGTCCACAGCCACATAATACTGCTCGCCATCCCGAGGCGTGATCTCAATCTCTTTATCGGCTGCTACCACCAGGGGCCTTTTGCCAAGCTGGTATGACGCAATAGGGGTTAGCACCAATACATCCAGAAGCGGATCGATGATCGGGCCTCCGCAGGAAAGTGAATAGCCGGTGGAACCGCTGGGGGTGGCCACAATCAGGCCGTCACCACGGTATATTCCATGGGGGCGTCCCTCTATCTTCACGTCCAGAGATATAATCCGGGCCGCTTTGGACTTGATGCTGACTTCATTAAGGCTCAACAACCTATCGGTCAGGTTGCTCCCCTGAAATACCCTTATCTCCTGCAGCATCCTCTCTTCCAGGCTGAAGTTCCCATTGACAAAAGGCTGCAAATATCGTTCTAGTTCATCGGCCCGGATATTACTTAGAAACCCTACTGTTCCCATGTTTACGCCCAACACCGGTACATTGCGGTCAGCATATTGCCGGGCGGTCCTGATCATGGTACCGTCCCCGCCCAGCACTATTATGGCCTCGAACGGTTCCGAGGTTATATCGGCACTGCTACTGTCGATAAGCACTTCGATTCCCATGCGGTGCAGGGCTGAAGCTACTTTATCTCCCATTTTCAACGTACTGGAGAGTCTTATGTTATTGACTATTACTATCTTCACTTAGTGTCTTGCCCCCCCAGCGTGCTATGGGCTCTCCGCACCGTCGCTTCAATCCGGGCCGTATTTGTATCATATTCGGCCGGCCCCTTTTTTAAATAGATGAAATACTCGATATTGCCTTTGGGTCCCTTAATCGGGGAGAAGGTCACTGCTGCCAAACCCAGCCCGGTTTGAGATGCCGATTCTATGCATTCCCGCAGTACCTCCAGATGGACCTTGGGATCCCTGACCACCCCATGCTTGCCAACTTTGTCCTTACCCGCCTCAAACTGTGGTTTTATCAGGCTTACCACCTCGCCGCCGTCTTTAAGCATATCAGCCAAGACCGGGAAAATCA
>CAZOMS010000350.1:0-1585 GCA_964580805.1 uncultured Syntrophomonas sp. | reverse complement strand
CTCCTCGAATGGTCCCGCGAACATGGCGGGGAAAAGGGTCAGGATATCAATCTCCATCATTGTTCTCCCAGCAGGCCATCCAACAGCTTGACGGTAAGCCGATGATTGGTCACGTCTACGGCCATCACTACTTGTCTAATGGCTGGAATCAGTATTTCTCCATAAGCATCGGATTTAACCACATAAACGTCGTTGGCACCAGTCTCCAAAACCTCGGCCAGTTGCCCTAAAGGTCCTTTATCCACATCCTCAACCTGCATGCCTATAAGCTGAAAATGATAGAAACTCCCTTCCGGGAGAGGATGCAACTGGTCGATAGTTACATTGAGGAATACGTTGCGCAATTGTTCGGCCGCCTCCATGTCATCAATGCCGCGGAATTTCATCAACATCGTTCCCCCATGAGGCGAGCAATGATCCAGGGTCAACTCCAGCGTTTCCTTGCCCCGCAGGCCCAGGTATTTTTGTCCGGGTTGGAAGCGATCGGGAAAGTCGGTCAGGAGCTGCACCTTGACTGAACCTTTGTAACCATGCGTGCCGACGATTTTCCCTACTTTTATCAATTCCCCGGGGTCCATTCTGGCATTGACCTCCAATCCAGCAACTATTTACTGCTTACCGCATTATCTCGACCGCAACCTTTTTCCCGGCCTTGGCGGCCGCCGCTTTGGTCACGGTACGGATCGACTTGGCGATCTTGCCTTGCTTGCCAATTACCTTACCCATGTCTTCTGGTGCGACCCGGATTTCCAGGATGACGGCTCTTTCATTCTCAGTCTCGATTACTTCCACGTCTTCCGGTTTATCGACCAGTGAGCGGGCAATATATTCCACCAGTTCTTTCAAAGGATACACCCCCCGGTTTTCCTCCCGCTATTTGCGGGATGCCGCAAACTTGCTAATAATACCTTGCTTCTGCAAGAGAGATTTGGCGGTGTCAGAAGGTTTGGCGCCGGTCGCCAGCCACTTCAAAGCCTTCTCCTCATCTATCTTGATGGTAGCAGGATTGGTCCCCGGATCATAATACCCTATCTCTTCAATGAATCTGCCATCACGCGGGGTCCTGGAATCAGCCACCACTACCCGGTAAAACGGATGCTTTTTGGCCCCCATCCTTTTTAACCTGATCTTTGTTGCCATGTTTTCACCTCCTTGTTAATGTTCACTTATGCCAACCGGTTAGGGCATGAAGATAAAGCAAATTCATGCCGCAACCAGATCTATAAGTCAATTCCCGTCCTAAAAAGGCAGCTTGAGATTGGGAAAGCCTGACCGTTTTCCCTTTTTGCCAGTCATATCAGTCAACTGTTTCATCAATTTGCGGGCATCCTCGAATTGTTTGAGCAAGCGGTTGACATCCTGTACCCTGGTTCCGCTGCCCCGGGCCACCCGTTTCTTGCGGCTGCCGTTCAAAATTTGCGGATTCCTTCTCTCTGCAGAGGTCATCGACTTAATGATAGCCTCGACATGGGATAGTTCCTTTTCATCTATTTCGCCTTGCATCGACCGCACGTGTTTCCCCATACCGGGAATCATACCCAGTAGATCTTCCAAAGGACCCATGGACCGGACCTGCTGCATCTGC
>CAZOMS010000349.1:0-1664 GCA_964580805.1 uncultured Syntrophomonas sp. | reverse complement strand
AGGTTATCGTGTCGGGAGCCTTGGGTAAGATGGGCCAGCAAACAGCCCAGGCAGTCCATCAGGATGAGGAATTGCAACTGGTGGGACTGATAGATGTCCGCGCCCGGGAAGGACAGACAGGCGGAACGGGGGGGCATCTGCCGCTGCCGGTGGAGAATGACCTGGAGAACTGGCTGGAGCGTTCCCCGGCGGATGTCATGATTGATTTCACCAATCCCCAGGCAGTTTATAATAATGCCAAAATTGCCCTGCAGCACAAGGTCAACTGCGTGATCGGCACCACCGGGTTAAACGAGGTAGAGTTGAAGCAGCTGGAGAGGTTCGCCTTGGAAAATGAAGTAGGGGTAGCGGTAATCCCCAATTTCGCCATCGGGGCGGTGCTGATGATGAAACTGGCCCAGGAAGCGGCCCGTTATTTTCCCGATGTGGAGATAATAGAACTGCATCACGATCAGAAGATGGACGCCCCCTCCGGTACCGCCATCAAGACGGCCGAGATGATCGCTGAACAAAGGCAGGCCAAGCCGCCGCGCAACAGCCTGGAGTTTGAAAAGATCGCCGGGGCGCGGGGCGGGGAGATGAACGGCATCAGGATTCACAGTGTAAGGCTGCCGGGATTTGTGGCTCATCAGGAGGTCATTTTCGGCGGAATGGGGCAGACACTGAGCATCCGCCACGATTCCCTCGACCGGGTGGGATTTATGCCCGGGGTGATCATGACCGCCAAGAAGATTAACGGAATCAAAGGCCTGGTTTACGGCCTGGAAAAATTACTGTAAAGCCGAAAAACGATTATTCAAAGGACATAAAGAAGAAGCAATAGCTCTCGGTTATCGTGTGATAGATAACATCGTTTAATTGGTAATATCATACCGACCGATAAAAAAGGCATAGAGCAAGGCAATAGGAATGCCCGTGATGGAGTCGTACACATGGTACGTCGACTGAATGGGCATTTCGTATTAACGCAGCTGGCAACCTTTTTTTGGCGATAAGGAAGAGAGCAAGAGCTCTTTTTTTTATTTTTATCCTGTCCTGACCCGGAGGTGGGACAGACACAGGTTTGAAGACGGCTTTCATATAATGCTATTAACTCTAGCGACAGAGTAAACAACCCGGAGGTGGGCTAAAGGTGTGTTCAATTCTATCTGGAATCAAGATAGCGGTAATTGGCGGGGACGACCGGGAATTGATCCTGGTGGAAGAATTGGTTAGACGCGGAGCAACCGTGGCGGTAACTGGATTCCCCAAGGAAATGGTATGCCACGGAGCTTTTGTGGTGGGGAGCGTCGAGCAGGCCTGCAATGATACAGAGGTTCTGATTCTGCCATTGCCGGGTACCAATGAGAAAGGCGTGATCAGGGCGGTATATGCGGAGCAGCAGCTCCAATTGACTGAAAAGGTCATCAGCGGTATGGCCCCGGGCGCGATTGTTATAATTGGATGGGCCCGTAATTTCCTCAAAGACTGGTCGCAAAAATACCAATTCAAACTGTTGGAAATCGTGGAAATGGATGAAATAGCCATCCTGAACTCCATACCCACCGCCGAGGGAGCCATCCAGATAGCCATGGAAGAGACTCTCAGCACCATTCATGGCAGCCGGACTAGTGTTATCGGTTTCGGCCGGGTAGGCGTAACCATGGCCGCCACCTTGAAAGCCC
>CAZOMS010000348.1:0-1667 GCA_964580805.1 uncultured Syntrophomonas sp. | reverse complement strand
GCCCGTCCGGTAGTGGAAGCTTATGAGGAAATCAACGCTTTTCTCGATGATTAGACTCGGACGGATCGAGCCGTCCGTTCCTCATTTAAATGATTCCGTGCAGGCTTCCCCCGGGGGCCCCTAAACGGTCGACCTGCCGGGTGACCGCCGGATCCTCGATCAGGGGCTGAGCATGATGGGGCTTCAACCGGGCATCGATGATCAGGGGACCGAGGCAGCCCCAGTGCTTATGATCGGTGAAACTGCCCACTCCATATACATCGCTGGCCGGATTGGAACGGGTAAAGGTTACCCACAGGAAATTATCGAGATGGCGAGCTACAAATTCACTGTCGTCTACCAGCACTATGAGGGCAATGTCGTCCGGGACTCCGGCATCGGTCAAATACTTTTCCAGTCGAGCAGCATCGGTCTCGCCTTGCCGGACATCGGTGACTCGGGGGCCATTGACGGCTGCGATCCCGGGCAAAGGCAGGGTGGGTTGTCTGAATCCCTCCGGCAGATGTAATCGGTCATTCAGGCTGGCAGCCAGCTGGCGCCGGGGTGCGCCGGCGGCCGCGATGACCAGTTTGGAACCCTGGTTGAATCCGCTGCCGGTGTAATCCAAGGTATCGATGGTGCTGCGGGTTTGAAAATGCAGATCCCGCCGCCAGTCCACCCGTTCCAGCACATGACGGAAATAGGCGGGGACATCATTGATGTCCAGACGCGGCTCGTCTTCGTAGGCGCAGATGAACAAATATTTGGCCAGCGAAGCCTGGCCGAAGCCCAGGATGGCATTGGCCACCGTCAGTATCTCCATGGGTTCCCGGGGGGCATAAGGGATGTAACGTTCCCGCCCGATGGCCAGCAGCAGGGGATGAACGGCCGCAGCATCGACGGCATGCAGGCCTGCCACGCCGGGAATGGACATGGGCGTGACCGGCCCGGTGATTTCGTGGATGAGATTTCCGAAAATAGTGTCCTCCTGGGGGGGACGGCCCACCACCGTAAATGGCCAGATCGCGTCTTTGCGGTGATAGACCCGTTCTACGTTCATAAAAGGGAAGGGGTGGCGCTGAGCATAGTAGCCGTAATGATCGCCAAAAGGACCTTCGGTTTTGGTTTGGCCAGGCGCAACCGTGCCGGTGATGCAAAAATCAGCGTCAGCGGCGATGGCGAAACCCTGATCATAGCAATAGCGGAACCGCCGTCCGGCCAGCAGACCCGCAAACGCCACCTCTGGTAAAATTTCCGGCAAGGGCATGATAGCGGCCAGGGTATGGCTGGGGGGGCCGCCCACAAACACGCTGACCCGTAAGGGTTCGTCGAGAGCGATGGCATTGGTGTGATGAATCCCGATATCACGTTTGATCTGATAATGGAGGCCGATTTCCCGGTCCTGATCGTAATCGTTGCCTGCCATCTGGACCCGGTACATGCCCAGGTTGGAGCGCATGATTCCCGGCTCCAGAGGATTCTCGGAATAGACTTGGGGGAGCAGGATAAAAGGCCCGCCGTCATCCGGCCAGCATTTGATCTGGGGCAGTTGACCAATGGTGGTTTGGGCCTCCATGACCGGCGCCTGCTTGACCTTGCGAGGCAGGGCCTTCCAGCCGACCGAGGCCAAGCCGGTATATCTCCAGGGCTGCCGCCGCACAGTTTCCAGTTCGGCCGCGGTATGCATG
>CAZOMS010000347.1:0-1705 GCA_964580805.1 uncultured Syntrophomonas sp. | reverse complement strand
GCTTGCCGGGTGGCCGGGCTGTTTAACAGCCCGCTTTCCACCAGCGGAACGAATTGGCCACAGGCGGCAGAATGAATCGAATAACGGGGATCTATGGACTGTATGGCATTAGCATAGGATCCGCTGTTGACACTGGCCTGGGTGGCGATTACACCGATCCTGCCATTACGGGTAGCCTTCACTGCCGCCCGCGCCCCCGGCTTGACCACGCCCAACAGCGGCACCGGACAGGCAGCCTCCATCTCTGGCAGGGTCACTGAAGAATGGGTTCCGCAGGCGACTACAATGCTTTTGACCTGGTGGCTGAGCAGGAAGTCGATGATATCGTGAGCATAATCAAACAATTGCCCCCGGGTCTTGGTACCATACGGTACATTGGCGGTATCGCCGAAATAAATATAATTTTCCCCGGGCAGCCGGTCAATCAAGGTTCTTAATACTGTCAGCCCACCTACCCCCGAATCGAATATGCCGATGGGTCTGCTCTTCAAATCCAGCCCTCCATTCAATCGGTCAAGGCCAAGGCCCTTTGACGAGCCTCTGCAATCCATTAAATACTCTATCACTTTTGTACTTCATATTCCAGTTCAGTCAGGTTTACTCAAAGCAAAAAAAATCGGGAGAAGTCTGGGCCTGCCCCGCTCCTCCCGCATAATTGCCTTCCTTTGTTATTCTGATGGCTTAATATTAATCAATGTAGTTGGCTTGCACCGGCAAGGCCACACTCACTGATCCACCCAAAACGCTGACTTTCTCCCCTTCCACCAGGAAACTGACCTCTTTGACGGTGGGGAATTGGCCCAAAGTGTTGGCGATCGCTTGAACCATCAGTTCTCCCTGCCGGGGACTGCTGACTTGATTGACTTCCCGGCTCAGATCGACAATACATAATCCATCCGGCTTGATGTTGATGTCGAGCAATTCGGTGCCCACCGGGACCACCGCCTGGAGCTCCTGATTGGAGGGACCTTTGATCAATTCATTCATGGTCTGCCGGGCGATGCCCTCTACTTTACCGATGCTGCGTTCCTCCGTCACCAATTTTTGGTTCAAGCCGTCCGCAAAGTAAAGCTTCACTACTACTTGCTCAGCCCCAGGATTGATCAGGTCCGGATTTAGAACCGGCTCGTCATTGGCAGGGCCCTTATCGCTGCCGGTGGGTATCTTGAACATGTCTTTCCAGGAGTCGACCTTGCTGTCGTCGATTTTGGAGCAGCCACCGCTTATAAGGCACACCGACAGGACTACCATGGCCACCAAAGTCACCATCTTCTTGGTCATATTTTGTATCCCCCCTTTTTCTTCCTATTAAAAATATGAGCCAAGCTTCCGATTTATTACCATATTAAGTTTATCCCCTGCCGAAATTGGAGCGGCCCCGGGGGGGGCAATGAACATCGTGGCACTATTTCTTCAAATCTGCTATCCTATCGGCTAAGGAGTGATGACTTTTGCGTTACGAAGGCACCATCTACAGACCCCCCAGTGAGGCCGGCAGCCTTCTCATCCAGGCAACCATCGGCTGCCCGCACAATAAATGTACCTTTTGTTCGTTGTATAAAAATACCCGTTTCCGGGTGCGGCCGGTAGAGGACATCAAGGAAGATCTGTCCACTGCCCGTGACTACTACGGACCCTTTGTGGAATCAGTATTTTTTCCCGATGGCAACACCGTTATAATGAAAACCGAGCAGCTGGAGGAGAT
>CAZOMS010000346.1:0-1710 GCA_964580805.1 uncultured Syntrophomonas sp. | reverse complement strand
CATATCGCTCATGAGCAGGTCCGCAAAATGATACTTTCCGCAAAAAAGGGATAGATCCGGGAGGTTTGGGTACGCTATTAGCAAAAAGTACCATAAAGGGGTCGATTGCTATGAACCCGGACACCAATGTGCTGGCCTTCTATCCGTTTCCCTCCGACTCGATCTGCCTGCGTATGCAGGAAGTCCTGGCCGAAAACAATCCCGACATAAAAATAATTCTTGATTACCTGACCGCTAAGCGGGGCAAAATGCTGCGGCCCAGACTGGTGTTCCTGACTGCCTCCCTGGCTCCCCACGACCAGGAAATAGTCAGAGACGCGGCGGTGGCGGTGGAGCTTATCCACATGGCCTCGCTGGTGCATGATGATGTAATAGACCAGGCCCTGACCCGGCGCGGGCAGGACAGTCTCAACCAGCGCTGGGGGAATCACGCCAGCGTGCTGGCCGGCGACTATCTTTTTGCCACTGCCTTTAATCTGATCAACCAGCATGACATGAGGTCGATCATGGCGAATATAACCACTACCATCCGTATCATGTGTGCAGGCGAGATTAAGCAGATGTCCCTGATCCGCAACCTTGATATAACCGAGGAGGATTATCTGCAAAAAAGCTACGGCAAGACCGCCTGTCTGTTCGCCTCCAGCTGCAAGGTGGGGGCCCTGGCCGCTAAGCTGCCGGACGACACCGTGTACGCCCTGGAACAGTATGGTCTCTGTCTGGGGTACGCGTACCAGATCATCGATGACTTGCTCGATTTTCAAGCCGACAGTGACCGGTGGGGCAAACCGGTGGGAAAAGACCTGGAGGAAGGCAACATAACCCTGCCGGTCATATATGCAATGCAAGACCCTAGGTACGGATCCCGGCTGCGTTCACTACTGGAAGACGAAAGCTGTCCGGTAGGCGAAAAACTGCCGAAGATAGTAGAAATTTTAAGCGTAACTGGGGCATTTGAGGATTCCCTGCAACTGGCGCGTCAATTCATCGACCGGGCACTGGCGTACTTAAAGGAATTGCCGCCCGGGCCGGTGGCCAAGCACCTTAATTCGCTGTCTGGCTACCTGCTGGAGACATACGCGAAGATGCGGGCTCAACCGCTCCCAACCGGGCAGAATGAGGCGGTTCACTGATGCATACCGATATCACTGCGGCCAGCCTACTGCGGGCTCAGCACCGGTATGGGAAAGGGATCGGCTGGACCCAGGCTGGCTACCTTTATCATTACATCTTTCACATTCTGCCGTGGGTAGGCCGTTTATTGGATACCTGGCGGCAGGAGGCCGGGCGCTGCGCTCATGAGGAACTGAGGCGGCAGGCCCTGGCCAGTATAAGCGGCAAGGATTTTCATTGCCAGGGGGGAGCTTTCCTGGCGGCTGCCAATCCGGCCGCTGAGGTCAACCTGGTGCCGCTCATCGTCGCTTACCAAACCCTGTGCGATTATCTCGATAACCTGTGCGACCGGGCCCATTGCCTGGATGGCGGGGCTTTCCGACAACTCCACGGGTCCCTGCTCGATGCCCTTAATCCAGGTGGGCCCCGGCATGATTATTACCGGGACTACCCCTACCGCGATGACGGCGGTTATATCGACAAATTGGTGGAGGAGTGCCGCCTCCATCTGGCAGAACTGCCGTCTTACCATCTGGTCCAAACGGAAGTCACCGGCTTGGCCAATCTCTATATAGACTTGCAGGTGAAAAAACATAT
>CAZOMS010000345.1:0-1722 GCA_964580805.1 uncultured Syntrophomonas sp. | reverse complement strand
TTGAGTTACCTCCTTGCCTTAAAATAATTGACTCTGGTTTATAGATTCTCACCCCGGCTAGTAAATTATGCATCTGAACGGTTTATTCAGTTTTTGCGGAGGCAGGGCCCCAGAGATACCTTGCGGTCAGGTAGTTGAGCGCCTCCACCAGCGGAGACCAACGGACCAAGGCGGTGACTAGCTCGATGGTGCCAGCGATTCCGCAATAGCCGGCCAGCCAGCCGGTTAATATCCCGGTCCCGGACAGGAAGAAAAAACAGAAGGCAAAGATATAACGAATTATGATTCCATCCCTGTTGAGCATAGGCTGCAACTCCTTTTAATCAAATGACAATAATGCCGTCATTTTAGTATTCAGTTGTTAGTTGCAAATGATGTCAGTCAAAAAATGGTCGACTGGTGTTATTCAGATGGAATGGTTCTCGGGATTCACTAGCTAGAAACAAAGTCCCTGCAATTGTTCCAGGCACAACAGACCGCAGCCGGTATTTGAAAGGTGGCCCAAAAATTTTGCGCTGGCGCTTACTGTTATCTACCCTGGGGGTAGTATTCATCTCCGAGATGGGCGATAAGACCCAAATCACCACTTTGCTGCTGGCCGGCGCCAACCCAGCCTATATATGGTGGGTGGCTCTCGGGTCAGCCAGTGCACTGATCTGTGCTTCCTTTCTGGAAGTCATAATAGGCTCGCAGGTTATCGCCCGCTATCTGAAACCCTCTACCATCAGCCTGTTGTCAGGGATCATTTTCATTATCCTGGGGATATTGCTGTTGTTGGGGGTTATTGGTGATATTCAATTTTAGTCAAAGGAGCGTTGGCTGATGAGCGTGGAGCTTTTGACCTGGTTGTCTACCTATATAATCATCATAATTTGCGAATTGGGCGACAAGACCCAGCTGGCGGTACTGCTTCTCACCAGCAACAACCCACGCCAGCGCTGGTCCGTCTTTGCGGCCAGTTCGCTGGCCCTGACATTGTGTGTGTTGGTGGAGGTGACGGTGGGGTTGACCCTGGCTCGCCATATTGGGCCCGCGCTGATCAACAGGTTGGCGGGGGGATTGTTCCTGCTCATGGGGGTAATCATGCTCGCCAAACACTGTGGCCTGCCCGGTCGCCTTGCCGGTATCAGCAGGGAACGTCGGGCTATCAAGGAAACCGAGCCCCGCGGTGCTGAAGCCAATATCTGATTTATAAACCGGCTAGGAATTTTGCCCGGAGGAGCTCCCCCCGCCCTGACTGGAAGACTGCCCCTGGCCTGAGGATTGGCCCGATCCGGAGGATTCGTTTTGCCCTCCGGATTGGCTGGATATTTTGTTCTGCAGGCTGCTCAAGTTGGACATCGCTATCTCGCCCTTAATCATGATCAGGTCGGTCTGGCGGCTTTTGATGGCGTTTTGCAGGTCCATGATGGAGAATTCGGTCTTGCGCAGCATTTTGGGATCCGCATCTTTAGCTTTCGCTCCCAGGTACAACCATTGTTCCTGCATCTTGGGTACATGTTCCTCGGCCTTGCTCCAGTTCTTCTGGCTGGACTCATAGACTCCGGCCATTACCTCATATTTGAGCCGGTGGAACTCAGGCGGATCTGCACTGGGGAAAAAACGGGGCAAATCCGAATAGTTCTTATACAACTCCAAAGCGGCGGTCATACTGGCTTCAGGCTGCCGGGCAGTAATGGACTGGGTCAACTGCTCCAAAGCTGCGGTGAACTGATTGCGGGC
>CAZOMS010000344.1:0-1725 GCA_964580805.1 uncultured Syntrophomonas sp. | reverse complement strand
GTCGCCGCCGAGAAATGCACCCCCGAGATCGTCAATTTCATGGCCTGCAACGCCCGGGGCCTGATCTGCATGCCCATGACCGGGGAGCGCCTGGACGAGTTGGAGATTCACGCCATGGTAACCGACAACACCGACAATCATGAGACCGCTTTTACCGTCTCGGTCGATCATATCTCCACCACCACCGGGATCTCCGCTTTTGAGCGGGCAGCTACCATCCTGGCCCTGATCGATCCGGAAAGCAAGCCGCTGGAATTCCGCCGACCGGGGCACATTTTTCCTCTGCGCTACCGCAAGGGGGGAGTGTTGAGGCGTACCGGCCACACCGAGGGATCCGTGGACCTGGCCAAGCTGGCTGGACTTTATCCTGCCACGGTCATCTGCGAGATCATGAATCAAGACGGCAGCATGGCCCGGGTGCCGCAGTTGAAGGAATTTGCCCGTGAGCATGACTTGAAAATGGTGACCATCGCCGATCTGATCCAGTACCGGCGCCGCAAGGAAAAGCTGGTGGTGCGTGTGGTGGATACCAAGCTGCCCACCAAATTCGGAGACTTCACCGCCGTGGCCTACGAATCCCTGCTGGACGGCAAGGAACATCTCGCCCTGGTAAAAGGGGAATGGGATGAGGAAGAGCCCATCCTGGTGCGCGTCCATTCCGAGTGCCTGACCGGCGACGTGTTGGGGTCCAACCGCTGCGACTGCGGCGAACAGCTGGAAACCGCTCTGGCCATGATCGAGCAGGAGGGCAAGGGCGTGTTCCTGTATATGCGCCAGGAGGGACGGGGGATCGGGCTGGTCAACAAGATCAAGGCTTACAAATTGCAGGACAATGGCCGCGATACGGTGCAGGCCAACCTGGATTTGGGCTTCCCTGAAGATCTGCGCGACTATGGCATCGGCGCCCAGATCCTGGTCGATCTGGGGGTGCGCAAGATGCGCATGATGACCAACAACCCCAAGAAGATCCATGGCCTGGAAGGCTATGACCTGGAAGTGGTAGAAAGAGTGCCCATCGAGATGTGCGCCCGGGCGGAGAACCGCTATTACCTGCAGACCAAGCGGGACAAGATGGGGCATATCTTTGCCAACATCAAATGACGGCCTTGACCGTTCAGATAGAAAAGCGATTAGGAGGGATTGTGCAAAATGGCAACTGTATTTGAAGGAAAACTGCTCGGGGATGGCCAAAGGTTCGGGGTCATCGTATCACGGTTCAACGAATTTATCACCAACAAGCTGCTGTCAGGCTGTCTCGACACCCTGACCCGGCATGGGGTAGACCCGAATGCCATAGACATCGCCTGGGTGCCGGGCGCTTTTGAAATGCCCCTGGCGGCGCAGAGGATGGCCGCGCGGGATTATGACGCCGTCATTTGCCTGGGGGCAGTGATAAGGGGAGCCACCCCTCATTTTGAATATGTATCGGCTGAAGTCACCAAGGGCATTGCTCAGGTAGGTTTGAATTCCGGCATCCCGGTGATATATGGGATCATCACCGCCGACACCATTGAGCAGGCTATCGAGCGGGCGGGGACCAAGGCTGGCAACAAAGGCTCCGATGCCGCCATCACAGCCATTGAGATGGTCAACCTGTTCAAACAGATCTAATAATTTGGGGCCTGTCCAAAGTTATTGGTTTCCCGAATATAGTTACAGCCCCCGCCGTTATTGGCCTGGAGGGCTGCCAGACACTGAATAACTTGGGGACAGTCCGAGACCACT
>CAZOMS010000343.1:0-1737 GCA_964580805.1 uncultured Syntrophomonas sp. | reverse complement strand
AGTATGTTGAACAGCACATTATGACCCTCCAACCGTTAAAACAGAGCATTCTTCTGCCGGCGCAGCAGGAATATAAAAAAGGGACCGCCGACTAGAGCCGTAATAATACCCACAGGCAACTCGCTGGGGGCGATGATGATCCGGGACACAGAGTCGGCCAACAATAGAAATATCGCGCCGATCAAGGCTACCGAAGGAAGTAGAATGCGATGGTCGGAGCCGAACAGCATGCGAACGATATGAGGAATCACCAGTCCTACAAATGCGATCATTCCGCTGACCGAGACACAGGCCCCGGTCAGTAACGCCGCTGCTACCAACAGATAGCGCTTGACCCTTTCTACCTCTACACCCAGATGCTGGGCCGATTCTTCCCCCAACAACAAGGCGTTCAGTTCCCGAGCAAAAACAAATATGATAGCAGTGCCAATTACACCATAGGGGAGGAACATGAATACATAGTCCCAGCCCGCGCCCGAAAATCCCCCCATTAACCAAAATACTATCTGGTGTAGTTGCTCCCCGCTAAAGAACAGGCAGAGAGATTCCACTGCCGATAATAGCGAATTTATCGCTATTCCAGCCAGCAACAGAGTCATTACGGGCACCTTGCCTCCTACCCGGGCGAGATTATATACCAGCGCAATGGTCATGATAGCAAAAACAAACGCAAAGACCGGTATACCAAAACGCATCGGGATGTTCCAGGCAGTTTGAATCATGATACTGACTACCGCTCCCAAGGCGGCACCCGATGACACCCCTATAACATAGGGGTCGGCCATCGGGTTACGAAACAATCCCTGAAAGGTGGCGCCTGCCAAGGCCAGTCCGGCACCGGTCAATCCAGCGAGGATTACCCTGGGGAATCTCATCGTCATTATTATTATGTCATGTTCTGGTAGTCGCTCTGCTCCCAAGCTTCCCCCTAAACCGGGGATATGGCTTAACAAGATCGCTCCAATCTCGGCTGGCGGGATGTAGACGGCTCCAATACTTATGCCGATAATCAAAGATCCCAGCAGCGCAGTTGCCAGGAGTATCAGTATCGCCGATCTCTTCAATGTACTGCGGTGCCCCATATGATTCATCGTCCTGACTTTTCTATTTGAACAGCGAGGGATGCAACACCTTTGCCATAGTCTCTAAACCATCCACAATGCGGGGACCGGCCAAAGACACCAGGTCTGTTTCTATGGTATAAATGCGGTTGTTCTTAATGAAGTCGAGCTGCGACCAGCCTTGGCGGGCTGCGACCTGCTCAGGTGTTATCAGGGCGCCGCTGCCATGACCATAAGAGTTAATCATCACGGCCGGATTCCTCTTAATAATAACCTCTTCGCTCAATTTGGGATATTGCTCAATATTGTCGTCAGTCATGTTTATGCCACCGGCCGACCTTATCAATTGAGCAATAAGGGTATCCTTGCCGGCAGACATAAAGGGCTCATACCAGAGTTCATAATAAACCAGCGGCCTTTGCTCGACCGGCACTTGATCTACCTTGGTGCTCACGGCATCCACTCGGCCCTTCAATTCCTGAATGAGTCCTACTGCTCTATCCTCTACTCCAGCCGACTTGCCAACCAACCGGATATTGCCGAAGACCCCTTCCAGGGTTTTGGCATTCAGGATTACCACCTTAAGACCTGCATCTTCCATTACCTTGAGTAATTGCATGTGAATATCGGTAGCGACTACCAGATCAGGCTTAACCGCCACTATCTTTTCCAGACT
>CAZOMS010000342.1:0-1740 GCA_964580805.1 uncultured Syntrophomonas sp. | reverse complement strand
TTTTAATTTGGGGGTCTACCTGAAGTTCGTGTTGGATAACAACTTAGGACCTCGTTTTGGGCTCGATCTCCCTGGCAAAAATCGCTGGCTGGAGAATGTTACAATTCGATTACCATTTGCCGATGACTTCACGGCCGATAATCATGCGTTGAATCTGGTTGGAACCCTCATAAATCTGGGTGATCTTGACGTCGCGCATCATGCGCTCAACCGGGAATTCGTTGCAATAACCGTAGCCGCCCATCAACTGCACGCAATTGGTGCACACTTCCATACTGGTGTCTGTGGCAAACTTCTTGGCCATGGACGCCTCTTTGTTGTGAGGCAGCTTGTTGTCCTTGAGCCAGGCAGCCCTATAAACCAACATCTGAGCCGCATCCAGGGCAGTTGCCATATCGGCTACCATAAACTGCACCCCTTGGTTGGCTGCCAACGGTTTGCCGAACTGTTGTCTTTCCTTGATGTACTGGTTGGTGAAATCCAGTGCTCCTTCGCCGATGCCTAATCCCTGGGCAGCTATGGTGACTCGTCCACCGGCAAGGAGGCCCATGGCCACCTGAAACCCGTCGTTTTGAACGCCGAGCATATTTTCCTTCGGTACTTTGACATCTTCAAAATAGAGTTCTACTGTGGGCGAGCCGTTCATGCCCATCTTCTGGACTGGTTTGCTCATGGTGAAACCGGGGGTGTCCTTCTCGATCTGCAGGCAGGTGATTCCTTTACCAGCTCCCTGAGTGGGGTCGGTCTTGACAAAAGTGCAATAGGTAGTGGCGATCCCGCCATTGGTGATGAATATTTTGCTGCCGTTGATCAGGAAATAATCGCCCTTGTCCTCGGCTTTGCATTTGATGGATGCGGCGTCGGACCCGGCATTGGGCTCAGTCAACGCATAGGCCCCTACGATCTCCCCGGTGGCCAGGGCTTTGAGATATTTTTCCTTGACCCGCTGTCCGCCATAGAGCCAGGTGCTCATGCAGCCCAGACCAGTGTGAACGCTCATGATAACCGCCGTGGAAGCGCAGCATTTGGCCAGCTCTTCTACAAATATGGCGAAGTCCAGGTAAGTAGCCCCGGCTCCGCCCCATTCCTCGGGAATGGGAAGACCGCACAGGCCTAGTCCAGCCATTTTTTTGAAGGTTTCCATCGGGAATTCATGGGTGCGGTCGATTTCCGCAGCCAACGGTTCTACCTCATTCTTGGAAAATTTGCGGAACATATCCCGCATCATTAATGACTCTTCGCCTAAACTAAAATCCATCTATTATCCAGCTCCTTTCTATTTCCCGGTAAATTGGGCTTTGCGTTTTTCTACGAAGGCCCCCATGCCTTCCTTTTGGTCAGCGGTGGCAAAACAGAGGCCAAAAACATCAGCTTCTATGGTCATCGCCCGGTTAATATCGGCTTGCATGCCCTCGTTAACCGCAACTTTACACAGGCGTACCGAAATCTGCCCCTTGGCGGCGATCCGTTGAGCCAGCTTCATAACATAATCCATTAAGGCGTCGGCATCGACCACCGCGTTGACCAGGCCGATCCGCAGTGCCTCATCGGCCTCGATTATGTCCGCGCTGTACAGGAGTTGTTTGGCCATGCCGGTGCCCACCAGTCGGGGCAACCGCTGGGTGCCGCCGAATCCGGGGGTTACCCCCAGGCCTACTTCGGGTTGGCCGAATTTGCTCTTGTCAGAGCAGATGCGGAAATCACAGGCCATGGCCAATTCACACCCGCCGCCGAGGGCAA
>CAZOMS010000341.1:0-1757 GCA_964580805.1 uncultured Syntrophomonas sp. | reverse complement strand
TTCCCCTCCAGGAGGTCGTGCAGGGCAGTCGGGTAACGGATTTGAGCATGTATGATATGGTGGGAATGCTCTCCATCTAGCGGAGGTAAATGATGCGCAAAACCAAGATAATATGTACAATTGGGCCGGCCAGTGAGGATCAGGGGATTATGTCCCAATTGGTGGCCAAAGGCATGAATGTAGCCCGGTTGAATTTCTCTCATGGCGAGCATGCGGAGCACCAATCCAGGATAGGAACCGTACGCAGCGTCGCGGCCCAATTGGATGTGCCGCTGGCTATCATGCTGGATACCAAAGGTCCGGAGATAAGGACTGGGCCGCTGCAAAACAAGAAGGCCAACCTGAAGGCTGGGCAAAGATTTGTTTTGACCACCCGCCAGGTTCCCGGGGACGAAAACGAGGTTGAGGTAAGCTACCACAACTTGCCGGCGGAGGTCAAACCGGGGATATCCATTTTGATCTCTGATGGTTTGATCAACCTGGAGGTTGAATCCATCACCGCTACCGATATCGTCTGCCGGGTGGTAAATGGAGGAGAGCTGGGGGAGAAGAAAGGCGTCAATGTGCCCGCAGTGCGGATAAACCTACCATTCTTAAGCGATAAGGATATTGCCGACCTTAATTTTGGAATTGATCAACAGGTGGATTTTATCGCAGCATCGTTCGTAAGGAGCGCTCAGGATGTTCTGGACATTCGCAGGATCCTGGAATCCCGGGATGCCAACATTGATATTATCGCCAAGATAGAAAGCCAGGCCGGGGTTGATAACCTGTATGAAATAATCAAGGTGGCGGATGGGGTTATGGTAGCTCGGGGCGACTTGGGAGTGGAAATACCGGCTGAAGAGGTTCCCCTGGTCCAGAAGCGAATCATTCAGAAGTGTAATAAAGCTGGAAAAGTAGTGATAATCGCCACCCAGATGCTGGATTCCATGATAAATAACCCTCGGCCTACGCGGGCCGAGGTTTCAGATGTGGCCAACGCCATCTTCGATGGGGCTGATGCCATTATGCTTTCCGGAGAGAGCGCCGCCGGCCGATATCCAGCGGAAGCGGTTGAGACCATGGCCCGGGTGTCTGCACGCGCTGAACAGGCTCTGCCCTATCATGATCTGCTGCGCTCCAAGCGACTGCAGGGGACTTCTTCAGTAACCGATGCGATCAGTTTTGCCACCTGCACTACAGCCACCAGCCTGGGGATAAATTCGATCATTACTTCTACCACTACTGGGGCGACGGCGCGAATGGTATCCAAGTATCGCCCCCGGGCGGATATTTTAGCAGTAACCTCCGATCCCGCGGTGATGCGTAAACTGGCGATGGTGTGGGGGGTTTACCCGGTATTGACCAAGCCGGTTCACGGAACTGACGAAATTTTGGAAGCGGCTCTGGACCGGTGCCTGGAAAGCCAATACATCGGGCAGGGCGATATGGTTGTACTGACCGTTGGCAGCCCCGCCGGTCTTACCGGCACTACCAACCTTATCAAGGTGCATGTAGTAAGCGACATACTATTGAAGGGTATGGGCATTGGCGCCAATCCGGTAAGCGGTCGGATTAAGGTAGTGCTGGATGAATCGGACCTGGCCCGGATCGAAGCCGGAGATATTATGGTGTGCCGGGCTGTTTATCCGGCCATGGTTCCGTATCTTAGTAAAGTCAAGGCCATAATCGCAGAAGAAGGCGGATTGACCTCGGACGCCGCAATTATTGGCCTAAACACAGGACTGCCGGTAATCGTGGGGGCCCATGACGCC
>CAZOMS010000340.1:0-1761 GCA_964580805.1 uncultured Syntrophomonas sp. | reverse complement strand
CAGAAAGTAAGAATAAGATTGAAAGCATTTGACCACAAATTGCTTGACCAATCATCACAAAAGATAGTAGACACTGCCAGGAAGAATGGTGCCAGCGTATCCGGACCGGTGCCATTACCGACCGAAAAGAAAATCTATACCATTTTGCGGTCACCGCATGTAAACAAGGATTCACGGGAGCAATTTGAGATGAGAACCCACAAACGGTTAATCGATATACTGGATCCTAATCCCCGGGCTATTGACGCCCTTATGCACCTGGACCTGCCTTCAGGAGTGGATATAGAGATCAAGTTATAGCTGAGGAACCGGTACTGCGAGGTCAGTGGGGTGAAGCGGCCTCAAGGTGAAAAATCCGGACTAGAAAAGGGCGAAGTTGGACCACTCACTTCCAACCGCTCGCCGCAGAATTCTCAACTAGGAGGTAGAATAGGTGGCAATCAAGACGCACAAGTCCATTATGGGAATAAAAGTAGGTATGACGCAGGTTTTTGATGATGCCGGCAAGGCTATTCCAGTCACAATTGTTCAGGTCGGTCCTAATTTGGTACTGCAGACGAAAAAGGTAGCAACCGATGGTTACGATGCCATCCAGGTTGGCTTTATGACTATCCGGGAGAAACTTGTGAATAAACCCAAGATGGGCATATTCGCTAAGGCTCGCCTGAAACCTTGCCGCTATATAAAGGAATTTAAGGTTGACAATGTAGATGATTATGAAGTAGGAACTGAAATCAAAACGGACATATTTTCGGCTGGCGAGGTGGTAGACGTGGTCGGCACCTCCAAAGGCAAAGGTTTTTCCGGTGCGGTCAAAAGACATAACATGGCGCGCGGATCCATGGGACACGGATCCAAGTATCATCGCCGGCCCGGTTCGCTGGGAGCCATGGGTCCAGCCCGAGTATTCAGGGGCCGCAAGATGCCTGGTCATTATGGCGGAGACCGGATTACGATCCAGGGGCTTAAGATAGTTAAAGTCTATCCGGAGAAGAATTTAATCCTGATTAAGGGTGCAATTCCGGGGCCCAGAAAAGGTCTGGTGCTGATTAAGAATTCAATAAAGGCATAATCAGAGTTCTAACGAAGGAGGTAAAAAAGATGCCTAAAGTTGCAGTATTTGATATGCGCGGCACCCAGGTCGGGGAGATAGACTTGAACGACAAAGTCTTTGGCATAGTGCCCAACGAAGCGGTGATGCAGCAATTTGTTAAGATGCAGCTTGCCAACAAGCGGCAGGGTACGGCTTCTACCAAAACCAGGGCCGAAGTCAGAGGCGGAGGGAAGAAACCCTGGAAGCAAAAAGGAACGGGACGGGCCCGGGTGGGCAGCAGCCGCAATCCTGTTTGGAGAGGTGGCGGAATCGTTTTTGGCCCTAAACCCAGAGACTATTCTTATACCCTTCCCCGCAAGGTTAGGCGGTTGGCGCTGAAATCCGCCCTTTCCAGCAAAGTGAAGGACAGCAACATAATAGTGGTTGATCTCCTGACATTCGAGGAGCCGAAAACCAAACTAATGCTGGAGACCCTTGAATCATTGAACGCAGCGGAAAAGACTTTGGTAGTAACTGCTGACGGAGATGTTAATGTCTACAAGTCGGCTCGTAATATTCCTGGAGTTAAGTCACTCAGAGCCGATTATATAAATGTTTTTGACATCCTCAAGTATGAGACTCTGCTTATGACCAGGGATGCAGTTGCCAGAGTTGAGGAGGTATTTGCTTAAAATGAGAGATTATCGAGATATTATTATCAAGCCGGT
>CAZOMS010000339.1:0-1766 GCA_964580805.1 uncultured Syntrophomonas sp. | reverse complement strand
CAGTCCTTCAAAGTCGCAGCCAATATCGCTATGAAGGATGCCCTGAACAAAGCCCGGGCGGTTTTATTGGAACCGATAATGAGCATAGATATTATGTCTCCCGAAGAATATGGGGGTGATGTGATATCTGATTTGAATGCACGACGGGGAAGAGTTATGAGTTTTGAGGAGAATCGGGATAGCCGGATCATTAAAGGATTGGTTCCCTTGGCAGAAACTTTCGGTTACGCAACTAATTTAAGGTCAATAAGTCAAGGTCGGGCCACATTTTCGATGGAATTAAAGAACTACGCCGAGGTGCCCGAGTCCAAGAGCAGGGAAATTATTGGTAGAAGATATGGTACATCCTTAAGAAGATAACGATTGAAAGCTTAGAAAGGAAAGGTGAAAGGGAATGGCAAAAGCGAAGTACGAAAGGACGAAACCGCATCTAAACATAGGGACGATAGGTCACGTTGACCACGGCAAGACCAGTTTGACAGCCGCGATAACCCTGGTACTGTCCAAAGTTGGAGGAGCGGTAGCGACCAGCTATGATGCAATAGACAAAGCCCCAGAGGAGAGAGAAAGAGGAATCACCATCAATACCTCCCACGTAGAATACCAAACCGAGAAAAGGCACTATGCTCACGTAGATTGCCCAGGGCACGCCGACTACATCAAGAACATGATTACCGGAGCCGCCCAGATGGACGGATCAATACTGGTAGTATCAGCTGCAGACGGCCCCATGCCCCAGACCCGTGAACATATCCTCCTGTCCCGTCAGGTAGGCGTGCATTACATGGTGGTGTTCATGAACAAGATCGACCTGGTCGATGACGAAGAACTGTTAGAGCTGGTGGAGATGGAAATCCGGGAACTGCTGAGCATTTACGAATTCCCCGGAGACGACATCCCGGTAGTAATGGGATCAGCCACCAAAGCCCTGGCCTGTGGCTGCGGCAGCAAAGACTGTGAATGGTGCGGACGCATCTGGCAGCTGATGGACGCAGTAGACGAATACATTCCCGAACCGGTAAGAGCCACCGACAAACCCTTCCTGATGCCGATAGAAGACGTATTCACCATAACCGGCCGTGGCACCGTGGTAACTGGCAGAGTAGAGAGAGGCCAGGTAAAGGTTGGAGACGAAGTAGCCATAGTGGGAATGAGAGAAGAGATAAAGAAACACATAGTAACCGGAGTGGAAATGTTCCGCAAACTGTTGGACTATGCCCAGGCGGGGGACAACATCGGCACCCTGTTGAGAGGCTTGGACCGTAAAGACGTAGAAAGAGGAATGGTATTAGCCAAGCCAGGCAGTATCAAGCCATTAACCGAATTCAGCGCCGAGGTGTACGTATTAACCAAGGAAGAAGGAGGGCGTCATACCCCATTCTTCAGCGGCTATCGTCCCCAGTTCTATTTCCGCACCACCGATGTAACCGGAATAATCAAACTGCCGGATGGGGTGGAGATGGTAATGCCGGGGGATAATATCCAGATGGCGATCACCCTGATAACCCCGATCGCAATAGAAGAAGGCCTGAGATTCGCCATTCGCGAAGGTGGCCGTACAGTTGGGTCCGGAGTCGTAACCGGCATCGAACCCTAATACGCACAAACCAAGTTGCAGCAGCTAAGGATAGAAATGTCTTTAGCTGCCAAACGCCAGGATGCGTGTATTGAATCGAACCCATTCTAAGGAGGTTTAACTAGAGTGAATGGTCAGAAAGTAAGAATAAGATTGAAAGCATTTGACCACAAATTGCTTGACCAATCAT
>CAZOMS010000338.1:0-1789 GCA_964580805.1 uncultured Syntrophomonas sp. | reverse complement strand
GAATGTTATGTCGGCATAAACTACCGGTTGGTTCAACCAGCTCACCTATCAATCCATCAATCCGATATCTAATACAAACAGTACGTCTTTCCATTTATATGGGTTCGCTTAAGATATATGTCTGCCAAATTATACTAGAATGCCAGGCCATTAATTTGTTGTTTTAAGGAGGCCCGGGAAGGCATCTTATCCTATTTATAGCCAATATGCGGGCATTTTCCGTCCTTATCCATGACGGTCGGTTGTGAACCGCCAACCGCTCGCGGGATCCGGTGACAGCGCAGCTATCCAGATCACAATAAAAAAGCCAGCCTCAATTTTGAGACTGGCTGGGGATTACTTCTGAATTTATCTGATGTCTGATTATTTCCGCTTTAACACGAAGGGAGGTATTTCCAAGTCATTGCGATCCAGATAAGACGTGGTCGGCCGGCCACCTGCCTGGCGGGGCTGGCGCTGCATCGGTTCACTGCTGGGCTGCAGGCGGGGGCCATCAAAGCCTGTAGCTATGACCGTCACCCTTACCTCGTCCCCCAGCGCTTCGTCCGTATTGGCGCCAAAAATGATGTTGGCCTCAGCATCGGCTGATTCATGGATGATCGCTGCCGCCTCCTGGATCTCAAACAAGGTCAGGTCCTCACCACCGCTGATATTGAATAGAACACCTTTGGCACCCTCAATGGAGGTCTCCAGCAACGGGCTGGAAATAGCTTGCCGGGCAGCTTCAGCCGCCCGGTTCTCACCTTTGGCCTGTCCTATGCCCATTAATGCCGAGCCGGTATTTTTCATTACCGTCTGCACATCGGCAAAGTCGCAATTTATCAGACCTGGAATGGCGATAAGGTCGGAAATGCCTTGCACACCCTGACGCAGGATGTCATCTGCTACCCGGAAAGCATCATTGACCGGGGTGTTCTTCTGAACTACCGCTAAAAGCCGGTCATTGGGGATAGTTATAAGACTGTCCACTTCTTCCTTCAATGCCTGAATGCCCTTTTCGGCTTGTTGATTTCTTTTGCGTCCTTCAAACAGGAAGGGCTTGGTCACCACTCCAACCGTCAACGCCCCCATCCGTTTGGCTACCCGGGCTATGATAGGAGCACCGCCGGTTCCGGTTCCACCGCCCATTCCAGCCGTCACAAAAACCATATCAGCGCCTTGCAGGGCGCGAACGATCTCATCTTCGCTCTCCTCCGCCGCTTTCATTCCGATTTCGGGATCCGCTCCTGCACCGAGGCCTTTGGTTAATTTTCCACCTACCTGGATCTTCTTCTCCGCTTTCGACAAAGCCAAAGCCTGGGAGTCGGTGTTGACCGAAATAAATTCGACCCCTTTCAAATTAGCCTCGATCATCCTATTAATAGCGTTGCTTCCCCCGCCGCCAACACCTATGACTTTAATGTCGGCAAACTGCTCCATTTCCACATCGAAATCCAACGGCATGTTTTACCCTCCTCAAATTTAAGAAAATAAATCCTTCAACCAATAATTGATTCTGTCAAATATACCGGAAACTCCTGATTGGTTCTGCAGCAACTCCGGATCCATATGTCTTAGTCCGCAGATCAAGCCGCCCAAGGCCACGGAGTTTTGAGGCTGGTTGAATTCCGAACTGAGTCCTTTTATGTTATCAGGTCTTCCCAATCGAACCGGTACATCCATATAATCTTCCATCAATGCCACAATACCCTGCAGTTGTGCTCCTCCGCCGGTAAAAACTATACCTCCGGCTAATTTGTTCAGGTCACCCGACTGCTGTAATTCAGTATAAATCATTTCCATCATTTCC
>CAZOMS010000337.1:0-1791 GCA_964580805.1 uncultured Syntrophomonas sp. | reverse complement strand
CATATTGCCGCAGTCCCTGGAACTGACATCGCCCCAGCCCCTGCTGGCTACAACCTGATCAACACCTAATTCACGGGCAATTTCATATTTGAGTTGCTCGGACATGATACCTCTTCTTCTAGCCAACTGATACCCTCCTTATTATCACAACCCGCAATATTTATTCTCCCTTGAGAAGCGGTTTATGATGCTGATAAAATAATTAAATAAATGTAATGAATTGGCTTATTAAAGCCGCTATAATAATATAGGACCGCTCCAGCGGGCCAAAACGCTTATTTTTTATAGATTTATCAGGAGGTACCCGAATGAGATACGAAGGCAATGTTTTCCGGCCGCCCAGTGAGGCCCGGAGTTATATACTACAGTGCACGGTAGGTTGTTCCCATAACCGCTGCACTTTTTGTTCAATGTATAAAGACAAGAAATACCGGGTGCGGGATATGGCCGAAATCATGGCGGACATACGCGTGGCCGGAGGGTATTATGGAGATTTGTACAAAGTGTTCCTGGCTGATGGTGATGCTCTGGCCATGCCAACCGACGACTTGCTCACGATCCTGGCCGAACTCTACCGGACTTTCCCCAGCCTCAAACATGTAGGCATCTATGCCAGCCCGGACAGCATCCTCGACAAAAGCCCGGAGGATCTCAAAAAACTCAAAGAAGCCGGGATAACCATGGCCTACTTGGGGGTTGAAACCGGCGACCGCAAGCTGCTGGAGGAAATCCGCAAAGGAGTCACCTATGAAGAAATGGTGGAGGCGGGGCTCAAGGTAAGAGACGCGGGGATACTGCTGTCAGTCACTATCATATTGGGGTTGGCGGGACGAACCCCTCAGGCAGTGGACCATGCCCGCAATACCGCCAGGATTTTAAATGAAATCAACCCCGATTATATCGGTGCCCTGACTCTTATGCTGGAGCCCAAAACAGAGATGTACCGGCGGCTCCAGCGAGGCGAATTTGAACTTCCCAACCCCTTCGAGATACTCGATGAACTGCGGTTGATCATCCAGGGACTGGAAGTGCAGGGCACCGAATTCCGCAGTAATCACGCCTCCAATTATCTGGCTATCAAAGGGAGACTGCCCGAGGACAAGCAGAAGATACTGGCTTTGATAAACAACATCATTGACACCAACGACCGCAGTTACCTGCGTCCCGAATACATGCGGGGCTTGTAGAAGTATTAAATGGGCGCCGTTATTCTGGAAATTTAGGGAGGAAACACATGGCACTGTTTGGCAACAAGGATGAAAACCTGTTCTTTCTATTTTCGGAGAGCGCCCGGGTGGTCTTGAATGGCGGGGATATCCTCAACGATGTGGTTGAGCACTACGATAACCTGGATGGCAAAATGGCTGCCATGACAGCCTTGGAAAACGAGGGGGACCGAATCATTGAGACCTTGGTTCGAAAACTGCATACCAGTTTCATTCTGCCATTTGACCGTGAGGATGCCTTGCAGTTGGTACAGAAGCTGGCCAACACCCTGGATTATATCACCGGTATTCTTGACATCCTGATCCTAATCAAGCAGGGCAAACCCAACGCCTGGATCAAGCAGATGATCGATGTCTTGTACGATGCCCTGGTTTTACAGAAAAAAGCTATAGAACTGCTGCCCAAACTGGACCAGAACCGGATGATGATGTTCGAGTATTGTGAACAGATCCGGCAATTGGAGCATAAACAGGACAAATACTACCGCCAGGGTTTGGGGGATTTATTCGAAAACGAGAAAAACGCGGTCCGGATTCTAAAATGGCGCGGCGTTTACGAACACAT
>CAZOMS010000336.1:0-1796 GCA_964580805.1 uncultured Syntrophomonas sp. | reverse complement strand
TCGTAAATCTCGGTGATCTTGGCGTCTCTCATCAGTCTTTCCACCTTGACACCCTTCACATAGCCATAGCCGCCATGTATCTGCACCGCTTTGACAGTATGTTTCATGGCTGCCTCCGCACAGAACAACTTGGCCATGGAGGCTTCCTTGGAGAATGGCTGGCCCTGGTCTTTCATCCAGGCGGCGTAATAGGTCAGGAAACGGCAGGCCTGCAGATCGGTAGCCATATCCACGATCCACCACTGCACTGCCTGGTTTTTAGATATGGGTTTGCCGAATTGAATCCGCTGCTTGGAGTAACTGATGGATTCGTCCAGGGCGGCCTGCAGTATCCCGGTAGCCTGGGCGGCAATCCCGATTCGGCCATGATCGAAACAGTTCATGGCAATCTTCATACCATTGCCTTCGCCCCCCAGGAGATTGGCCTTGGGTATGCGGCAATCCTGGAAGATTATCTCCGAGGTCTGTGAAGCCCGGATGCCCATCTTCATGATATGGCTGCCCACCTTGAGCCCGGGGGCACCCTTGGGAATGATAAAGGCGCTCATTCCCTTCGAGCCGGCTGACTTATCGGTCCAGGCGAAGGTTACATAGGTGTCGGCTACGGGGCCGTTGGAGCAAAAGGTTTTGAGGCCGTTCAATACATATTCATCCCCATCCAGAACGGCTGTAGTGACAGCGGCTCCCACGTCAGTGCCGGCTCCGGGTTCGGTGAGGGCGAATGCCCCCAGGTGTTTGCCTTGGGCCAGTGGAGTCAAATAGGTCTGCTTCTGTTCTTCGGTACCGAAAAACAATATGGGCATCAAGGCCAGGCCGGTATGCACTGACATGGTGAAACCGGTGGCCGCACACGAGCGGGAGAGTTCTTCCACCGCCAGGGTATAGGTGAGGTAATCGGTCCCCTGGCCTCCGTACTCGGCTGGAAATGGCATTCCCATATAGCCTCGCTCGGCCAGATTTTCTATGATTTCCCGGGGATACCGGGCGGTTTCGTCCAGTTCCACAGCGACCGGTTCTACATATTCAAGGGCGAATTCTCTCATATTGGCGCGGACCAGTTCCTGCTCATCGGTTAGTTTGAAATCCATTATAAGCTCCTCCTTCACGTTAATAGTAAACTTAGGGCGAATTCCCGGTTAAGCCTAAGATGAAGGATAGCACCCCCCCCTTTGCTGATAACGTTTAAGCAATCCTAATCAGCAGTTCGCGACTATTGGCAGGATTGGGCTGGATTCTAAATCACGATGACAGCCAATGTTGTATATTCCAACTATATTTTGCGTACCAACTACTTGTCAACCATATATTATAGCGGCAAGCCAATGCGGTTCTGGGTAGACCTTCCCGGGGACTACTTCTCGGTAATAAAAAAGGGGTTTAGTCATTGACTAAACCCCTGATCGAATACTCTTATGGAACTAGCGGCGTCTGGCCTGGAAGCAGTCCCGGCAGTAAACCGGACGGTCCCCGGTCGGTTCAAACGGAACCGTGGTTTCCTGACCGCAGGCGGCGCAAACGGTAGCGAACATCGGGCGCGACTCTCTATAGCCGGTATTCCCACCGCGCTGCATTTTACGAGCCCTTCTGCACTCGGGGCAGCGACCTGGTTCGTTCTCAAAGCCCTTTTCAGCATAAAATTCCTGTTCCGATACTGAGAACAAGAACTCATTGCCACAGTCCTTACATACGATATATTTGTCCTCTAACATGCGTTCATCTCCCTTCTGAAGTACTCTTGGACCAGATCCCCCACAAAGGAGACGATTAGAGCAAGGCAGATTTAATTTTAATCCATG
>CAZOMS010000335.1:0-1806 GCA_964580805.1 uncultured Syntrophomonas sp. | reverse complement strand
ACGGCAATATCTCCTTTACCCGCGAAGGGGCGCACGGCCGGGCTCGCATCCTGCACGCCGCCGACGCTACCGGCGAGGCTATTCGGGTAGCCCTGGTCAACAAATGTGTCGACAAGGACAATATTGATATCCAGGAATACCATTGCCTGGTCGACTTGCTGGGCAATGATGGTTTACGAACCTGTCATGGAGCCCTGGTATATAACAGCATCACGGGCCAGCAGTCGGTCTACATTGCTCGGTGTACCATCATAGCTACCGGTGGGGCCGGGCAGTTGTACCAAAACACCACCAATCCGGACATAGCCACTGCCGATGGCATGGCGGCAGCCTTCCGAATGGGGGCTGAATTGGCCGATTTGGAATTCATTCAGTTTCATCCCACCGTGCTCTTCGGCTACGAGACCCAGCGGTTTCTGATATCCGAGTCGGTGCGCGGTGAAGGGGGCAAACTATATAACACCCGCGGCGAACGGTTCATGGGCAAGTACTCCTCCATGCTGGAACTGGCTCCCCGGGACGTAGTCTCCCGGGCCATTCTAAGCGAATGCACCGCTACCGGCAGTGAATACGTCTATCTTGACATGCGGGACATCCCCGCAGCCCGGGATCGCTTCCCCAATATCTATCGCACTTGTTTGGCCCGCGACATCGACCTCGAAAAGGAGATGGTTCCGGTATCGCCGGGGGCTCATTATACGATGGGCGGTATTAAAACCAACACTCGCGGTGAAACTGGTATAACCGGGCTGTACGCATGCGGCGAAGCCGCCTGTACCGGAGTGCACGGAGCCAACCGCCTGGCCAGCAACTCCTTGCTGGAAGGCATCGTTTTCGGTGCACGGATCGTGGACAACGCCGGGGAGATTTTGTATCACCGACAGATTAATAAGGAAGAGATTTATCGTAACTATGATCATGCCTGGGTCCATCATCCGCCCCTGGAGGGTATCAGTCCCACCGATGCCAAGCGCGAGATGCAGACCACCATGTGGAACAAGGTCGGCATCATCAGGGAACAGAATGGTTTAAAGGAAGCGGGAGCGAAAATAGAACAGCTTTATCGACATCTGACCCGGGGAGATGATCCGCTGGCCTATATGGAGATGGTCAATATGCTTACGGTAGCCAAGGTGATCATCCAGGCGGCGCTGTGGCGCCGGGAAAGCCGGGGAGGTCATTTCCGTTCGGATTATCCTGGGCGGGATGATCTTAATTGGATAAAGCATGTGAGTTTTGTCAACCTTTAATATAGGTATTTGCTGCTTGGAGAGCAATGACTTTAAAGCAGATGCCCTCCCAAACCAGAGTCGGGAGCAATGATTTTCAGGAGGCATGATATGATATATCCGGGGCTGGAGGATCTCATCAAAAGAGCATTGGAAGAAGACATCGGCTATGGGGATATTACCACCCAAAGCCTCATTCCGAACGAACAGATATCCAGGGGAGTATTCATAGCCAAGAGCCCCGGCGTGGTGGCAGGAATACGGGTGAGCGAGTCCGTCTTCCGCCAGCTGGATTCTGAAATCACATTCGAAATCTTGAAAAATGACGGGGAAGCTGTTCTGCCCGGTGATGTGATTGCCTTAGTTCAAGGCCGGACCAGGGCGCTCCTGACCGGTGAACGCACCGCCCTTAATTTTTTGCAGAGATTATCCGGAATAGCCACCAAAACCCGCAAGGTAGTGGAGCTGATCAAGGACAGCAGCACCCGGTTGGTAGACACCCGTAAGACCACCCCGGGATTGAGGGTGTTGGAAAAATATGCAGTGAGCGTAGGGGGAGCCCGCAACCATCGCTTCG
>CAZOMS010000334.1:0-1826 GCA_964580805.1 uncultured Syntrophomonas sp. | reverse complement strand
CGGCCTCGAAAACATAGGCCTTCATCTTGAGCAGGTCGACCACACCCTTGAAATTCTCCTCAGCGCCGATAGGCAGCTGCACCGGTACCACGATATCCGGGAAAGCGGACTTGATGGCAGTCAAAGTCTTTTCAAAATCGGCATTCTCCCGGTCCATCTTATTGATAAAAGCCAGCTTGGGCAGATCAGGGTTCTCTTCCCAGATGATCTGGGTCTGGACTTCCACCCCGGCGGTGGCCGAGAACATCAGCAACATGCTGTCAACCGCCTGCAGCGCCCCGCACACCTCGAAATAGAAATCGGCATACCCGGGAGTGTCCAGGACATTTATCTTGCAGTTTTTATATTCACAAGGAATCAAGGTGGAACTGATGGTGATTTTTTTCTTGACTTCTTCCGGCAGGTAATCGGAAACGGTATTGCCGTCATCAACCCTCCCCAACCTCTTGGTAGCGCCGGTATTATAAATCATGGCTTCCGCCAGTGATGTCTTTCCGGTCCCTCCATGGCCCACGAGGGCAATATTGCGAATTCCTTCTGTAGGGTATACCTTCATCCAATAACCTCCTCAATAAATTTAGCTCTTAAAAATGGTACTATACTTTAGATGGACAAAGCAAAAATTTTCTCACTCATTACGGCTTCTTGCCGTACAGTTTCCAGAAAAGCAAGGCCGCCACCAACAAAAACATTATCAACTGGTAGTACATGACGCCGCGATAGGCGTCCACCAACAGGGTGAAAGCCACCGCCAGACCCAATGGAAACAGGATGGATTGGGCGATGGGTTTGGGCGGGTAATCCGGATCCACCCGCCTTTTTTGCATATAGGACCAGTTAAAAATCAAAAGAAACAGGATCGAGTTGACTGCCAGGCTAACGATTGTGATATTTACTCACCTCGCAGCAGGTTGTTAAGATATTCATCCGATAATTTGCTGAATTTCTTGACCAGCCCGTAATGGGTCAGGTCCAGGTGAATGGGAGTAATGCTTATGTAACCGTGCTCCACCGCATACACGTCGCTGTCCTGGTCCTGTTCCTCATTCAGCACCCCGCCCCCCAGCCAATAGTAAATGTTGCCGCGGGGATCGCGCCGCTCCTCGAACAGGTTGTCATAATTGCGGGTGCCCAGCTTGGTCATACGGATACCCTTGATCTGCTCCGGGGGCAGTAAAGGCAGATTGACGTTGAACAGGGTGGTGCGGGGCATACTCTCTTGCAGGATCGCCGCCACCAATCGGCGGGTGAAGCCGGCCGCAAAACTGAAATCGGCCGAAGGGTCGAAAGTATCCAGGGATACCGCGATGGAGGGATAACCCATTATGACCCCTTCGGTGGCGGCGGATACGGTGCCCGAGTATAACACATCGGTACCCATGTTGGAGCCGTGGTTTATACCGGACACCACCAGGTCGATGGGTTCCGGGACCAGCCTTTTCGTGGCCAGTTTGACACAATCCACCGGGGTCCCCCCCACCAGCCAACCCTTCTTGATACCTGGTATCTTGGTTTCAATGGCTCTGATGGGGTCAAACACCGTAATGGAATGACCGGTGCCGCTCTGTTCGCTGCGGGGCGCCACCACGTAAATCTCGGCTATGGTGTTCAATTCATTGATCAGGGAATGCAATCCCCGGGCATTGATACCATCATCATTAGTCACCAATATCCTCATTGAAACGATACCTCACGCGGTAATAACCGGAAATGATCAAGGGGCCAGTAGATGGCAATGGCCTTGCCCATCAGCCGGTCCTCGGTCAGCCAGGCGTTCCATTCATGACTGTCGTAGCTGTTGTTGCGGTTGTCGCCCAACACCAGCA
>CAZOMS010000333.1:0-1857 GCA_964580805.1 uncultured Syntrophomonas sp. | reverse complement strand
GCCGGGAGCGGGGGAACCAATATTGGGGTGAATCCAGTCCACTGGTAGGGCCACCCACAGCCCGAATCCGTCAGCTAACCTCGCCAGCGTTCCATGGGGAGAATGGGGAACCTTCTCACTTCAAAGAAACCGCCGGGAAATACTGCATTGAAGGCCATTCCCTTTTCCAGCCTTATTCGCTGATATTAATTCATCCCAATAAAACACCCATTTTGCAGACGGGCCGCTATGCGTATGGCATACGGGCTGTTTGTGTTTATGCCTAATGCCAGCAATGAAGGTAGGGAAAGCATTGGAGAAAATCACAGTTAATAATCTAACCAAAATCTACGGGCACAACACCGACAAGGCCATGCAAATGCTGCGCAGCGGCGCCAGCAATCAGGAAATACGGGAAAAGACCAAACAGGTGGTGGGGGTCCGGGACGCCAGTCTGACGGTGGAACAGGGCGAATGTTTTGTCATTATGGGCCTTTCCGGCAGCGGCAAATCAACCCTCTTGCGCTGTGTCAATCGCCTCATCAAAGCCACCGCCGGTGAGATATTGATCGATGGCGAGGACATCAACCAGATGTCATCCCGCCGCTTGGAGCAGCTGCGCCAGGAGAAAATCGCCATGGTCTTTCAGCGGTTCGCCCTGCTGCCCCATCGCACTATCCTGGACAATATCTCCTATGGTCTGGAAGTGCAGGGTATGCACCGCCCGTTCCGGTTCGAAAGAGCGACCCAGGCTCTGGAAATGGTGGGATTGAAGGGATGGGAAGATTCCTACCCGGACAGCCTCAGCGGGGGCATGCAGCAGCGGGTCGGAATTGCCCGCGCCCTGGCCACCGATCCGGATATTCTGCTTATGGATGAGCCCTTCAGCGCCTTGGATCCGCTGATCAGACAGGATATGCAGGATGAACTGCTGGACATTCAGCAGAAGCTGCAAAAGACCATTTTGTTTGTCACCCATGACCTTGACGAGGCTTTGAAGGTCGGGGACAGGATAGCCCTAATGAAGGACGCCCGTATCGTGCAGATGGGCAGTCCGGAAGACATACTCCTGTCCCCGGCCAGTGATTATGTGGCCCGATTTGTGGAAAACGTCAACCGCTCCCGGGCCTTGACGGCGTCGACGGTGATGGTCAAGCCCCGGGCTGTGGCCCATCCCAAAGACGGCCCCCTGACCGCTCTCAACTTTATGGAAAGACACGGATTGTCTACCATATTCGTAACCGACCGGGCCGGTCATCTGCAGGGATATGTGCAGGCCGAGGACGCCTCCGAACTGGTTGATAAAGGTATCCGGGAATTGGATAGCATCATCCGGCAAAACATGCCTACGGCCGCCCCCGACACTATGCTGGCCGACATCATGGACACCCTGGCCTATTGCAAGGTGCCGGTGGCAGTAATCGACGAGCAGCGCAAACTGAAGGGCGTATTGGTGCGGGGATCGGTTATTGCCGGTCTGGCCGGGGGAAGGAGGGTCAGCCATGAATAGCATTCCGCGTTTACCGCTGGCCCAATGGACTGATCAGGCCATCGATTGCCTGCAGGCGCGTTGGGGCGCTTCCACTCAGGCCTTCTCCGACCAGATGGAAAACTTCATCAAAGGAATACAGCACCTTCTGATCAGCATCCCGCCGGAGTTGTTCATTATCGTGGTGGTACTGTTGGCCTGGTGGATAACCGGCGGAAAAATGGCCATATTCTCGTTGGCAGGTTTGTTTTTCATTTATAATGTGCAGCTATGGGCAGTCACTATGGAGACATTGGCGATGGTCTTCACAGCGGTGCTGTTGTGCGGAATTATTGGCATCCCGCTGGGCATCCTGTCCGCCAAGAACCAGACCGCCCATAACATCATCG
>CAZOMS010000332.1:0-1870 GCA_964580805.1 uncultured Syntrophomonas sp. | reverse complement strand
AAAGCCGGCAAGTTTGAAATAGCCAACGGGGCCACTATATTTCTGGATGAAGTGGGAGAACTGCCCCTGGAGATGCAGGCCAAGCTCTTGCGGGTTATCCAGGAACGTCGGTTCTACCGGGTAGGGGGCGTTAAACCGATTGAGGTCGATGTCCGGCTCATTGCCGCCACCAACCGGGACATCGCCCAGCTGGTCCGGGAGGGCAATTTCCGGGAGGATCTGTTTTACCGCCTCAGTGTAGTGACCTTCCAGATCCCCCCCCTGAAAGCCCGCCCAGCTGATATTCCCGGGCTGGGGGAGAGGATATTGAAGAAATTGAGCCGTTTATACGATAAAGATATTAAGCGGGTCGATCCGGAGGTCGTGGATCTCTTTGTGAGCTATGATTGGCCCGGTAATGTCCGCCAGCTGCAGAATATGCTGGAGAGTATCGTTATCCTTATGGAGGGCGACGTCATATCCCGGCAGACCCTGGAGGAAGTCCGGGTAATGGATACATTGACAGGTGAGAAGGGAGTGCCGACCCGGGAAGCAGATACAGCACCGGCGATGCCTGATGACGACCTTAAGAAAAGCATCGACCAGAGGGAGCGGCAGATGATCATCAAGGCTTTGCGGGATTGCGCCCATAATAAAACCAGTGCCGCCAAGATGCTGGGAATCGCCCGCAGCACCTTGTATTATAAAATGAAGTCGTTGGGGATCGAGGATGACCACGTAAATCTGTATTGAGGCAGGACGAAGACCAGACCGTCCCCCGTAATTCCTTGACCGACAGAGTGTCAGTTTTCCGACAGTGGAATCCGGAAAACTGACACTTTTGTTCATTTTCCAAGGGATGTCAATAACGGGATGATCCCGGTATTATGGGATTTCTGCGACTTCCTGCAGATTGGCATACAACTTGCGTCTAATATGGAGTAGGGGCAACCGCAATTATTGAATCGAGTTTATAAGCACCAATAATCACAATCTTGCCCCGTAAGTATTTTCTACATCAGATGGGGAGATGTTATAGATATGCCGAGAGAAAAATATCGCGATCATGACGAGAATCTACGGGCCAAGGTCGACTCCTATAAGCTGGTGGAAAACCTGGAAACCTGTCTGGCCTGCGGTAAATGTACGGGCAACTGCCCGGTGGCCAGCCTGACTCCCTCCTACAATCCCCGCCAGATAATCAGCGATGTGCTGAACGGCAATGCCGAGCGCTGGCTGGCCAGTGAGGAGATCTGGCGCTGCTTCTGGTGTGCCAACTGTGCCACCAATTGTCCCAATGACATCCATTTTCCCTTGTTGATGATGCAGCTGCGCTACATGGCGACGGAGAAGAAATACGGCCTCAAGTATATTATGCCCTTCAGGCGCTTTGCGTTGCGGGCTCGGGAAGATGGCCTGACCTTTGGTCCTTCGGAAAAGGGACGGGAGAAGATCAAACGGCTGCGCAGCAACCTGGGGGCCAGTCCCTGGCCGGAGATTTCGGAGCGGGCCAAGGCCGAATACAAGGAACTGTTCGATTTGACCGGCGCGACCGCCTACGTTGAGGCGCTTAGCGACGAGGATGAGAAGCCGGTGGACCTGCGCTATACCGAGGGGAGGATCACCAATGAATAAAGAGCGGGTGGTAACACCTGAAAAAATGTTCCCGGAGGTACCGGAGAAGATATTCCTGTTCCGCAGCTGCACCGGCAGCATGGAATACCCGGGGACCGAAAACGCCATTAAAGAAGTGGCCAAGAGCCTGGGGATAGAGATTGTGATGGATCCCGACCAGACCTGCTGTTCGGGCTACCTATTGACCTGTTCGGCCTATAAACCGGAGTTTTCCCTGGCGGTGACGGCCCGCAACCTGTCTATCGTCGAGAGGCAC
>CAZOMS010000331.1:0-1874 GCA_964580805.1 uncultured Syntrophomonas sp. | reverse complement strand
ACAAACTTGAGGCCGCCCACCAGTTCCCGGTTCTCATACAGCCAATGGATACGGTCGATGGCGTATTTAACCTGGGAAAGGGTGAATACCCGCCGGGGCATGGCCAGGCGCAGCAATTCCATTTCGCTCATAGGCTCTACCCCGTTTTCATCCCGCTGCTCGGACATGGTGCCCCGCTCCATCCCTCTTACCCCGCTTATGATGTAAACCGCTGAAGCCAAGGCTCCGGCCGGGTACTCGTTCTGAGGGACATGGTCCAGGAATTTCATGGCGTTGAGGTGGCAGCCCAAGCCGCCAGCGGGGGTAACCACCGGTACTCCGCGGCGATGCAGTTCGTTGACCATATATTCGATAAAGATGGGACCCTGACTGATCATGTCCTCGTCCATGGTTTCTTCCAGACCCACGGTCATGGCTTCCATCTCCCGAACCGACATTCCGCCATAAGTCAGGAATCCCTCATAGAGGGGCACCAATTCCCGCATCTTCATATAAAGCCCATAATCATCGGTGCATATCCCCCCACCCCGGGCACAACCCAGTTTGCGGGCGGAGAAATAGATGATGTGGGATAGTCTGGCCATCTCCAGGGTGATCTCCCGGATACTCATGTCCTTGCATTGGGGTTCTCTTTCCTTCATGAAATAGAGGTTGTCAGCCAGCAGGCTGGCGTCCAGAACCAGCATAACACCGAATTGGTCGCAGACCTCACGCACCTGGCGCATGTTCTCCAGGGAGAAAGGCTGGCCGCCGATCAGGTTGGTACCGGCTTCCAGGCGAACATAGGCTATCTTGTCGGCCCCGTTTTCCTCGATCAAGGTCTTCAGTCTGGGGACGTCGGTATTGCCTTTGAAGGGATGCTCGCTTTCGATCTCCAAACCTTCCGGTATGACGATCTCCTCCACCCGGCCTCCGTTAAGAACTATGTGGGATTTGGTGGTGGTAAAATGGAAGTTCATAGGTACTATCGAGCCGGGGCTAACGAAAACCTGGGAGAGGATATTCTCGGCTGCTCTTCCCTGGTGGGCAGGCAGGAAGTATTCCATGCCAAAGATCTCCTGTAGTTTTTTATGCAGCCGGGTGAAGGTCTCCGAACCGGCATAACTGTCATCGGCCACCATCATAGCGGCTAGCTGCTGATCGCTCATGGCATTGACGCCGCTGTCGGTAAGCATGTCCATAAATACGTCGCGGTTGTTGAGCAGGAAGGTGTTATTCCCCGCCCCTCTCATGTGGGTCAAACGCTCATCTACATTGGGCAGGTTCAGCTTCTGTACGATGCGTACCTTGTGCATCTCAAGGGGAACATCATCTCCGAAGAAGAATTTTATATTGGCCATTATTCAATCACTCCTTGTCCAGATAATCAAGAACTTGAGATCAGTCACAGGTCTTAAGCCTTCCCTCCTTCAATGTGCCGATAGGCAAAGAAAAAAGCACTCCCGGCGAGTGCAGACCAATCAGGAATATGTACCCTGTACTTTCCCCACCTACTACCCTACCAGCTACCTATTATTTGCAATTCCTACGCTCGGGATACCTACCTTACTACAATGTATAGATTATAACCAAAATCCGAACCAAGGGCAATAGCCAGCCAATGGCAGTTTGGCCGAGATTCTTCGCTGCGCTCGGAATGGCAGGGACAAGGTGGTTAGAGCAGTGGGGTGCTCAGAATAACTGAGCCCAGGAATAACGGTATCAGAAATGCAGAATGACATACTGAAACGGGGAGAGATTCTTCGCTGCGGGCTATCGGTGCTCATAATGACCATAAACATAAAAAAGCGGCGGCTATTTTCCCCGCCGCTGTGGAATCTCGAAGAACTACAGTATTTTGTTGAATTTGCGCCAGATGTTCTGCTTCTTGGCGG
>CAZOMS010000330.1:0-1876 GCA_964580805.1 uncultured Syntrophomonas sp. | reverse complement strand
CCCTTCCTGGAGTTTTAGTCTAATACCTCACCGCACTGCTTACATACCCTGGCCTTCTGCCCGTTGTCCAGAATCTTGCTAGCCCCCCGAGTCGGTTTGTTGCACTTGGTGCACAGCAGCATTACGTTGGAGGCATTAAGGGGTGATTCCACTTGCAGAATGCCTCCCTGCGGCAGACTCCTGGTCGGCTTCTGATGCTTCTTGGCTTTGTTGATGCCTTCAACCACCACCCGATTATCGGTGGGAATGACTCTCAACACCTTGCCTCGTTTTCCTAAATCCTTACCAGTTATGACGGTAACCATATCGCCTTTTTTAATGTTCATCTTTTACACCTCCACCGCCTAAAGGACTTCCGGAGCCAAAGAGACGATCTTCATGAAGTTTCGTTCCCTTAGTTCTCTAGCCACCGGGCCAAAAATGCGGGTACCCTTGGGATTATTGTTATCATCAATAATAACGGCCGCATTCTCTGAAAATGCTATATGGGATCCGTCCGGCCGCCTGATTTCCTTTTTGGTACGAACCACAACTGCTTTAACCACATCGCCCTTTTTTACTACTCCGCCAGGACTAGCTTCTTTGACGCTGACCACGATTACGTCACCCACAGTCGCATATCTTCTGGTCGATCCGCCCAGGACCTTAATACATAAAACCTTCTTAGCACCTGTGTTGTCGCCAACATGTAAAACCGTTTCCTGCTGAATCACGGAATGAACCTCCCTTCAAATACCCCGACTATTCCAAAGTCTTGGCTTTTCGTACTATTTCTACCAGTTTCCATCTTTTGTCCTTGCTTAAGGGTCGGGTCTCCATGATTCTGACCAGATCGCCGGTCTTGGCCTCATTGCTCTCGTCGTGGGCTTTATATTTTTTGTTGGTTTTAATGGTCTTTTTATACAGTGGATGCTGCTTGACGGTTTCCACACTGACAGTGATGGTTTTTTCCATCTTGTCGCTGGTGACCGTTCCTGTCATACTTTTACGGTTGCTTTGGTTTTCAGCCACCTGTTAGACCTCCTTCTTAGTTGCTTAATCTGGAAATTTCCCGTTGTCTCAGTATCGTTTTGCACCTTGCAATATTCTTACGCACATCTTTGATTCTCATGGGATTATCCAGCTGCCCGGTGGCAATTTGAAATCTGAGGTTGAATAATTCTTCCTTATAATCAGAGACCTTTCTAACCAGTTCCTCATCGGTTAGCTCTCTCATCTTATCAACTTTCACTAACCTCACCACCCATTTCTTCCCTCTTTACAAAGCTGCACTTGATGGGGAGTTTATTTGCAGCCAGGCGCATGGCTTCCCGGGCCACTTCTTCCGATACCCCGGAGAGTTCGAACATAACCCGGCCAGGTTTCACAACCGCCACCCAATGTTCGGGCGAACCCTTGCCTTTTCCCATGCGGGTTTCCGCAGGTTTTGCGGTAATAGGCCGGTCCGGAAATATTTTGATCCATAACTGCCCGCCTCTTTTGATATACCGGTTGATAGCAATACGAGCCGCTTCGATCTGCCGGTTGGTGATCCAGGCAGCTTCCAAAGCCTGTAATCCGTATTCACCATACGTTACGGTGTTACCCTTGTGGGCTTTGCCTTTGAGACTGGGACGGTGCTGTTTTCTATATTTGGTTCTTTTAGGGGTAAGCATTATTGCCCTGCCTCCTCCACTGCTTTCTGCTTCGGTCTTTGTTTGGCTTCAGGCGCAACTTCGCCGCGATTGATCCACACCTTGATGCCGATCTTGCCATAAGTGGTGTTGGCCTCAGCAAAACCATAATCGATATCGGCTCTAAGAGTGTGCAGAGGCACCTTGCCTTCAGCGTACCACTCGGTTCTGGCTATCTCGGCACCACCCAAACGGCCGGAAAT
>CAZOMS010000329.1:0-1905 GCA_964580805.1 uncultured Syntrophomonas sp. | reverse complement strand
CCTACCCTGCACGGGGGGCTGGAGGTTGTGCATAAACTGCCCTATTTAGAGAAAAATCCGTCCGGCTCGGTCGCGGTGGAGGAACTGACGGCCAGCTATTGCGCCCTCAGAGATATGGGGGTGAAAGAGCAGGTCTTGATCGACATGGGCATCCTGCGGGGATTGGACTATTATACCGGGGTGGTGTTCGAAGGGTTCTCCCCGGACCTGGGTTATGGATTGCTGGGGGGAGGGCGTTACGACCGTCTCCTGTCCCAGTTCGGCTTTCCCTGCCCGGCCACCGGATTCGCTCTGGGTTTGGACCGCTTGACCCTGGTGCTCCAGAACCGGGAAGAGGAACCGTCCCGCTGCCTGGTGGGCGGGGATAGTTGGGCGGCCATGGTGGCAGCGGCGGATAGATTAAGAAGTGAGGGCCGGATCGTGGCTTTGGACGTTGAGGGCCTGGACCGGGAGCAACTGGAGGCCAAACTGGCCGGGCGGCCCGGTTGGAGTCTGCTCTACATAGACGATCAAGGGCAAGGGGGGGAATAAGTATGGAGGACAACCGCCTGACCATAGCCTTATCCAAAGGGACCCTGTTAAAGCCCACCGCCGGGATGCTGGAAGCGGCCGGACTGCCCTCGGAGGGCATCCTGTCCGATAGCCGGGCCATGATATTTGACTATCCCGGGGAAATACCCATTCGTTATATAATCTGCCGCCCCACCGATGTACCCGCCTATGTGGAACATGGGGCCGCCGATCTGGGCATAGTAGGCAAGGACGTAATAGTCGAGCAGGGCAAGGACGTCTTCGAGATGGCTGATCTGAAATACGGGTACTGCCGCTTTGTGGTGGCCATCCCGGCCGGGATGACCGGGATCACCCTCAAAGACTTGAATTACAAACGGGTGGCCACCAAATTCCCGCACGTAGCGGAAAACTTCTTCCGCCACCAGGGCTTGCAGGCCGAGGTCATCGAGCTGCACGGGAACATCGAATTGGCCCCGCTGATGGGCCTGTCCGACGTGATCGTTGACCTGGTCTCCACCGGCCGCACCTTGAAGGAAAACAACCTGGTGGAACTGGTCACCATAATGGAATCAACAACGCGCCTGATCGGCAACCTGGTCAGTTTCCGGACCAAATACGATGTTATCCAGCCCTTGCTGGAAAGAATAAAAGCGTTAGTGAAGGAGCAATAGCGATGCGGATAAAAAGACTGGACACCACCCAAGGAGGGCTGAAGGAGTTCCTGGCGGCGGGGACCGTCGATATGGAGTTCTACGAAGCCGGGGTCAGGGAGATCGCCGCAGAAGTCCGGGCCAGGGGAAATCAGGGTATCTTTGCCTGCACCGCCCGCTATGACGGGGCGGCCATCGACGAGTCCAATTTCATGGTAAGTGAAGCTGAGATAGAGGAAGCCTGGAGGCAGGTCGACGATGATTACGTGATCGCCCTGCGCAAGGCTATCGATAATATAACCCTGTTCCACCAGAAACAATTGCGCAACTCCTGGATGGAACCGGATGAGAAGGGCAACATCCTGGGTCAGATGTACCGCCCCCTGGAAAGGGTAGGCATCTATGTCCCGGGCGGGACCGCCGCTTATCCATCTTCAGTGCTTATGAACGCCATACCGGCCATGGTAGCCGGGGTGGGGGAGATCGCCATGGTCAGTCCCCCGGATAAACAAGGCCGCATGAATCCATACACTTTGGTGGCCGCTTCCGAGTTGGGCTTGCAGGAGATATACAAGATGGGCGGAGCCCAGGCGATTTTCGGATTGGCCTGGGGTACTGAAACCATTAAAAAGGTCGACCTGATCAGCGGACCGGGCAATATTTATGTTACGGCCGCCAAGAAGATGGTTTATGGCGACTGCAATATCGACATGCTGGCCGGTCCCAGCGAGATCCTGATCGT
>CAZOMS010000328.1:0-1914 GCA_964580805.1 uncultured Syntrophomonas sp. | reverse complement strand
AGAAGAGGAGGCCTCCTTATGCCCGTAGATGTAGCTGCCAGGAGAGCGGACCACGAACTGGTTATCGATCTGAGCGCGTACGATAACCTGGAGGAAATGAAACAGCATTTGGAGCAGAGTCTGAACCTGATAGGAGATTTTGGTCATAAAGATGAGGTGTGCATCGACATCGGGATGATGAGACTGACCGAGAAACAGTTGCGGGAACTGGAGGGCATAGTAAAGCTGTTTGGGCTGAGTCTGAAACCATTGAAGTACAGCCAGAAAAACAGGTCGAGCGAGGTGCCCCACCGGGTGCCGCTGGACAGCCACCAGTTCCTTCAGGGTGGTGATACGGTAATGATGAGCCGCAATCTGCGTTCGGGACAGAAATTCTTCACCCGGGGTAATATTGTGGTGCTGGGGGACATCAATCCGGGCGCCGAGGTGATAGCCGGCGGCAGTATATTGGTTATGGGAGCCTTGCGGGGGGTAGCCCATGCCGGGGCATTGGGTGATGAGGAAGCGGTGATCGCCGCCTTCCGTTTGAATCCCACCCAGCTGCGGATCGCCGAACATATAACCCGCGCCCCGGACGGTGAGAGTGTGGAGGTAGGAAGTCCCGAAATGGCTCGTATTCGGGCCGGTCGAGTGGTTATAGAAAAAATGAAAATATAATTAGGGGGCTTGAATAATGAGTGGCAAAGTTCTGGTTATTACTTCCGGCAAGGGGGGGGTAGGCAAGACTACCACCACCGCCAATTTGGGAACTGCCCTGGCGATGTTGGATAAGAAAGTAGTGTTGGTGGACACTGACATCGGACTAAGGAATCTCGATGTGGTGATGGGGCTGGAAAACCGGATTGTTTTCGATATCGTCGATGTGGTCAATGATGGCTGCCGTTTGAAACAGGCTTTGATAAAGGACAAGCGTTTTGATAGTCTATGTCTGCTGCCCGCCGCCCAAACCAAGGACAAGACTGCCGTCACTCCGCATCAGATGCGTAATCTGACCAATGAACTGCGCCAGGAATTCGATTACATTCTGGTGGATTGCCCGGCAGGCATCGAACAAGGGTTTAAAAATGCCATCGCGGGAGCCGATGCCGCTATAGTGGTGGCCACGCCGGAAGTTTCATCGGTTCGGGACGCGGACCGGATCGTGGGATTGTTGGAGGCGGCGGGGCTAAAGGACACCCAGTTGATCATCAACCGCATTCGGCCCAAAATGGTCAAGAGAGGCGATATGATGGACATAGATGACATCATAGATATCCTGGCCATTCAATTGTTGGGAGTGGTGCCCGAGGATGAATCGATAGTGATTTCAACCAACCGCGGCGAACCAGCGGTAATGGGCAACGGTTCCCTGGCCGGAGAGGCCTACCGCCGTATAGCCCGGCGGGTCTCCGGTGAAAAGATAGCCATGTACACGTTGGAGGATAACCAAAATATAATGACCAGGTTCATAAAGATGCTGAAGCTGGCTCGTTAATGGAGGGAGGGTTGACCTTGATCGATTTTATCTCGAAACTTTTCAATAAAGATTCGACCAGCAAAGACGTGGCCCGGGAGAGGTTGAGATTGGTCCTTATTCACGATCGCAGCACCGTATCGCCCGAACTGATAAGTGCCCTGAAGACAGATCTCATCGAAGTGATCCAGCATTATATGGACATCGATGTAGAGAGCCTGATTGTAAACCTTGAAAACGAGGATGATACCATGGCTTTGATCGCCAATATCCCGGTACGCAGCCTCAAACGGGCAGTCAACATTTGACCCGGAGCCGGCAATTCCGTATGCAGAAGCAACCCCCGAAGTAAGGGGGTTGTTTCTTTTTGGGGGCCAGACCATGATTTGCTGCCCTTGCCCATCCTCTCCTGTTTTTGCCCTCTGGACATAACAAATTGGCTGCCCTTATAATGAAACCCG
>CAZOMS010000327.1:0-1925 GCA_964580805.1 uncultured Syntrophomonas sp. | reverse complement strand
AACCCCGGTATTACTGTGTTCTTATGGTGGGTCGTACAAGATTCGAACTTGTGGCTTCTTCCGCGTCAAGGAAGCACTCTACCTCTGAGTTAACGACCCCAATCTGTTGGTAATGCAGCCAATTCAGCGTTTGACGACAAATATTATTATAATGCAGTCTCCCCAAATAGTAAAGTATTCAGTTGGCGCTTCTCTTTCCCGATGCGAGCATATTTATCCTAATACATCAATACATTTGTAAAAGAGACCATGCGCGACTGCATATGATCCCAGCGGATCAAATCCGCACTGTCCGCCATTATGGGGTAAACCATGATAATTACGATTAAAAAGCGCACACTGGGGGCGATATTTGCCGGAATCTTTCTGCTCGGTCTGGGTTCCTACAATATCGCTTTGCATCCAAATATGACACTGTGGAAGAACGAGAAAAAAGTCATTACCTCAGTCAAAACCAGCCAAAAGGTAGCGGCGCTCACTTTTGATGACGGTCCCGATCCTGTAACAACCCCGGCGGTGTTGGACAGCCTGGCCCGGCATAATGTTCCCGCCACCTTTTTTGTAGTCGGCTACCGGGCCGAGAAATCACCGCAGCTACTACAACTAATGGCCGCCCAGGGCCACGAGTTAGGCAATCACAGTTACAGTCATAACTACAGCCAATTCAAAAAGAACGATATTGCCATATTTCAAAGCGAGATCGAAAGAACCAACGCCATAATTACCGTGACCACCGGCCAAACCCCTGCCCTATTCAGGCCTCCGGGTGGTTACCTGTCTGACCGATTGGTGGATTTCGTCAACAATTACCCGATGACAATTGCCTATTGGACCTGGCAGCAGGACTCCAAAGATTGGAAGACGGGGAAAAAGGGCGAGGCTATCGCCGGGCATATAGTCTCCCACATCGAGCCCGGGCAAATAATTATCCTGCATGATGGCGCTAATAACGCCCTGGAAACCGCCAGAGGGGTTGACCTTTTGCTCACCCAATTAACCGCGGACGGCTATCGGTTTGTAACCATGAGCGAACTGATCCAGTTGGAGGGAACGGAATAATGCCGGTTGAGCCAACTAGATCAAAATAAAGAATCTGAGGAGGTAGATCATCACTATGCCCAAGATGTTTGGATTCTATGAATTGACCCCTCGCGCCAAAATTGTACTGGTCGCCCTGATATCGGTCGTGCTCCTGACTACTGGAGCGATGTACGTGCAGGCCAATAACAAGCTTAAGCCGATATATGAAGTGAAGACGGATAAAAAAGTAGTGGCTCTCACCTTCGATATAAGCTGGGGAAATAACACCCCCATGCCGGTTATCGAAATACTCAAGCAAAATCAGATCAGGTCGACCTTCTTTTTATCCGGGCCTTGGGTCAAGCAATATCCTGAAGTGCCTCAGAGGATAAAGCAGGATGGCCATGAAGTGAGCAGTCACGGATACCGTCACATCAATCTCAGCACCCTCAGTAAAGGGGAAATTAAGGAAGAAATCATAAAGGCTCATAATAATATCAAAGAAGTTACCGGGGTTGAACCCAACCTCATCCGCACCCCCAACGGCGACTATAATAATCAGGTAATAGAGGCCGCCCATGAGATAAATTACGAAGTGATCCAATGGAGTGTTGACTCCCTGGACTGGATGAATCCGGGGGTAAACAGCATAGTGGAAAGAGTCAGCAAAAAGGTGCACCCTGGGGCCATTATCCTCATGCACGCCAGTGATACCTGTAAACAAACTACCGATGCCTTGCCTTTGGTGATCAAAAATCTAAGGGAGCAGGGATACGAATTCGTAACCGTTTCCGAGTTGCTGCAGATGAATTCTCAATAGGCAAAATTTAAGGAGCCATTTAAGTTAGCACCTTAAATGGCTCCTCTTTACTGTTGGTCGGAATCTTCATCTTCGATTCGTTCCA
>CAZOMS010000326.1:0-1949 GCA_964580805.1 uncultured Syntrophomonas sp. | reverse complement strand
AGCCTTCCTTTGAATCCCCTGCGCAGAGCTACGATTTCATTGTTGTCAGCATCATTGGTCATGCTATATACGAAACCTTTGCAATGCTTCTTGTAATTGCCATTCATAAAAAACCCTCCTCATGAAAAATGTAGAATCAGTTCAGACTACACAATATTCATGAGAGGAAGGAAATGGCACTATCAGCTGGAATTAACATCGCAAAAATTTGGATTTCAGCCTATGCCTGGCGATCAAGTATGACCCGTAATTATTTGCCGGTCAGCATTTTTATTGCTACCAGCAGGAGGATCACCCCAAATATCTTTTGCAGCAGTTCATTGGGCAGGCCAACCGCAATCTTGCCCCCGAGATATCCACCCACCACAAAGCCGATGATTATCAGACCGGCGATCTTTAGGTCCACCAGGCCATGGGTATAATAGGTCCAGGCTGCCAAAATGCCGATTGGAGCCACCAGCAAGGCCAGGGTGGTTCCCTGGGCTTGAAGTTGGTTCATGCCAAATACCAGAACCAGGGCCGGCACGATAATTATGCCCCCGCCTATACCTACCAAACCGCTTATAATGCCTGCCACCACGCCCAGCACTACGTAAGCCAAAACGGCTGACACGCCATCACCGCCTTTCGTTTCTTAAAACCATGCCCTACCATTTTATAGGAAAGGTAAGTCTAAAGTCATATTGTTGCTAATATCATTGGTAGTCAAGGGGTATTTTCATGCAAAAAACTATCCATGGCGAACGGACTCAATTCTGCTGTCGGTGAATCAGGGCAAGGGCAAAATCCAATAACGGCGAATCGCAACATGATAATCGCATGTAAAGCAAGATCTATCACTTAGGATCGATCACTCAAGATCTTTCACTCAAGGGCTATTACTAATATATAAATCGTGGATGTACTTGGTGAGGGTAAGGAAAAGATATCAGTATTAAAAGGAGACGCTGTTTATGAAAAGACTCCTGTTGATGATCTTGTTTCCCGTGATCACCTTATTAGCCGGTTGCACCCATTATGTCTATTCACCTGACGAATCCTTGCCATCACGGCTGCCAGCGGGATTTGTATATGTGGACCAGGTGATCCCGGGCGTGCAGTTGGATATCCGCTATTATGGCGAAAATAACTTTGTGGGAACGCGGATAGACGGTTACGATGCGCTGGTCGGAATTCTGACCAATGAGGCGGCAACAGCCCTAAAAGCAGTAAACCAGGACCTGAACGAGCAAGAATACAGTCTTAAGATATTCGATGCCTACCGTCCCCAGGAAGCGGTAGATCATTTCATTAGGTGGTCGTGGGATAGAAACGATCAAAAAATGAAATCATCCTATTATCCCCATGTAGATAAAGGTGAATTATTTGACCTAGGTTACCTGGCGAGGAGATCTGCTCATTCCCGGGGCAGCACGGTTGATGTGACAATTGTCAGCCTGGAGAGCGGGGAGGAACTCGATATGGGCACCCCCTTTGATTATTTGGACCCGCTTTCCGGTTGGGACGCCAAGTCGATCAGCCCGGAACAAACCGCCAACCGCCTGTTACTCAAGAACATCATGCAAAGACATGGCTTTCAAGCCATCAGCAGGGAATGGTGGCATTATACTCTTATAAATGAGCCATATCCCAACCGGTATTTTGACTTCAATATAGAATAGTCTCTCCCGGAGAGGTTAAACTCCCCTGCACGGACCAAGCCCCCCCAAGTAAAACCGGGATGAGAATCGCGGAATTCAATTCGCTGTGCCAGCCCCATCGGCGCCCATAATTACAATACGGTATGGTCGATGAGGTTTTACCCGACAACTTCCCAGAAACGGTACAGGCCCTAGTACCCACATATTGGATGAGATAATCCGAATCATTCCCGTTCCGTGCGGGTTCACAGCTTTGTGTATAGAAAAAACAGGGAATTTCTCTTCACCTTTTGGTCTTTCCCGACATAT
>CAZOMS010000325.1:0-1960 GCA_964580805.1 uncultured Syntrophomonas sp. | reverse complement strand
GGATCCATTTGCTGGATCCTTTGGAATATGAAGCTTTCGCTAATTTGATGAACGCATCATATATTATAATGACTGATTCCGGCGGGCTGCAGGAGGAAGCGCCCTCCCTTGGCAAACCGGTGCTGGTGCTGCGGGATACCACTGAACGGCCCGAGGCCATCCAGGCCGGGACGGTCCAACTGGTGGGGACGGTGCAAAACAATGTACATAAGGCGGCCCGTCGCCTGCTGCTCGACCGCAGCCAATACGACAAGATGGCTCATGCTATCAATCCCTACGGGGATGGCAAAGCGGCCATCCGCATCGTCAGGGTGATAACAGATTTTCTCTATGTGCGCATAGGGGCGGCCAACATCAACTAGTCCGGCCCCCACCACGTTGACCAAGGAGGGTTTCATGTGGAGATAAAGTTTGGCACCGATGGCTGGCGGGCTATTGTCGCCAGGGAGTTCACCTTTGCCAATATAAAACTGGTTACCCAGGCGATTGCCAACTACGCCAAATCTCATAATTTGAGTAAAAAAGGCATCATTATCGGCTATGACCACCGTTTCCTTTCCGAACATTTTGCGGACGAATGTGCCCGGGTGATAACCGCCAACGGGATCCGGGTAATGGCGACCACCAAAGCCGTGCCCACCCCTTTGGCTGCCCATGCCATCAGGCTCTTCCAAGCGGGAGGAGCCATAATGATTACTGCCAGCCATAATCCGCCTGAGTACAACGGCATAAAATTCATCCCCGAGTATGCCGGTCCGGCTTTGCCGGATGTGACCCAGGCCATTGAGGAGGAGGTACAGCGCATACAGGCAGGCGGCCGGGTTTATGAGCTTGATCTCAAGGAGGCCCGGACCCTTGATCTTTATAAAGAGATAGACGTGGATCGCGATTACTCCAACCAGATCCTTAAAGTACTGCAGCCGGACACCTTCCGCCAACAGCCTCTCAAGGTCGTCGTTGATCCCATGTATGGTTCCGGGGCGGGTTATCTGGACCGATTGCTGATAGAATTGGGCTGTGAGGTTAAAACCATCAACAACTACCGAGATCCCTTGTTCGGAGGATTGATACCGGAGCCCACTGATGCCGGCTTGGCTGATTTGAAGCGGTCGGTGGTCCATTATGGCTACGACCTGGGCCTGGCTCTGGATGCTGACGGTGATCGTTTTGGAGTAGTCGATGAGCAAGGGGATTTTGTCAATCCCAACCGTCTGGCTTATCTGTTGCTGGAACACCTGCTTTCTACCCGCACCTTCCGCGGCCCGGTCTGCCGCTCGCTGTCCACTACCCACAACCTGGATCGGATTGCCAGGCAAAACGGATTGAGCGTTATCGAGACCCGGGTGGGCTTCAAGTACATCTCGGAGTGCCTGCGGGAGAAAGGCTGCATACTGGGGGTAGAGGAAAGCGGAGGATTGAGTATTTTTGGCCATGTGCCCGAAAAGGACGGCATCCTGGTTGGCCTGCTGGCCGCTGAGATGATAGCCGCCACTGGTAAGTCATTCAAGCAACTTAACCAGGAGGCGGTAGCCAAATACGGATTAATGGAAACCGAGCGGCTGGATGTAAAGGTCACTGCCCCGGAAGGGGAGCGAATCCTGGCTGAATTGAAAGTATACCAACCCAAGGCCATCGCTGGGGTGCGTGTTGATCGATTCGACGAAACTGAAGGCAAGAAAATCATCCTTGAGGATGGCAGTTGGGTGTTGGTTCGTCCTTCCGGAACCGAGCCTTTGATCCGTATATATATCGAGGCTGCTGATCGGGACCGTATCGATATCATGCGTAAAGAAGTGACCGCCTGCCTGTCCATAAAATCAGATCGATAGACTTTGCCGCTTGCCGCAATAAACCAAACAAAATGTCATAACGGCCCCGGGCCGGTAATCAAACAACCTCCTCACTGCATATTATGTATTGATATACTCTGAGGAGGTTCTTATTATGGTTTTGGTGCTTA
>CAZOMS010000324.1:0-1966 GCA_964580805.1 uncultured Syntrophomonas sp. | reverse complement strand
CCAGCAGAATACCGCCCGTGGTTCAGTATACCAGCTTGGGATTAGACTCCGTACCTATTGTCTGCAGCGAAATATCCATTGTATAAGGAGGATTTACTATGGCTCAGCAAACCGAGACCCTGAATGTGGAAGGAATGTCCTGCATGCATTGTGTCAATGCGGTCAAGAAGTCAGTCGGCTCACTGCCTGGCGTGAGTAGGGTGGAAGTGGATCTGATGGGTAAAAAGGTGGCCGTTGATTTCGAGTCCGATCAGGTGACCCTCGATGAAATCAGGACCCAAATTGAGGATACCGGTTACGAAGTAGTCTAGAGGCAGGGGAAAGGAGGATTCAGGTGTCCGAACAAACCGCAGCCTTTCACGTGGATGGGATGACCTGAATGCACTTTATCAACACGATTCGCAATTCGGTAAAGATGCTGCCCGGCATCATCCGGACCGAGGTCAATCCTCAAGGCAAGCAGGTATCGATTACTTATGAAAATGATCTGGTAATGGTTGAAGAGCTTAAGGTCCGGATCGAAGCGGTGGGAGGCCGGGTCGTGTAAGCTGGCGCAGGCGCGCCCTTCAGAGGATAAAGATCGCGTCACTACAGGGTGACGGGGGCAGACCGTCAAAATAGGCTGAGAGCAAGACAATAGGAATACCCGTGATGGAGGCGTACATGAGGTACGTCGATTGAACCGGGATTCCGTATTACCGCAGCTCTCAGCCTATTTTGCTTGTCGGCCAAGAATAAGTCTGGGGATAAGGTGCAACCGACTTGTGATTTTTTACCTAAACGTGATTACCATTTGCCCTGGGACGCATTCTATGATTAAATACATATAAATATATGAACAGATGCTCAAATGAACAGACGCCGGAACAAAGGGGGATAAACCGATGATAATGCAGTTTGACCGTTGTGGCTTGCAGTGCATCCACGAAGAAGCGGTTGCCGACGTGAGCCGGAGGATGCTCTCCGGGGAGGAGGCCCAGGCCCTCGCTGATACATTCAAGACTTTGGCTGATCCCAACCGGGTGAAGATTATCTTCGCCCTGATGAATCGAGAGTTATGCGTATGCGATCTGGCGGCGGTTATCGGTGCTTCGGATTCCGCCGTGTCCCACCAATTACGTATGCTGCGGACCCAAAAACTGGTCAAGTTCCGCCGGGAGGGCAAGATCCTCTATTATTCGCTGGCTGACCAACATATAGACACCCTGTTGAAACAAGGATTGGAACATATTAGCCACAGCAAGGAATGGGCGACCCGGTTTCTGGAATTTATTTAAGCGGAATGCGGGTGCCCGGTTGTATTGAGGGGATGATGAAATGACCCAGGCCATGAAGATAAATAATTTGGATGTATTGGCAGTCTTGCAGGTGACCGGCATGGATTGTGCCGATTGTGCTGCCAGAATCGAAAGGGCAGTGCAGAGCATACCCGGTGTAAGGGCGGCCCGGATAAGCTTTCCCCTGGGCCGGCTGGAAATAGAATATGACGCCTGGCAGGCCAACACCGTGGTGATTACAGAAAAGATCCGCTCGCTGGGATACGATGCAGTCGAGTATGCCGGCCGCCATGAGGAGCGGAAGGATCAAACCACATTTATCATTGGGGGACTGGATTGCGCCGATTGCGCCGTCCAGCTGGAGAAGCGTATTTCGATGGTGCCGGGGGTGGAAAAAGCCCGGGTCAGCTTCGCCGCCTCCACCCTGCTGGTGCAGCATCAGGGCGACGATCAGGCCATCCTTAATGCCATCCACGTTATGGGCTACAAGGGCCAGGTAGATCGCGGGCAGCACCGCCGGCCTGTCCCGGGACCCTTCTGGAAGACCAACAAGTACGTTTTCCCTACTGCCATCTCGCTGGTTATGCTGGTGCTGGGACTGCTCGCTTCCCGGGCACCGGTGCCGGAGTATATACCCATTGCATTCTATATGACCGGGATCATACTGGGAGGCTACCTGGAACTGAAAA
>CAZOMS010000323.1:0-1969 GCA_964580805.1 uncultured Syntrophomonas sp. | reverse complement strand
GGGTGAATCGTTGCTGCTGAAAATCGGGCAAACCGTTTTCTTAAGAAACGATTCGCTGGTTATACTCGACCGCCGCCGATTTCCTCACCAGATTGAGGAAATCGTATGCATTGACTATGAGGCCGTGGCTGAGGCCATTGAAATCATGGCCGTGCAAGGTGCAGGCGATATCGCGATTACCGCTGGCTATGGGTTGTGGCTGGCAGCCCGGGAAATTGAAAAGAAAAGTGCCTCTAAACCACGTCAGGGATATGCTCTCATGGAGCAAGCCCAGCAGCGATTGGTGGCCACCCGTCCTACCGGATTTCATATTGCCGCTATGCTGAAAAACATAATGACCAGAATGGATTGGGATCAATACCCATGGTCGCCGCATATCTTGTCCCAGTTAGAAACTATCATTGAAAAACAGGACGCCCGGTCGCGGCTGACCGGTGACTGGGCCGAAACCATGCTTAAGGACGGAGATACTATATTAACCCATTGTTTTCCAGGAGCAGGGTTATTGTATATGTTCATTAAGGCTCAGCAGAATGGGAAACAGGTTAAGGCTATTTGCACCGAGACCCGGCCATACCTGCAGGGAGCCCGCTTGACCGCTTGGGCGGTCTCGGGATTAGGATTGCCGGTGACATTGATTACTGATAATATGGCAGCCTATTGCATGGGTCAGGGTATGGTGAATAAACTGATCACGGCGGCTGACCGTATCGCGCTGGACGGGACCGTTGCCAATAAAGTGGGGACATTTCAGCTAGCGTTGGCGGCGAGTTATCATTCTATCCCGTTCTACGTTTTAGGCTACGGGGGGCCGGATAAGAATACAAGTTCTGCCCAAGAAATACCCATTGAATTGCGCAATCCCGAAGAGGTAGTGAATTTTAACGGGGTAAGGATTACCGGTGCGAGGGTGCAGGGATTTTACCCGGCCTTTGATGTGACCCCAGCTAGCTTGGTGACGGCCGTAGTGACTGACCGGGGGATTATATTCCCCAAAGACGTGGGCGACTATTGGTCAAAGCCAGGCAAGCACAATTAAAGTAGAATGACAGCTATTAGCAGAGAAGGGAGGCACCTTATGGCTATTATCAAGGAGAACTATTTGATTCCCCTCAACCGCATGTTGTTTATCCCTAAAGAGGGTGGTCTTAAGTTGGAAGATATTATAGTGGAGACTGAAGGAGATTATAAGCTTTTTGAACGCGGTGATGACATTGTAGTAAAAAACGATGATTGCTGCCGCAGCATCAAGGTTACTGTCAAGACTAAAGAATAATTTCTTATGGAACAAGGGGTGAAGGGGTTGCGGTTGTTCAAAGCCTGGTCAGTCATAGATAAATTTTTAGGGCAGGAGCAGGTCAGAATGGAGTGGTTTGTGGTCGGTCGAACCGAACCTCCGGCGCCCTGGGATGAACTAATCAGAGATTACGATGAGGAAGACGAAAATGCGGCTTACGATCAGATCATGGTCAACGAACTATTGAATGAAATTGAAATCGAGCAGCTTGCCGCTTACCTGGATGATAAGCATCAGCTGGAATTAAACTATGAGGAGGCCGAACTGCCCATCAAATCAGGTGGGCTAAGTTACGGCCTGCTGCTTATCAGTGGTGCCAAAGGATTTTATCCTCTGGCTGAGGAGAAGGGTTACCCGCTCCAGGTTTCAATTCTAGGCCATTACGATTGCCAAGTCCCCGATATTCCACGGTGCCTGTCCAATCAGGACCTGGACACCGGAAGCAGATTTTTGGAATACCTGGCTGCCAACGGGTATGCGGTTCTTAGGGGCAGATCAAGTAACCAGGATTTACTTAAAAAGATATATGCAGAGACTGGCCTGAAGGTGATCTTGGATTAGCGGTTGATTGTGGGGGACCGCCGATAATGAGAGTCGGACCGGTTGGTCTGGCGGTAAGGAGAAGTGCATGGATATCGGGGAAAGGGTAATTATATGTGAACCCAGGCATCC
>CAZOMS010000322.1:0-2006 GCA_964580805.1 uncultured Syntrophomonas sp. | reverse complement strand
GCTTTGTTGTGGGCCAGGCGCATCCCCCGGCCTCCGCCGCCCGCCGAGGCCTTAATGATAATCGGGTAACCGATCGATTCAGCCAGGACGATGGTATTATCCAGGCTGCCGGCCGCCCCCTCGCTCCCCGGCACTACCGGCACTCCGATCTGCTGGGCCATTTCCTTGCCCTTAACCTTGTCGCCCAAAAGCTCGATTACCGAAGCCGGCGGACCAATGAATTTTATGTCGTTAGTCCGGCATAGCTCGGCAAAATATGCATTCTCAGCCAGAAATCCATACCCCGGGTGAATCGCCTGGCAGCCAAGGTTTACGGCTGCGGAAATGACATTGGCCACATGCAGATAGCTCTGACTGGCCGGAGCCCCGCCAATGCACACCGCCTCATCGGCCATTTTGACATGCATACTATCTCGATCCGCCTCAGAGTATACCGCTACGCTCTCGATACCCATCTCCTGGCAGGCCCTTATCACCCGCAGGGCTATTTCCCCGCGATTGGCAATCAATATCCTGGTAAACAAATTAACACCCCTAGCTCCGTTTTATCCAAAACAATACCTGGTTATATTCGACCGCTTGGCCGTTCTCGACAGCGACCTCGACGACCGTACCATCATATTCCGATTTGATGTCGTTCATCAGCTTCATGGCTTCCACTATGCACAGGGTCTGACCCTTACTCACCATATCGCCTGTCTTGACGAACGGCTCGCTGTCTGGAGACGGGGCCTGATAATAGGTACCTACCATGGGTGAATTAATGCTGACCAGATCCTGATCAGGGGCAGTCTCCGCAGGCGGGGTCCCCACCGGCTTTTTGTTTTCGCTTGCCGGCGCTGTGGTTGAGGTAATTTCCTTATTAACTGAGCCCTTGCGCAAGGTTAATTTGAGATCCTCAGTCTGGACCTTAAGCTCAGTCAGGCTGGTCTTTTCCAGCAGCATCACAAGTTCCCTGATCTCTTCCAAATTCATGTCTTCACTCCTCTGATTGTAGGCATTATTTCGGCTTGGCGAGGTTGTTATAGTCCCATTGAGGAATCAGTATGTACCAGATAATCATGGTTATAGCGGCGGACGGATACTTCGCCGCCGCGTTTGGCCGGGGCAAGCCAATGGCAACAAACCCGCCAACCGAGCAATAAGAAACATACCCAGGCCGAGCCTGAGTACGTCCGAATTACAATGCTTCTTTATTATAGGGATTTAACCCAGATATTTCAATCTGTTGACAATCCGATTTTACGGTATCCTATTCACTTGGTACCAACTGCAGAACCGACACGCTTTTTTCCGTGAAACCGGTGGCCACACTGACCGATTTTCTGATTTTTTCCTGTCCGGCGGTATCTGCCTTACTACCCGAAATCATAACCATGGTGGCGGAGGGACTGATAATGACAGCGCAATCGGCAAATCCCTGCGCTTTAATCAAGGCTTCGGCATGCATTTCTTTTTCTTCCCGGTCGGCTAGTGCGACCAATTTGGCGTAGGCCTCTTCCCTGGCCCGGGCGGTGCTGGTCGTATCACTGGCTATCTCCCGCAACAGGGTTATCTCTCTACTGCGCACCCGGTCACGTTCCAATCGGTACTCCGACAGGAACCCTCCCCCTTCCATCCTGGATACATCGACCGGCCGACTTACCGGTGCAGCTTCAAAAATGGTCGCCTCACCGGTCAACGCCGGTTGGGAACGGCCATCCAAATAACCGGTCAGCAATTTCAGTCCAATCAGAAAGACCATCACAATGGCGGCCAAGGTAAGTACGATTTTAGCTTTGTCCATGCTGATTATCATTGCCCAGCTCCTTTCCGGGTTTCAACCCTGACCTGATGAGGCGAAACGTTCAATAAAACCGTAGTGGCATCGGTCAGCCTTTCCTTGACCAGATTATCGCCCGCCCCCTCCGCAACCACCAAGACTCCTACCACCTCCGGCGCACTATCCTCGATCAATAGAGCGTTCCCACTCGAAATGGCAACGTCGCTGCTCTGGTTTTCCTCGA
>CAZOMS010000321.1:0-2053 GCA_964580805.1 uncultured Syntrophomonas sp. | reverse complement strand
GTGAAGAACTATGCTACTGTCCAGGAAATCTGTGATGTGTATCGGGATGTCTACGGCGAGTATCGCGACCCTGGCATATACTAATTAGATTTGAAGGAGGTAAAGCGTTATGGCACAAAGAAGAATTCGGATACTCTTAGCAAAGCCGGGCCTGGATGGTCATGATCGTGGAGCCAGAGTTCTAGCCAGAAGTTTTCGCGATGCTGGTTTCGAAGTGATCTACACCGGTTGTCATCAGACGCCGGAACAGATAGCTGCAACAGCAATCCAGGAAGATGTCGATATGGTTGGTTTGAGCTGTTTGTCGGGTGCCCATAACTATCTCTATCCACAAGTGGCCAAGCTGCTTAGGGAAGAAGGGGCTGAAGAAATAGTAGTAGTTGGCGGGGGTATTATTCCTGATAAAGATATGCCAGGTCTCTATGCAGCCGGTTTGAAAGGGATATTTACTCCGGGCGCTACCCTTGATTCGATAAACGACTGGATCAGAGCCAATATTACTCCAAAGGAGTGATTTGCTAATGAAAGAATTAGGTAAAAGGGTTTTGGCGGGAGATGTACGGGCGGCCTCCCGCCTTATAAGAAATCTGGAAGACCAAATCACTGATACCTATATCGCCATCCAAGAAATATTTAAGGAGACCGGGAAATCCCACGTAATTGGAATTACCGGAGCCCCTGGCGCGGGTAAGAGTACTCTAACGGACGAACTTATCCAGGCATATCGCAGCCAAGGCAATACAGTAGGGGTATTGGCGGTGGATCCTACCAGTCCTTTTACCGGAGGAGCACTTCTCGGAGATAGGATTCGCATGTTGCGCCATGCTGAGGATAAAGGTGTGTTTGTCCGGAGTTTGGCTACTCGTGGGGCTATGGGTGGCATATCCAAAGCGGTCGGCGAAGGCATTCATGTTATGGATGTGTTAGGTAAGGATCGAATAATTGTCGAAACCGTAGGGGTTGGGCAACAAGAGGTAGAGATCATCAACCACGCTCATACGGTCATAGTGGTTTTGGTACCTGGAATGGGGGATGAGATTCAGGCCTTAAAAGCTGGGTTGATGGAAATAGCTGATATTTTTGTCATCAACAAAGCTGACCGGGAGGGCGCCGGGAAACTATACAAAGAAACCATGAACATGGTGCAGATGTCCCGGGATCGGTCGGGCTATTCCAAGGGTTGGCAGATACCAGTGCTTCTGGTAGAGAGCGTTCTCGAACCCCACAAATTTGCCGAAAGCGTGTTGAAACTACGCGATAAGATCGAGGAGCATTACCAATTTCTGGTCGACAATGATCTCATTTCCGAACGGATGCGCAGAAAGACCGCGGCTGAGATTCAGGAAGCCTTATGGGGGTCATTAATGTGTCCCATTCTTACCCAACTGGAATCCAGCGGAGAGATGAAACGAATGATTGACCAGTGCTTGCTCAAAGAGGTTGACCCATATACTTTGGCCGATGAAATCGCCGACCGTTATCTAAAAGAAGAATTAAACAAGGATAGCTGCGCCGACTCATAAGGAAGGTCAAATATGGACAATAGAGTAATTCGAGTATTATTGGCCAAAGTGGGGCTGGATTCACATGACCGGGGAGTGCGCCTGCTGGCTCGGAATCTCCAAGACAGCGGGATGGAAGTAATTTATACGGGTCTTTATCGGACCCTCGAAGAGGTAGCCGCAACTGCGGTTCAGGAAGATGTTGATTTTGCTGGACTAAGTATGCATACTGGTGCTCACAAAGAAGCGTTCCCCCGGCTCAGGGAATTACTTGATTCCCTGGGAGGGGGGGACATAATGATCATTGGCGGAGGTGCTATCCCCGAAGCCGATCAACGGGCCCTGGTGGAATCGGGTATCGCCGGGGCAATGTTTGGCCCCGGAGTTAAATTTGGGGCAATCATTGAATGGATAAAGACCAATGTGCCTGCCAGGAATAGTTAACTATTGCTGGCAGGTTCTTTATAGCCGCGTAATTACGGGAGGGAAAAGTAATGGGTGAATCGTTGCTGCTGAAAATCGGGCAAACCGTTTTCTTAAGAAACGATTCG
>CAZOMS010000320.1:0-2106 GCA_964580805.1 uncultured Syntrophomonas sp. | reverse complement strand
CATTAATGCTTTTTCAATCTGGTTCAACCACCATTCCTCCTTATAAATGTGACTTCTCCATTATTCGACGCCGTGCGCCTTTTACTTTTCCCCTTGTATTCTATACCATAGTCTCCCTTGCAGCCAACCAACCATCAATTCTAATTACATGTATCTGGGGGAAAAGCAAATTCCTTATTAGTATAACCAATCCCAGCGTGGGTTGAGTGTATACCTGTTGCCTGCTACGACATTATCCCCCCGAGGCTGGATTGATAAAAAGGCCAGCGGGCCAAATTAAATCGGCCAGAACAATGCAGACGGCTAAAATGATTCCTATGATATCTTTCATTGATTCCTCCTATTTGTCCAGCTCGTTCTGCCCGGTCAGAGAAGGTACTACCTCCCGATTCACCTCATTCTGGATGGCTTGCAGGGTTTCCTTGTCAACATGCTTGGATACTATCTGAATAGTTTTGGTGACCGCTTCAGCCGCATTCTTGCCCGCATTAATAAAATCATTGCCGGTAAGGACAAAGGTCCCCCCGGTGCCGATGAATATCCCCAAAATCAATCCCGCCAGAAATCTCATTCAAAATTCTCCCCCTTTAGTCTGACCATTTGTCATGTTATTATAGCGCGTTGGTGAGCATAGTTGGTTGTTTTTTGCCCAAAAGCAAAACAGGGCCTGCCGACCCTGCATCACCAACTCACAATTTTACGCTCCGGTCAGGGGGAACCAGATCGGTTACCCTGGTTTTGGACGCTTTAGGATACCTGCCAATAGAGAAAGGCTATCTTGGCCTCGGTCTCATCGCGGATAAGACCGTTGACAGCAACCTTTTCCAAGTATTCAAAAACCTGCCCGGTATATTTGTCGATGTATTCCTGTTCATCCTTAAGGGGTCCCAGATGCCCGGCGAAATGCATAGCGGTCTCCTCATCCAGGGGCCACTCTACCAGGGCGTCGCTGTCATAATAGGACAGGTTGGGGTAATAACCGGCCTTCAAAAGTTCATCGATCGACTTGCCAATAGAGTTCTTACCCCATTCCGAATCATAAGGGCGCCCCAGAATATTGAGATACACGTCATTCTTCAGACGGCTGAAGCGGCGGGCAAAATGGCAGGTAAAACACCAATCTCGACTGGCCTGGGACATTTTCATCAAGCCACCGTCGCTGCTGATCCCCGGACAGAGTGAGGCAAAAACCAGATCATAGGCCTTTTCCAGACCGCTCTGTCTCAAATCTATATCCTGCCAGGGCATATCTATGAAGTCCACGTTCTCCAAGCCGTTCTGCTCCACGTTTTGGCGGGCATATTCCAGCATCTTCCCGGATATGTCCAGACCGGTTACCCGCTTGGCCTTTTGGGCAAAACGCACCACGAACATTCCCAGTCCGCATCCTATATCGAGGATTTCCGAATTGCTGTCATACAGGTTATGACTGCGCAAGAAATCATCGGTGTATTGGTAGCGGGCCTCGTTCTGCTGCCGGGCGGTCTTGTCCTCCGCGTCCCGGGACGCCCACTTCGCCGAGCGGGCGTCCCACAATTCTTTGGTATGTACCTCTACATTATTCATATCCTTTTCCATGTCTGTCACCTGGCCCCCAACCATTGATTATTTTTATTGATTATCAGCATCTGAGCCGATTTGCCGAAGAAACGATAGACGGACCCCGCTTCGCTGATGATGTCCAACAAAGTGCGGGGGGGCACGCTATCGCTTAACGTCCGCCAATATATTATGCATACCCTAGGGCAATCCTTTACATTTTTAGCGGTCTCGGACAGGGTTATAGACTCATGATATCGTCAACCAGCCTTTTTACGGCCTCCTCTTGGGTAGCCCAGCTAGTGCAGAATCTTACCGCCGTATGTTCATCGTCGATTTTGGCCCAGATGGAGAACGAGTATTTAGCGGACAGTTTCTTCAGGGCCGACCGGGACAAGATCGGGAATTGCTGATTGGTGGGGGAATCGTACCGGAAGGGGAAGCCCTTCCGGGCAAAGGCATCCCGTATCAGCATGGCCAACCTTATGGCATGCTCTCCGATCTCAAAATACAAACCGTCCTTAAAAAGGGCTTCGAACTGCAGGCCCAGCAATCTCCCTTTGGCCA
>CAZOMS010000319.1:0-2201 GCA_964580805.1 uncultured Syntrophomonas sp. | reverse complement strand
CAATCTGCCTCCCAACGATTTTGTCCGGCCCAATGGAGTGGATTTGATCAATGTTTGCCTGGATACCGGGCTGGTAGCGGCGGAAGCCTGCCCGCGCAAGAACACTATGGCTTTCACCAGGACCAACCAACCCAATGAAGTTTGTTATCTGCACCAACCCATTTCCAACTGGTTCGACGAACTGTTTCCACCACGGGGAGATGGGCAGGAGTCAGACCGTCCCTGGTGGCAGATATGGGATTGACCGTGAGCCAGAAATAACTATGATTTATAGATAATATGACACCAGCGGAATCCCTGGCTCATGTAAGTCCAGGGATTTGTACATACAGAACAATATAGTCAGCGGCCTGAACACAACCAGGCTAGCGATTCATATGAACAATGGGAGGGGAAGAACAAGGTGCAGTGCTCGGTGACCGGGATAACCCATAAAGGAGAGGGAGTAGGCCGCATGGATGGGCAGGCGGTCTTCATACCCTTTGCCATACCTGGAGAAACGGTAGAGGTGGAAGTCCGGGAGCGGAAGAAGAATTACCTCCGGGCTCAGCTGGTGGAGGTGGTGTCGGCATCATCTGACCGGGTAGCAGCGCCCTGTCTCTATTATTACCGATGCGGTGGCTGCGCCTATCAGCATATGAACTACTCCCGTCAAATGGATCTGAAACGGCGGGTGGTGCAGGATAACCTGGCCCGGATCGGCGGATTGGAAGCCGAGGTCGAACCGGTAGCGGGCATGAATGATCCCTGGCGTTATCGCAACAAGGTAGAATGGCAGGTCGCCAAGGAAGACCATTATTTTCGAATGGGGTACCACATCCAGGACAGCCACCAGTTAATCCCCATCGAAGCCTGCCTCCTTATCAGCCCGGCAATGGAAGCACTGAGCAAGCACCTGCGTGAGCGCCTCGATGATTTGAGGCTACCCGATCACAGTAGGATCGCTGTGCGCCAGTCCTCCGCCAATGGTGAGCTGATGCTGGTCATTGCGGGTATCGGAAGCGGGGAGGCAGATGTGCGGCAGTTGGCAAAGTATCCGGGTCTGAGCTCCATATACTGCATAGACCAGGGGCGCATAATCCACAAGCATGGACGGTCCTCACTGACCGAGCGCTTGGCCGGGATCGATTATCAAATATCACCGCTGGCCTTTTTCCAGGTCAATCACCAGCAAGCGGAATTGCTCGTAGATGTGGTGCGGCAATTTGCTCAACTTGGCCCAGCAGACAACGTACTGGAGGGATATTGCGGCATCGGCAGTATCACCCTGCCCTTGGCGCGCAGCGCCGGGAGGATCGTCGGTGTGGAGAGTTATTTGGGTGCGGTCCAAGACGCCCGTGAAAATGCCCGCCGCAACAATATTACCAACTGCGAATTTATCGCCGGAGCCTGTGAGAAGGTGATCCCCAACATGAAGGAAAGATTCGATGTGGTAATACTCGATCCGCCCCGAGCCGGCTGCAAGAAGGAAGTCATCGAGGCGGTAATCAAGGCTGCCCCCCAGCGGATCGTATATGTCTCTTGCAACCCCGGTACCCTGGCCCGGGATCTTAAAATATTCTGCCAAGATGGCTATACCGTAAAGAAAGTACAACCTATCGACATGTTTCCCCAGACCAGTCATGTGGAGACGGTGGTCTTGCTTTCCAAGGGAGAGATCGACTCGAAAAAGGTTCGGGTTGAGTTCTCTTTGGAAGATATGGATATGTCCGAGTTCCAAGATGGAGCAACCTATCCGCAGATCAAGGAGTATGTTTTGGAGCATACCGGGTTAAAGGTTTCCAACCTTTATATTTCTCAGATAAAGAGAAAATGCGGACTGGAAGTCGGCAAGAACTACAATCTGCCGAAGTCCGAGGATTCCAGACAGCCACAATGCCCACCGGAGAAGGAAAAAGCAATCCGAGAAGCATTCAAATATTTTGGGATGATCTAACATCCAGCAAAATGGAGGTTTCTTATGGATAGATTGATTTCTTGTGAGTTCAACATGGATAACGCCTGTGTGGAGCTGAAATTCCTTGATGGCAGCATGATTTCTATTGATACCATCGCAGTGGAGAACGAGGTTGCCGACAATATGTATCAGCGGTCAGAACTGGACTATCTGATCTACAATGATCCGATTGGATATGCTGATTTGATACTGAACGGTAATCCCGAAACCTATTTGAAAACTGTAACTGAATACAAACCGCTTG
>CAZOMS010000318.1:0-2202 GCA_964580805.1 uncultured Syntrophomonas sp. | reverse complement strand
CGCCTATGCTGGACCGGGATTTATTGGCTGCCGTGTTGGATACCGCCCTGAAGAAGGGCGGACAATTTGCGGACATATATATTGAGGACAAACTGACCACCAACATTCTGTGTGACGACGACCGCATTGAAAAGATTCACAGCGGACGGGAAAAGGGGGCTGGAATCAGGCTCATCGAGGGGGGCCGGACTTTCTATGTTTACACCAATGACTTGTCCCGGGAAGGCCTATTTAAGGCCGCCGTCCTAGTCAGCCATGGTGTCGACACTCCCTGTCCTGCCTCCCGCCCGGCAACTGAGCTGCGTCTGATAAACACCGATCTTCCGGTCAATATCCGGCGCCTGCCGGAGCAAGTCGATTTTGCCGAAAAAATAGCTTATGTGCTGAATGCCAACCAGGTGGCCCGCGATTTGGGTGACGAGATCAAGCAGGTGACAGTTGCCGCCGGTGACTTGCATAAGTGGATACAAATAGCCAATTCAGATGGTGAGTATATCGAAGATGAGACGGCCCGGGTGCGGTTGATGGTGAATGCGGTAGCGGTGCGGGGAGAACAGGTACAGACCGGACAGGAGGTTGCCGGAGGGGTATCCGGGTGGGAGTTGCTGGAGCAGGTTGCGGTGGAGGATTTGGCGGCCGGGGCAGCCCGTCGGGCCATCGCTATGCTATCCGCTCCTCCGGCCCCGGCCGGGCGCATGCCAGTGGTTATGCACGCTGATGCCGGCGGGACCATGATCCATGAAGCCTGCGGACATGGTTTGGAAGCTGACCTGGTCCAGAAGGGGCTATCGGTATACAATAATAAGATCGGCCAATTGGTGGCCAGCCCGATTGTCAGTGTGGTCGACGACGCCACCCTGCCGGGTAAATACGGCAGCTATCGATGGGATGACGAGGCCTCCCCGGCTCGGCGCACCCTGCTCATAGAAGACGGATACCTGCGCGGATTCTTAAACGACCGTTTGTCAGCCGCCAAGGCCGGGACGGGGTTGACCGGCAATGGCAGGCGCGAGTCATATATGGAAAAACCTATCCCCCGCATGAGCAATACCTTTATCGCGCCAGGCAGACATGACCCGGACCGCATCATCCGGGATACCGAGCAGGGGTTACTGGTTAAGAAAATGGGCGGTGGCCAGGTAAATACCGCCAATGGCGATTTCGTTTTTGATGTTCAGGAAGGCTATATGATAGAGAACGGGGAAATAAGTCATCCAGTGCGGGGGGCCACTCTTATAGGCAATGGTCCCCGTACCCTGATGGATATAGACCGGGTCGGTACCGACTTCGGATTTGCTCTCGGAGTATGCGGCAAAGAAGGGCAGGGAGTACCCGTAGGCGACGCCCAGCCCACCATCCGGATCCGGGAACTGACGGTGGGAGGCACTGGTATGAGCGGAGGACCTCTGATAAAGAGGATCCGAAGAAAGTAGGTGCCTGGGGTGGAAGCTGTATTAAGAAAAGCGGGGGAAGAAGCCCTGCATAGTATCCGCACCGGCGGTCGAAGCGGCGAAGCGTTCCTGATGCACAACCGGGAGCTGAGCATCGAGGTCAGTGGTGGGAAAATTGAGACGTTAAAAGAAGCTGAACAGACCGGTCTGGGCGTCCGGGTCTTCAATGGGCGTCGGGTGGGTTTTGCCTATACCACCGATCTTACTGGCTCAGCTGTTGCGCAAACCGCCCAGGAAGCGGCCCGCCTAGCTGAGTTTTCATGTGCCGATGAATTTAACGGACTCCCGGAGGGGAGATGGGTGTATCCGGATATGATGATCCTGGATGAGGCCCTCCATTCCCTGCCGCTGGCAGCCAAGATAGAAATGGCGCGAGATGTCGAGCGGGCCGCCCGCAGCTGTCATCCCAGCATCCAGATTATAGACCGAGCCGGCTATGAAGAGCATGAGACCGCTATCCTGGTCATGAACAGTCACGATATGTATGCATTTAGCCGGGCGAATTACTGCGGCCTGCATGTCTCCCTGGCGGCAGTGACCCCTGAAGAAACCCAAAGCGGTTTTGCTTACACCCTGCAAAGAAAAGCTGGTTCCCTCAACCCCGCGGAGGTGGCGGAGGAAGCGGCCAATAGGGCTTTGCGCAGCCTTAATGCCCGCACTATCCCCAGCCAGGTTTTGCCCTGCGTTCTCGATTCACAAATAACCGCGCGATTCCTGGGCTTATTGTCGGTATCTATCCAGGCTGACAATG
>CAZOMS010000317.1:0-2226 GCA_964580805.1 uncultured Syntrophomonas sp. | reverse complement strand
AATATTGTGGTATTTTCTTTTATAGTTTGGAGACAGCTGCACGCCCTGCTGAAGCATGGCGGCAAATTGTTCCGGCAAATCCCACAGGTAAGAGGCCATTTTCTCTTTGGTCATGATGAGTTCCCGCCTTTCATTGGTTTAACTCTACTGGGTGCGGGCCAATATTCCGCCGGATAAGACAGGGAGTCAACCCGCCTGCATTGAAGGCCTGGCCCTTTTTCCCACCAGCTGCAAGTAACACTAAATGCGCCGGAGCTCGTACTGCATGATCCCCAATCCGATCTTCTCCGCATGTTGAAGCTGTATGAGAGGATTGATTCCGGGGTGAACCATTTGAAACTTATCTTCCCCCGTACTGCAGCCTTCTATAACCGAGCCTGCCAGAGCCGGCTGGGAATTGACCAAATCGTAACAAGCCTTGTCAAGCGCTACCGGATCCAATGATGAGAGGATGCCGATGTCCTGGACGATGGGGTGATCATTGTGACCGAAGCAATCGCAGTCAGGGCTTACATTCATCACAAAGGAGATATAAACAACCTTGTCAGTCTTGCCTTGAACGGCGCCCAAAGCATACTCGGCCATTTTCTCCTGGGCGGCTTCGGGGGTGGTACGCCAGCTCACCCGGATCGCATTAAACTGGCAGGTTACTGCACACTCGCCGCACCCCCAGCACTTCTTATCGAGAATATATGCCTTCAGCCCTTTTTTATTACCTTCCCACGGCTGCATTTCTATGGCGTCGGCCGGGCACCATTCCGTACATTTGGCACAGCCGGTGCACTTGTCATCTTTTACTTTAGGCAAGACGTCCGAGTGCATCTGCTGCTTACCGCTGCGCGAGCCCAGGCCCATACCTATATTCTTTATAGCACCGCCAAATCCAGTAAGTTCATGGCATTTGAAATGGCTCATCACCACCATGGCATCGGCATGATATGCAGCGCTGCCGATGTTTACCTCCTTGAAGTGGTTACCCGGGACTGGCACCTTGACATAGTCCTTGCCCGTCAAACCATCAGCGATTATAAGCGGCGCTCCCGCTACGGCATAATCAAATCCATTACGGATGGCAGTCTCCAGGTGTTCCACTGAGTTTTGCCTGGTCCCCACATAAAGAGTGTTGGCGTCGGTAAGGAAAGGGCGCCCGCCGCTATCTTTGACCATATCTACTACCCGGCGCACGAATGGCGGCCTGATGTAGGCCATGTTGCCGGTCTCACCGAAATGCAATTTGACCGCCACCAAATCCCCCGGCGCTATTACCTTTTTCAAACCGGCATTTTTCAGCAGCCTTTCCACCTTATCCAGCAGGCTGGTGTTTCCGGTCCTCAGGTTGCAAAACCATACGACAGATGACATGTTTTTCTCCCCTCCGTCAAGAAGCCGGGCCCCAGCAGCCCGGCTTCACACATTTCAGATTATCGTTTATCTACCCACATCGAAATACTTGTCCTCAACGAAATAGCTTATCACAAAGCTGAACAAGCTTAAGACGATGGCACTTAAAATCGCCCAGCCAAATCCGTAAATATCAAAGCCCTTTACGGTCGCCGCGGTCAGCCATAACATCAAGCCATTTATCACGAATGTAAACAAGCCCAGGGTAACCAAGTTAAGGGGCAGGGTTAGTATGAGCAACAAAGGCCTGATGATGGCATTGATTATGCCCAGCACGATCGACCCTACAATAGCCCCCCATAAACTGACCTCAAACCCTGGCAAAAGGGCTGCTGTAAGTACAATTGCCAAAATATTCAGAATCCATCGCAAAACCCAACCTGGCATCGCCACCCGCTCCTTTCCGTGTTATTAAATAGCTTTCCATCCTGGTTGCATAGTATTATCATAAGCAATTACGTCAAAAAATCCTATTAATTTCATGCCAATTTCGATATTATTTCCCGGGAAATAATATTTTTCCTGGCCTTCCCCTATAAAAACAGCCAATCCTTTCCGGCTTGGCCTTCAATACTTATGAAAATGCATGTAGATTCGTTCAGCGGTCAGTTTGTTCATTCCCGGCACTTGAGCCAACTCTTCCCGGCTGGCGGTCTTGATCCGAGCCACTGAACCGAAGTGCAGCAAAAGCGCCTGTCGGCGTTTTGGACCTATCCCTTCGATATCATCCAAGGCGGAACGGATTGCCTTGTTGCCCCGGCGCTGGCGATTGTACTGCACCGCAAACCGGTGAGCTTCATCGCGCAGCCGCTGCAGCATCTGCAG
>CAZOMS010000316.1:0-2229 GCA_964580805.1 uncultured Syntrophomonas sp. | reverse complement strand
CCATCTATAACAGCAAGATATTTACCAAGCTGGTAAACCAAGTGATGTGGGACGGGAAGAAGAGCCTTGCGGAGAGTATTTGCTATGATGCGTTTGATCGGATTGAGAATAGGACCGGCAAAAGCCCCATGCAGGTCTTCGAAGAGGCTATGAAGAACATAACCCCCGTACTCGAGGTAAAAGCCCGCCGCGTAGGTGGCGCCAACTACCAGGTTCCTGTTGAGGTAAGAGCTGACCGGAGACAAACCTTGGCTATACGTTGGTTAGTTGGATATACCCGCAAACGAGGCGAGAAGACTATGGCCGAGCGGTTGGCCGGTGAAATTATGGATGCTGCGAACAGTACCGGCGCATCGGTCAAAAAGAAAGAAGATACCCACAAGATGGCGGAAGCGAATAAAGCCTTTGCTCATTATCGCTGGTAAGAAGCGGAGAGTGTTCCCATGGTCCACGGGATAGATCTAAGGTCTATTCGAAACATAGGCATCATGGCCCACATAGATGCTGGGAAGACCACCACTACCGAGAGAATTCTGTTCTATACTGGTAGGGTGCATAGGATGGGGGATGTCGACAAAGGCACCGCCACCATGGATTGGATGACCCAGGAACAGGAACGGGGTATCACCATTACCTCGGCGGCTACCGCCTGCTATTGGCGAGATTGTGCCATAAATATTATCGATACGCCTGGCCATGTGGACTTTACAGCTGAGGTAGAACGGTCTCTCCGGATACTCGATGGGGCAATTGGAATATTTTCCGCCGTAGAAGGAGTACAACCCCAATCTGAAACCGTATGGCGGCAAGCGGACCGCTACGGCGTTCCCAGGATCGCATTCGTAAACAAGATGGATCGGGTCGGGGCGGAATTCAGCCGGGTTGTGAAGATGATCAACCAGCAGCTGGGCAGTAAAGCGGTAGTAATCCAGCTGCCTTTGGGAGCCGAAGATTCATTCACCGGGGTCATCGATATCATTCATTTGCGAGCCTATGTCTATGGAGAGGGCGTCGGGGATAAATTCCTGAACCGGGAACTGGATACGAGTGAGTATGCCGAGGCTGAAAGCTTCAGAGAGAAATTGATCGAAACACTATCCGAGCTTGATGATACCATCCTGGCAAAATACCTGGAGGGGAACCCGATCTCCGCAGAGGATATCAAACGTTCTTTGAGAAAACAGACTATAGCCAACCTTTTGGTGCCGGTATTATGTGGATCATCCTTTAAAAACAAAGGTGTCCAGATGCTTTTGGATGCGGTGGTTGATTACCTGCCTTCGCCGCTGGACATTCCTCCTATCATTGGAACGGATCCGGATACAGGACAGGAAGTATCGGTTCCGGCAGACCCGGATGCGCCTTTTTGTGCCTTGGCATTTAAGCTGGCGACAGATCCTTATGTGGGCAAACTCACCTATTTCCGGATCTATGCAGGACGTATTCAAGTAGGCTCTCCGGTAGTTAACACCCGCAAGAATAAGAAAGAACGCCTTACCAAGATATTGCGGATGCATGCCAATCATCGTGAAGAGATACAAGAAGCGGTGGCCGGAGATATATTGGCAGCAGTAGGCTTGAAAGAAACGGTAACTGGCGAAACCTTTTGTTCGCCCGACCGATTAATTGTTTTGGAGTCTATGAATTTCCCTGAACCGGTAATCGATGTAGTGATCGAACCCAAAACCAAAGCTGATCAAGAGCGAATCGGCGAGAGCTTGAGGCGTTTGGCGGAAGAAGACCCCACCTTCCGTACCGGCTATGACGAGGCCAGTGGCCAGACCATCATATCCGGCATGGGAGAGCTCCATCTGGAGATCATAATCGATCGTTTGCTCAGAGAATTCAAGGTCAATGCCAACGTAGGTAAACCCCAGGTTGCCTATAAAGAAACTGTCAGCAACAGTACTAAAGTCGAGACCAGATTTGAAAGACAAACAGGGGGACATGGACAGTATGCCCATGTGATTTTGGCTGTGGGTCCTTTACCCGAAGGCTCCGGTAAAGTCTTTGTAGACAAAACGCCGCCAGGATTGTTCCCCAAGGAGTTTGTGGCAGCTACCGAGATAGGTGTCAGGGAATCCCTGCAGGCCGGTATACTGGCTGGTTATCCGGTGGATGACATAGAAGCGACGTTACAGGGTGGTTCCTACCATGAGGTGGATTCCTCAGAGCAGTCCTTCAAAGTCGCAGCCAATATCGCTATGAAGGATGCCCTGAACAAAGCCC
>CAZOMS010000315.1:0-2229 GCA_964580805.1 uncultured Syntrophomonas sp. | reverse complement strand
GTCTCACGTAATCCCGTTGGTTTCTGGTCATGGTCAGAATTATATCTGCTTCCCCCGCCAGGCCCTCATTAAACTGCGTCGAGCCATGGGCGGACAGGTCGATACCTTCTTCTCCGATAACCCTGACCGCCTCCGGGGAGGCAGGGAGTCCATCGCCAGTAAATATCCCAGCCGATAATACCCTATATCCCTCTCCGGTCCATTCAGTCTCAGCATGAAGCCGCCGTTGGAATAGGGCCTTAGCCATGGGACTCCGGCAGGTATTACCAGAGCATATGAACAGTATCGTGGTCAACCTGGACTCCCCCTCATATTAACAAGCCCGGTGTTTACTTACCCCAAACCAATATCCTATGAGTAAACTCCCATATGCCCAGGATCATCATGTCCCGGCCATCACCTATTGGCGGCTCGATGTAAACGGTCCAGCCAGGCCTCATCCAACTGCCCGGCTTCAAACGGCGCAAACAAGAGTATCTCAATTCCAGCGGCTTCCGCCTCGCGAATAATTGCATACAAGCCCCGCCTGTCCCCTGTCACATCCAAGGTGAATTGACGCCGGGCAGGGTCAATTTCGTAGCCTTCTCCTGAACCCAGATATACTATCCCGGTTTTTTTATCACTAGTTTCGGTCATCCGCCGCTCCAAATCGGCTGCGGTTTCACTTAATACTATTTTAAGGGGTGATTGGTAACCGGAGCGATCGGTTAATATGGACTCCAATGTCCGTCCCAGGCACTCCTCGATCAACTCCGCCCGTATGCCTCCCCTTCTTAAGATGCGATGACGTCCATCAGTCAGATCGATAAGGGTAGACTCCAGACCGGTTCCAGTCTCCCCGGCATCCAGGACCGCTGCGATCAGTCCGTCCAGGTCCTGGCGGACATGGTCCGCCATCGTGGGGCTGGGACGGCCGTATCGATTAGCGCTGGGCGCCGCCAGTGGTCCAGTGGCCTCGATCAATGCCAATGCCACCGGATGGGAGGGCATCCGCAGTCCTACCCCCGTTCTGCCGCCCCTAACCACCTCCGGAACAAAAGGCAATGCAGGCAAAACCATCGACAGGGGCCCCGGCCAGAAGCGCTCCATCAGTTTTACCGCTGCCGGGGGAACCTCGGCAGCCAGTTGCTTTACCTGGTCCAGGTTACTTACATGGACTAGCAGAGGATTATCGGCAGGCCGCCCTTTGGCGGCAAAGATTTTCTCGACGGCCGCCGCCCGGAATGCATCTGCTCCTAATCCGTACACCGTTTCCGTTGGGAAAGCCACCAACTCCCCAGCCTTTATATGGGCAACAGCCATACTGATAATTTGCGGCTGCGGTCGGCGGGCGTCTATTTTATAATACTCTGTCTTCATCTTCATTGCATTCTCCGCACTTTAACTACTCGGCTCCGGCCCCCGTAATCAGTGAGAATCTCTGCTTCGTCCCAATCCTTGATCAACTCCCGGGCAGCCGTTGCCTGGCTCGGGTCGATCTCCCATAAAAGGTATCCTCCCCGCCGCAGCTTGCCGTGGGCTTGGGGCAGTAGACGCCGGTAAATACTAAGCCCGTCATCATCCGCCATCAGAGCCAGCTGCGGTTCGAAATTTCTAACCCCAACTTCAGCCTCTTCGAGCTGGGCCCTGGTTAGGTAAGGCAGATTCGCCACAATCAGATCCATCTCCAATCCATCCTCCAGCGGTTCCAACAGATCACCACCGTAAAAACAGATTGCTACCTGGTGCAAACTGGCATTACGATCGGCCATACTCAATGCTTCCGGGGAAATATCGACAGCGAAGACCTCGACTTCGGGAGCATAATGGGCCAGGCTGATGGCGATAGCACCGGAACCGGTACCCACGTCGCAGACTCGCTTTATGTCGCCCTGTTGGATCAATCCTAAGGATGCCTCCACCAACACTTCGGTTTCGGGACGGGGAATGAGAACATGAGGACTTACCTGAAATGTCAGGGACATGAATTCCCTCTGTCCGGTAATGTATGCAGCCGGCTCACCTTTCATTCTCCTCATGATATACTCCCGGAATTGCTGTCTCTCCGCCTCATTGACCGGTTCTTCATAATTTGCGTACAAATAGACCCGGTTCCTGTGCAGCACATGAGCCAGCAGGATTTCGGCCTCCAGGCGCGGTTCCTGCATACCCTTGTCGTCAAAATACCGGGTCGTCCATATCAAGAGTTCTTTGATTGACCAATCCTTGCGCACCTTAGTCCACCTGTTT
>CAZOMS010000314.1:0-2236 GCA_964580805.1 uncultured Syntrophomonas sp. | reverse complement strand
TTATACAAAAATATCTATCCAAATACGATTGTCGATTGGTATCATATATTAGGACATTGTATTAGATTGGCGGAGCATTGGCATGGAAAAATTGGTCAGCGTCATCATTCCCGTTTACAATGTGGAGAAATATCTGCGCCGCTGCCTGGACTCGGTGGTCTCCCAAACCTATGCGAACCTGGAGATCATCATCGTCAATGACGGATCACCGGACGGCAGCCAGGCCATCATCGACCAATATGCCTCCCGGGACGCCCGGATAAGGACCCGGGTGCAGGAAAACCGTACCATAGGGATGGCCCGCAATGCCGGTATGGATATGGCCCGGGGGGATTACCTGGCTTTCGTCGATTCGGACGATTACCTGGAGCCTGGGGCCATCGCGGTCATGCTGGACAATGCCCTGAGCACCGGAGCGGACATCGTGGTGGCCAACAACAGGGTGCTGGATGGGGAGCTGCGCTGCAGCAGAGCCATAGGTGACCGGCTCCTGACCCGGGAGGAGACCCGGGATCCTGCCTGGAGGTTCGTTTACTTCATTGCCCCGGCCTATGGAATCACTCCTTGGGCCAAGTTATATCGCCATTCTTTTATCAAGGAAACGGGGATTAGGTTTGAGTCCAATCATCGCATTTCGGGAGAGGATATCTTGTTCAACCTGCTCCTTTTCACCCATAATCCCCAGCTATCCTTGCTCAACCAGTATGTATACGTTTACTGCCTGAATGAAGGGTCCATAACCCATTCGTACCGGCCTCGTCTGGCGCCAAGATATCTGGCCCTGTTGGACATTTACCGCCGGCAACTGGTCCAATTGGACCGACTGGAGGAGTTTCGCGACCTGATGGCTTTTCTGGTTTTGCGGTTCATAAGCACCTGCTGCCATAATGAATATCTTTACGCGCCCGACCGTTACGCGGCCATCAAGGGCCAGCTGGCCGAGCTGATGGCCTCCGATATCGTGCAATCCGCACTGCAGGAGGTGGCCCGGGGCGACCACATCAGGGCCATCAGCACCAGGAATCACACCTACACCCGGCTGCAGGCCAGTCTGCTCAGGCATGGCATGATCGGTGCGGTGGCGCGCCTGCGCATGTTGAGGCTCAGCTTCATGTAGCACCATTCCGACGCCGCAGTCCAGAGCGGCGATGCCAACTCTCCACAAGATTATGCCTATAAGGAGGACAACCCGAGATGCCGACCGAAAAAGGCCGTTTTTCCGAATTGATCGAGGCCCGGTGCCAGGACCCGAACAAGGCCGCTCTGATCATGTACAGCGGCGAGATCCTTACTTACGGGGAACTGATCCGGCTGCGCGGGCAGATCTAGACCACCCTTGCCCATTGGGTCCGGCCCTGGGAGAGGGTGGCCCTCATCACCCGCGACGGGCGGCTCTGCATGCCCCTGCTGCTGGGGGTCATGGAGACTGCCATCTGCGCTCCCCTGGACCCCGCCCTGAACAATGGGCAATACCGCAGCCAGCTTGAATTGCTCCGCATCGATTGGGTCTTGTGTGACAGCGATCTGGATGCCGTCATCGAAGCCGCCCTTGATTTGGGCCTGGGTATCATCACCCTGCCAGGCGGACCAGTCCCGGCCCCAGAGACATCCGACCTCCATCTCCAGCGGGAGCCGGATGCGACCCGGCGGCGAAAGCAGGGTGATAGCAGGCCCGCCTTCGTCTTCACCACCTCCGGGACCACCAGCCAGCCCAAAGTGGTGCCCATGCTGTATGCCGGCCTGGCCAGGGCGATCGAGGTGGAGGCCGATTTTTATGATTACACTGCGGAATCGGTTCAGTTGGTAGCGGTACAATTGTTCCGCAACCCGGCCATCCAGGTTATTCTCAAGGTCCTCATAAGAAATGGCTCTATCGTATATACCGATGGCGTGAATCCCAAACGGATAGCCGATTGTCTGCAGCGTTTCCCCATCACCCACATGAATCTGCAACCCGCCGGTATGTGCGCCCTGCTGCGGTACTGCCAGCAGAGTTCTTATGTCTACCCGCACCAGCATGATATGTACCTGATCGTGGTCGGCGCTCCCCTGCCCGTCCAGGTGCGGGAGGAAATCCAACAGCTCTTCCGCGCCAATCTGATCGATCATTACGGGATGACCGAAGTGGGCTTGATAACCAGCCCCCATAAAGCTCCCAAGGGTTATAAACCAGGCTCGGTAGGCTGTCCCTTCTTCAAACAGATCCGTCTGGAGGAAGGCGAGGTGCTGGTGAAGG
>CAZOMS010000313.1:0-2258 GCA_964580805.1 uncultured Syntrophomonas sp. | reverse complement strand
TAATGACTTGGACATTAATAAACCGGGACTGGTTCCTGGAACCGGACGTCAAAATCCGGGTGGTGGATACCACCCTCCGCGACGGAGAGCAAACCGCCGGAGTGGTTTTTTCCAACGACGAGAAGGTGCGCATAGCCAGTTACCTGGATCAGATCGGCATCGACCAGATCGAAGCCGGCATACCGGTCATGGGGGGATTTGAAAAAGACTGCATCAAGGAGATCGTCAGGCTGGGGCTCAAAGCCAGCATCATGGCCTGGAACCGGGCGGTGATCAGCGATATTAAAGAGTCTATCGCCTGCGGTGTGGATGCGGTAGCGATCTCGATCAGCACCTCGGATATCCACATCGAGCACAAATTGCAAACCACCCGCGAAGATGTCCTGCACCGCATGGCCGACGCGGTCAAGTTCGCCAAGGACAAGGGGCTGTATGTTTCCGTCAATGCCGAGGACGCATCTCGCTCGGACTTGGAATATCTGACCGAATTCGCACTGATAGCCAAACACGCCGGGGCAGACCGGCTGCGCTATTGTGACACGGTGGGGATCCTTGATCCGATGAAGACCTTCCGGTATATCAAGACCCTGCATGATGCGGTAGGATTGGATATCGAAATGCATACCCACAACGATTTCGGCATGGCTACCGCCAATTCATTGGCTGGGATATATGCCGGCGCCAACCATGTCGGGGTCACCGTCAATGGATTGGGGGAAAGGGCCGGCAATGCCTCCCTGCAGGAGGTCATAATGAGTATCAAGCACCTGATGAAGATAGGCGTTACCTATGACACCACCATGCTCCGGGAGGTAGCCCTGTATGTCGCCGAGGCCTCCGGCCGGGCTTTGGGACTCAACAATCCCATCGTCGGTTTGAATATATTTGCCCACGAATCCGGTATCCACGGTGACGGCGTGCTAAAAAACCCATTGACATACGAGGCTTTCCGGCCCGAAGAAGTGGGCTTGGAAAGACAGATCGTGATCGGCAAACACTCCGGTTCGGCCGCCATAAAGTCCAAGTTCATGGAATATGGGGTTGAACTGAGCGAGGAAGACGCCCAGGAGATCCTGGCCCGCTGCCGGCAGATGGCTATGGACAAAAAGAGATCTCTGTTTGATAAGGAAATGGCCTATATTTATAAAGGCTACCTGGCTGAAAAGGAGCAGAATCAGGCCGGTTAAAAGGGCGGCGAGGCATAGGGACGGTTCTTTTGCCTCACTTAAAGGTAACTGGCGGGGCAAAAGAACCGTCCCCGTGCCTCGGCCAGAAGTGCGTATCTCATACCGGACAAACTTAATTATAGGAGGTTTAGCGTGGCTGAAATAATAGGAGAAAAAATTACCGTTAAGGACGGGGTGCTGGATGTTCCCAACCACCCCATTATTCCTTTTATAATTGGGGATGGGACAGGCCCCGACATTTGGGCGGCGGCATCGCGGGTAGTCGATGCGGCGGTGGCCCAGGCCTATCAAGGCCAGCGGTCCATCGTATGGAAGGAAGTACTGGCCGGGGAGAAGGCCTTTAACCTGACCGGGGAATGGCTGCCCCAGGCCACTCTGGATGATATTAACGAATATATTATTGCCATCAAGGGTCCTCTGACCACCCCCATCGGGGGCGGTATCCGTTCTCTCAACGTGGCCCTGCGACAAAGCCTGGATCTTTACACCTGCCTGCGGCCGGTCCAGTATTTCGAGGGAGTGCCCTCGCCGGTCAAGCGTCCCGAGGATGTGGATATGGTCATTTTCCGTGAGAACACCGAGGATATCTACGCCGGCATCGAATACCCGCAAGGTTCAGAGCAGGCGGAAAAGCTGCTCAAATTCCTGCAGGAGGACCTGGGGGTCACCAAGATCCGCTTCCCCGGCAGCTCCGGTCTGGGTATAAAACCGGTATCGGAGGAAGGGACCAAGCGGCTGGTGCGGGCCGCCATCGACTACGCCCTGAACGAAGGCCGCCAGAGCGTCACCCTGGTGCACAAGGGCAACATCATGAAATATACCGAAGGCGCCTTCAAACAGTGGGGCTACGAGGTAGCCGAGCAGGAATATGGAGACCGGGTCTTCACCTGGGATGAATATGACCGCATCAAGGACGAAAAGGGCGCCGAGGCTGCTGATAAAGCCCAGGCGGAGGCCGAAAAGGCCGGCAAGCTGATCATCAAGGATGCCATCGCCGACATCTTCCTGCAGCAGATCCTGACCCGGCCCCGTGAATTCGATGTGGTAGCCACCCTCAACCTGAATGGGGAT
>CAZOMS010000312.1:0-2292 GCA_964580805.1 uncultured Syntrophomonas sp. | reverse complement strand
TACCGGGACTTGAACACCCTTTATTACGGGCCGCAAATGGCGATGGATGAATACATCCCCCTGGAATGGTCCCGCATACCCCATTTTTACTCCGCCTTCTACGTATACAAGTACGCCACCGGTTTTGCCACTGCCACCGCCTTGAAGGAGCAGATAAAAAATGAGGGCCAACCGGCGGTTGAGCGTTACCTCGAGTTCCTGAAATCGGGGGGCAGCGACTATCCCATCAACCTGCTGCAAAAGGCGGGAGTGGACCTGTTGACCCCGGAACCGGTCAGCGATGCCCTGGCCTATTTCGGCCAGTTGCTGGACCAGTTGGAGGAATTGCTGGCGCTGCCAATAAAGTAAACAAGGTTTTTTGATTGCCCATCGTACTATAATCCCCCTGATTCGAACATAATAATGAAGAAGATCATTATTACGTTTGGACAGGGGGATTCGTTTATCTTGGCCAACACTGTCACCGAGGCGGCCTTCGATGCCAAAATGAAAAGCATCCTGCCCCTCCTTGAACCATACAGCAATTCCAACCTGGTGATCGGGATACCCTTCTATAATGAAACGGAAGCCCTGCCGCAGGTATTGAAGGCGATTGACGAGGCCCTGCATGCCTGGATCGGCAAACAGCAACTGATCGTCTGCGCCGGAGACTGCGGCGGTGAAATGGTACTGCGGGAGATCGGGGGTTTGTCGCTGAGCCACCCCCACCTGGAGTTCCTGATGCCGGCGGAAGCCAATGGCCGGGGCATGTGTATCCGTGCCTTCCTGGAGATCGCCGATGCCCTGGAAGCGGACCTGCTGGTGTTCAGCGCCAATATGGGCACCGAATCCGGACCGGGTTTTGACATCAATTGGCTGGACAGCATGCTCAGCCCCATCCAGGGCATATATGATGTGGTACTGGGCAGTCTCAAAAGATATGCCGGCATCGACAGCATGGCCTTTCATTTCGCCGCGCCGATTCTGGAATCTTACTACGGATTCCGGGTCAGCGACCCATTGGGCGGGGTCTATGCCATTTCCCATGATTTTATTGAGGAACTGGCCGGGGAGGCCAAGTTTTGGACCGAGACTATTGGCGGTTACGGGCTGGATTTCTGGCTGGTGACCCGGGCCCTGGTCTGGAATAAGGCGCTCTGTGAAGTCAACCTGGGCGGAATCAAGCGTCCCCGTAACCTGGAACGGCGCAACCGCATCTTCCAGGAGACCGCCGCCAGCGTGTTTGAGTGCATCCGCCGGGATAGCGCGGTGTGGCTGCGGGACCGGCTTATCATAAGGGTGGCCGACATCGTCACCCGCAGCGAGACCTACCGGCCCGACCAGCTGCGTTACCCGGTGGCCGAACTGCTGGAAAATATGGTCCACCTGCAAATCGATTATAAGGATATAACTGAGCGCTGCCTGCCGGGGGAAATGAGGCGGGAACTGGATGAGGCCTTGGCCCTGCCCCCGGATAAATTCAATCTCAGTGACCGGACTTGGGTAAATTGCGCCGAAAGCCTATTGCTGGCCTACACCTTCGGCCCGGAAGAGCAGCGGCCGGCGGTCCTGGATGTACTGACCGCTCTTTATAATGGACGGATCGCCGCCTATGGCAACCAGTTAAATGATCACCGCCGCCTTATCGAAGGTTTTCCCGCCGCCGATCAGGATACCATGCTGCTGGGTAAGATGGAATCGATGCGCAGGGCCCTGACCGAGGAGTCCTGGCGGCGAAAACCCCATTTCAACCGGCAATGGCTGGACCACTTCGAGACCAGCAAACCGGCTCTGGTGCCGATGGCTTATATGGAATACGTGCCCGGGGAACCGGTGGTGGCGCCCAAAAAGATAGTGGGTCTGGATAAAAGAATAATAAGCGTCGATGGCGTATTCAAAAACCTCCGCTGCCGTTACGAAGATAGATTCAACCAGTTAGTCCACGAGGGGCTGGGTTTAAGGAGAGAGGCCAGTCCCGCCGAGCATGTTACCGCTGTGGAGGACTTCATGGTGCGGGCCGAAACCGTCCTGGCCGAAATCATGCCGGGCGATCTGCATACCTCGGAAGGATTGCGGGCCTTCCTGGATGGATTATATGCTCTCCTGCCGCCGCAAAAAATGTATTCGGTCAACTCCCATATCCTGCGGGAGGCGGTGATGCGCTTCCCGCCCATCAACCTGATGGTACCGCTGGGTTACTACAAACCGGTCGACCTCCTGGACAATATGGATGTCAGAGAAGTCATAAGTTATATCAATCTGGTGGAAAGCTGGAGTTTCGTCAACCGGGCTACAGATTGGATCGTCGATCAG
>CAZOMS010000311.1:0-2320 GCA_964580805.1 uncultured Syntrophomonas sp. | reverse complement strand
TTAAGGCCTCGGCGGGCGGCGGAGGCCGGGGGATGCGCCTGGCCCACAACAAAGCGGCCCTTAAAGAAGCCCTTGGAATGGCTCGCCTGGAGGCGGGTGCGGCGTTCGGGAACGATGAGGTCTATATAGAAAAGTATATAGAAGAACCGCGTCATATAGAGGTCCAGATACTGGGCGACGAACATGGCAACATAATACACCTGGGGGAGAGAGACTGTTCGCTGCAGCGGCGCCATCAGAAACTGCTGGAGGAATCACCCTCCTCATTTGTGGATGAAGAACTTAGGTCCCGACTGGGGGAAGCGGCGGTTAAGTGCGCCCGGGCCGCCAATTATTGCAGCGCGGGTACGGTGGAGTTTCTGGTGGACAAGAATAAAAACTATTACTTTATAGAAATGAATACGCGGGTGCAGGTAGAGCACCCGGTAACTGAAATGGTGACCGGGATCGACATAGTCAAGGAGCAGATCAGGATCGCCGCCGGTGAGCAACTGGGTTATCAGCAGGAAGAAGTCAAATTCAATGGCTGGGCGATCGAATGCCGGATAAACGCTGAAGATCCCAGCAACGATTTCCGACCTTCACCAGGCCTGGTGTCTTATTACCTGCCGCCCGGCGGACCGGGTATCCGGGTGGATTCCTGCGTCTATACCGGTTACAATATCCCGCCTTTTTATGACTCCATGATAGCCAAAATCATAGCCTGGGGCCGGGACCGGGACGAAGCCATCGCCAGGATGAGACGGGCGCTGCAGGAGTTCACGGTAACGGAAGTGGCAACCACCATACCCTTTCACCTGCAGGTGTTGGATAACGCTTTCTTCCGGAGGGGCGAGGTATATACCAATTTTATTTCCCGGCGCATGAACAACATATAGATCAGATACGTACAGTAAGGGTGCACAAACGTTGATAATCCTTCGTTGGGTCTGTTAGAATAACAATATAAAAATAACTGGAGGTGGAAACATGGACAATATCAAACCGGAAATCCCCAATGACTTAGGCGTTATACGCATTGCCGACGAAGTGGTGTCCACAGTTGCCGGCCTGGCTGCCGTCGAGGTGGAGGGCGTTGCCAACATGAGCGGCGGCTGGGGCACTGACCTGGTAGAAAGATTGGGTCGGAAGAACCTGGGCAAAGGCATTAAAGTTGAATCCTCCGGGGATCAAACCAGCATCGATATATTTATTATCATCGAGTTCGGGTATGCTATTCCCAAGGTGGCCGAAACTGTCCAGAGAGAGGTAAAACAAGCGGTTGAAACCATGACCGGTCTTACCGTGACCGCGGTTAACGTTCATGTAGTATCGGTTGCCACCAAGAAATCTGAAGCCGAGGAAGCAACCGTTGAGTCTCAGGTAGATTAACCTATGGGCATTACATAGAGATAACCCCCTGAAGAACCAGGGGGTTATCTCTATTGCGATTATTAAGGAGGTGCGGATATGACAGCCATCGGTCGGTTGGTTATATTTATATACAATCTGGTGATCCTTGGCTTGGCCGGACTTATTGTCGCCGCCACTTTGGGATGGTTGGATCCCCAGGCTTACATTAGAATGGTCCTGGATTCCACTCAAAACCGGATGATTGCCGGGGTAGTAGGGATTTTGGGGGGATTCCTGGCTTTGCTGATGTTGATGTGGTCTTTAAGACCTGCCCCGCGCATCGATACCGTAATGGTGGACAAGGGTATCGAAGGCGACGTGACCATGAGCATCCCGGCGGTCAAGGCTATTATCATGAAAGCCATCCGTCAGGTTGACGGGGTAAAAGAAATGAGGCCTGAGGTCGTTTCTTCTCCTACCGGTGTAAAAGTAAAACTGCATACCATGATAAATCCCGAACACAATGTGCCGGAGATATCCAAATCGCTCCAGACTGCGGTCCGGGAAAACCTGGAGAAAGTGGGGGGGCTGCAGGTAGCCGAAATTAAGGTGTTTATAGATGACTTCGTGGCAGCCGGCAAATAAGGAGAATTTATCATGTTCGAAAAATATCTCAGCTATATAATGACTGAGCATCGGGGTAAAGCTATAGGTGTGACCCTGGGTTTGCTGGCCAGCGTATTGTTTATCAGCTTCGGCTTCTGGCGTACACTTTTCGTAACCATATGCATATTGGTCGGCTATCAGGTGGGCAAAAAAATCGACCAGCAGGTAGACCTGGAATTATGGATCAAAGGCCTGTTTAAAAAATAGGGTAACGGTGATCGTGAAAGGAAGAATGGGTTGAGCAGACGAAAAGCCCGGGAACTGGCATTTAAGGTCCTGTTCCAGGTTGACCAGGTCCAGGCCGAGCCCCGCCAAGCTTACG
>CAZOMS010000310.1:0-2323 GCA_964580805.1 uncultured Syntrophomonas sp. | reverse complement strand
TGTTCAACAAAAACCCATGTTCCTGCCATGAATTACCCTCCTTTTTTATACATAAATATAAACATTTATGTGCTTATTTCACTTCTACCTTAACTACGTTCTTCATCCAGTCGGCCAGTTTGGCTGCACATACGTCGGGATCATCCTCTATCTTGACACCTGCCTGTTTGGCAGCCGGCAGAGCAAACTCAACGATATTGACTTTGTTGGCAACTGCTGCTGCGTCTTTGGTCGCAACTGGTTTCTTCTTGGCAGCCATAATACCCTTCATGGAAGGATAACGGGGCTCGTTCCAGCTTACTTGGCTGGAAATCACAGCAGGTACACTTACTTCGATAACTGAAGTTCCGCCATCCGCTTCACAGGTACAGGTGGCTTTTCCGCCGGCGACTTCAATCGCGGTTATAACATTGACGTGGGGCAGGCCCAGGATTTCAGCAACCCGGGTAGGAACCTGGGAAGAGCCGTCATCAGCAGCAACGTGGCCAGCCAATACTATATCGGGATTCTCTTCCTTGATAGCTGCGGCCAAAGCGGTAGCACGTGCATACTCATCAGCAGCGGTGTCCTGTTTTACTAAAATGCCCCTGTCAGCGCCCATCGCCAGAGCGGTGCGGATTGCGTCCATAGCCTTGTCGGAACCGGCACTCAGTATTACTACTTCTTTAGCAATACCTTTTTCTTTTAACTGAATTCCGCCCTCAACTGCTACCTCATCGTAAGGGTTGATGATCAGGTTGATACCAGCATCGGAGATTTTGCCGTCCTTCAAATCAATCTTGGCTTCGGTGTCAAATGTTTGCTTAACACACACTAGAACCTTCAAGTCCATTCCTCCTTTTCATCTAATGCTTTCTACTATACCATGTCGGACATCCTGGTTGACTTTGAGTTACTTACCATCACCCCCATGACAGTTGTATGTATGAGCTTTTTGCCTACGGCAAATTTACCGCCATAATAAAATCGGCCGGACCCAATTGTATAATTTCTATATCGAACTCGATTTTCCTGCTTGTCTTGAGCAATCGATAAAATTTTTATCGGCTAAATCAAATATTCTGAAGGCAAATATCCGCCGCTGCCAGGGTTTTGTCAATGTCCTCCTCGGTGTGAGCAGCCGACACAAAGCAAACCTCGAATTGCGACGGAGGGAGGTAAATCCCCGTTTGCAGCATCTGCTGAAAATAGTCGGCGTATTTAACCGTATCGCATTTCAGCACCGATTCGTAATCGTATACAGGCGGCTCAGTGAAAAACAGTGAGAACATGGAGCCGCACTGGTTGAGGCAGCAATCCAGTTGATATTTCCGGGTTATGTTCCTTATTCCGTCCGTCAGTCGGCTAGTCTTGGCCTCAATCTCCGGGTAAGGATTCAGCTCTTGCAACAAACTCAGAGCTGCCACACCGGCCGCCATGGCAATAGGATTGCCTGACAAGGTACCGGCCTGATACACATCCCCTTGTGGAGCAATACGTTCCATTATCTCCCGCTTGCCGCCATAAGCCCCCACCGGCAAACCGCCCCCGACAATCTTGCCCAAAGTCGTCAGATCCGGATCGATATCGTTTTGGGTCTGAACCCCCCCGTAACACACCCGGAAACCGGTTATTATCTCATCAAATATCAATAAACTGCCATACGACCTGGTTATGTCCCTGAGTCCCTGTAAGAACCCCGGCTTTGGATTTACCAGGCCCATGTTGGCAGCCACCGGTTCCACAATTACCGCAGCAATGTCCGGCCCCATCAGCATAAATGCCTTCCTGACCGATTCAAGGTCGTTATATTTGCACACCACCGTCTGGTCTATAAAAGACTTGGGAACTCCGGAACTGGTCGGAATCCCCGTGGTCAGCAAACCGGAGCCGGCCTTGATTAAAAACGAATCAGCATGTCCATGGTAGCAGCCTTCAAATTTAATGATTTTATCCCGTCCGGTGACCGCCCGGGCCAGGCGCACCGCACTCATGGTGGCCTCGGTGCCTGAATTCACCAATCTTACCTTGTCGATGGAGGGAAAAGCATCACAAATCATTTGGGCTAATTGTATCTCCCGGGGTGAACAAGCCCCGAAACTGGTGCCCTCTTCCGCCGCCGCACAGATGGCCCGAATAATTTCCGGATGACTATGTCCCAGGATAAGCGGACCCCATGAACAGACGTAGTCAATGAATCCATTGCCATCGACATCATAGAGCTTCGGCCCAAGCCCTTTATCGATCATCAACGGATGCATGCCTACCGACTTGAATGCCCTCACCGGACTGTTTACCCCGCCCGGCATATACTTCTGGGCCTCAATAAATAACCGCTCCGATT
>CAZOMS010000309.1:0-2325 GCA_964580805.1 uncultured Syntrophomonas sp. | reverse complement strand
AGATGGGAGTCAGCATCCCCATCCATCATTTGGCCAACAGCGGAGCGATCATGGAGATGCCGGAGGCCCAACTGGATATGGTCAGGGCCGGTATAATCATTTACGGTTTATATCCCTCCGATGAGGTGGACCATTCCATCATCAAGCTGATTCCGGCCATGACTTTGAAGAGCCGGGTCAGTTTCGTCAAGACACTGCCGGCTGAACACTCGGTCAGTTACGGGCGCACCTATATCAGTAAAGAGGAGATCAAGGTGGCCACAGTACCCATCGGCTATGCGGACGGCTACAACCGCTTGCTTTCCAATCGTGGCTGGGCGGTGATCCGGGGTCGGCGAGTGCCGCTGATCGGCAGGGTTTGCATGGATCAGGTTATGTTCGATGTGACTGCCCTCGGCGAAGTCAAGACCGGCGATGAGGTGATCCTGTTCGGTAAACCGGAAGACGGAGTGACCGCCGATGACCTGGCGGCAGTGATCGGTACCATCAATTATGAGATCGTATGTTCACCCCACAGCCGGGTGGTCAGGACCTTCCACGATTGAGCCGGCATCCGAAGGGCGGTAATTGAAAGTTTTGCGCCCATTCCACCTGTTTTTGGCGGTTTTTGCGAATGTATCATGCAATTATTGGATTTGCGGGCCTGACACCTTGTCTATATAATAAATATATATTTGCGTATATTTATTTTGGGGGTGCTAATGTGCCAGCCTCTAGACGTATCATTGTGACGATCTCTGAAAACCTCCTGTCTGAAGTAGATGACTGCATGATGAGGGAAAAAAGGAACCGCAGTGAAATAGTACGTGAAGCCATCGTGTTCTACCTGCAGTGCCGCAGGAAGGAAATGATGGTTGAATATATGAAGAGGGGATACATCGAGATGGCCCCGATCAATTTGACTATAGCCTGTGAGGCGGCCGCTAGTCTGGAGGAGGATTTTTAGTATAGTTGGGAATTTTTATTCCTGGAGTTGATAAAAAATGATAAAAAGAGGGGAAATCTATTTTGCCCAGCTGAACCCGGTAGTAGGTTCGGAACAAGGAGGTATCAGACCCGTCCTGGTAGTCCAGAACGATGTTGGCAACCAGTATAGTCCGACTACCATAGTGCTCGCCATCACGTCCCAGATCAACAAAGCCAAATTACCGACCCACGTGGAACTCAAGGCCCATTCCTATGGAATGGAACGCGACTCGGTCATCCTCACCGAACAGATCCGGACGGTCGATAAAACCAGGCTGAAACAGAGAATCGCGGTTCTGGACGAGACGACCATGACCAAAGTCAACGAGGCCCTGGCTGTTAGCCTGGAACTCAAGGAGATCTAAATACATATCATAGCAGTACCCAGATAAGCCCGCACTAGACGTACCACCGTACGATTTCGGTCCGGGCTTTTTTCATGCCTGCGCCGACCTGGGGCCCGCAATACCGGCGCTGGTTGTGCCGCTGCACCAGCCGGCCGGCGGCTTTAGGATAAACATCGAGGAGGGATGGATTTGAGACCGATAGTGGGAATAACCGGGAGCAGCCAGCCCGATAATCATACCCTGCTGTTCAAGGATTATTACGTCAGCGCCGTGCAGCGGGCGGGCGGTTTGGCTCTGTTGCTGCCCCCGGCCCGGGAGGAAAGTGAACTGGAACAATACCTGGATATCTGCGCGGCCATTTTGTTCACCGGGGGCGGGGATTTCGACCCGGCCTGGTGGGGGGAGCCCCTGTCCCCCCAGTGCGGTGAGATCAACTCCCAAAGGGATAGATTTGAATTGAGCCTGGCCCGGCATTGCCTGCGGTTGCAGCGGCCGGTGCTGGGGATCTGCCGGGGCTGCCAGCTGCTTAACGTAGCGGCCGGGGGCAGCCTTTGGCAGGACATCCAGTCCCCCCAGGGCCACAGCCAAAAAGCCCCCCGCGATCATCCCATCCATGCTATATTTATAGAAACGGGGAGCCGGTTGGCAGAGATAATGAAGGCTGAACAGATTCAGGTCAACAGCTTCCACCACCAGGCCGTCAAACACCTGGGGAAAGAATTTACCATAACCGCTCTGGCCGGAGATGGGACCGTGGAAGCGATAGAGAGACGGGGAGCTGATTTCTGTATGGGGGTGCAATGGCACCCGGAATGCATGCGCGACCGCAACTCAGCCCGTTTGTTTGCTGAGTTTGTGGCCAGTGCCGGGAATTGAAGCCGGGGCGGGGCAGGGGCATTAAAAACCAGCCTACTTGGAGCCGGGCAGATAATGGCAGGAAGGCATTTGAACCATCTATAAACGGCATTCATAAGATACTATTGCAGGGGGAGGAACTTGTTTTAATGATAGC
>CAZOMS010000308.1:0-2347 GCA_964580805.1 uncultured Syntrophomonas sp. | reverse complement strand
CCCGGTTCAGCACCGGTTCCTTCACATTTTTCGCAATTCTCCACCCGCATCAGATCCATCTCTTTTTCAGCTCCGAAAACGGCATCCTCGAAGCTGATGTCAAGCCTTACCTCCCGGTCTGCACCTCGCTGTGGACCCCGGCTGCGCTGACCTCCAGCTCCGCCGAAGAACATGTCGAATATATCGCCAAATCCACCCATGCCGCCGAAATCGGTGAATCCCCCTCCTCCCATGCGGGAGGGATCGAAAGCGTCATGCCCATATTGATCATAGGCAGCCCGTTTCTGGGAATCGCTGAGGACTTCATAAGCCTCGGCGACCTCCTTGAACTTTTCGGCGGCATCGGCATCTTCTTTGTTGACATCGGGATGATATTTCTTCGCCTTCTGCCGATAGGCCTTTTTAATCTCATCAGCAGAAGCTGATTTGCTCAAACCTAAAACTTCGTAATAGTCTCGCTTGGAGGCCATCTTTCCCCACCTTCCTGATCAGCCTCGCCTATTTGCCGTCCTTATCATCGGAGATGTTATAGTCGGCATCAATTATATCCTCATCCACACCGCCGCCGGGCTCACCTTGCTCGGGATTGGCATTCTGGTACATCTTGCTGGTAAATGCATACATGGCTTTGGTCAATTCCTCGGTGCAGCGTTCTATTTCGGCCACATCACTGCCTTCCATGGCCTTCTGCAGTTGTTCTTTGGCATCGTTGACCGCGGTCCGATCGGCTTCGTCTATCTTATCTTCAAACTCTTTCAGGTTTTTGTCAACTTGATATAAAATGCTGTCCGCAGCATTGCGGGCCTCTATCTCCTTGAAGCGCTGGCTGTCCTCTTCAGCAAATTGCTCCGCATCCTTGACCATCCGCTCGATCTCATCATCACTCAAGCCGCTGGAGGAGGTGATGGTTATCTTCTGTTCTTTGTTGGTTGCCAGGTCTTTGGCAGTGACATTAACAATGCCATTGACATCTATATCGAATTTGACTTCTATTTGCGGAATTCCCCGCGGGGCGGGGGGTATACCGCCAAGCTGGAAACGACCCAGGGTTACATTATGCTGGGAGAGTTTTCTTTCCCCTTGCAGCACATGAATATCGACTGAGGGTTGATTGTCGGCAGCGGTTGTGAATATCTGGCTCTTGGAAACCGGAATGGTGGTGTTGCGTTCGATAATCCTGGTGAAAACGCCTCCCAGGGTTTCGATTCCCAACGACAAGGGGGTAACATCAAGTAAAACCACGTCGGTTACATCACCGGTCAAAACCCCAGCCTGGATGGCAGCACCGAGTCCCACTACCTCGTCAGGATTGATGCCTTTGAACGGCTCCTTGCCGGTAAAGGCCTTGACTGCATCCTGAACCGCCGGGATTCGAGTGGAACCGCCGACCATGATAACCTTGTCAAGCTCGCTGGCCTTGAGGTTGGAATCCTTCATGGCCTGCTTCATGGGGCCCACCGTTTTTTCCACCAGGTCGGCGGTCATCTCGTTGAAGCGAGCGCGAGTAAGCGATCTTTCCAGGTGCAAGGGCCCATCCTGGGTGGCTGTAATATAGGGTATGTTTATATCAACACTCATTAGACTGGATAATTCATGCTTAGCCTTCTCCGCCGACTCTTTGAGCCGGTGCATGGCCATTTTATCCTTGGTAAGATCTACCCCGTTCTCCTTCTTGAACTCTTCCACCAGCCAATTGATGACCCTGTCGTCGAAGTCATCACCGCCCAGCCGGTTGTTGCCGCTGGTGGCCTTGACCTCGAAGGTACCATCTCCTATCTCCAATATGGAAACGTCGAAGGTCCCCCCACCCAGGTCAAACACCATGATGGTCTGGTTTTCTTCCTTATCCATACCGTAAGCCAAGGCTGCTGCGGTGGGTTCGTTGATAATCCGCAGCACTTCCAGGCCGGCAATGGTCCCCGCATCTTTGGTGGCCTGCCGCTGGGAATCGGTGAAATAGGCTGGTACCGTTATCACCGCCTGGGTGATCTTTTCGCCCAAATAACTTTCCGCATCGGCTTTCATCTTTTGCAGGATCATGGCTGATATCTCGGGCGGGGAATATTTCTTGCCGTCGATACTGACCTTATAATCAGTTCCCATACGCCTTTTTATCGAGGAAACAGATCTCTCCGGGTTGGTGGTCGCCTGCCGTTTGGCCACCCGGCCTACTAATCTCTCCCCGGTCTTGGAAAACCCAACCACCGATGGGGTTATCCTTTCCCCTTCGATATTGTTAATGACAACCGCTTCCCCGCCTTCCATCACCGCGATCACGGAATTGGTTGTACCTAAATCGATCCCTACTACTTTTGCCATTACCAGACACCTCCAAATATTATGAACT
>CAZOMS010000307.1:0-2359 GCA_964580805.1 uncultured Syntrophomonas sp. | reverse complement strand
GGCGCCCAAATTCGCCGGCGGGATCATGGTCAACGAGATCAAACAGATCATCGACCAGGAGATAAAAGGCCAGGCGAACTAAACCGGCGTTGACGCATAATGTCGTTAATGCTAATATAGTTGATGCTAATAGCGTCGTAATTTTATAAGAGTGCTTCCTTTCTTCGGGGTTGGGTGAAATTCCCTATCGGCGGTATAGCCCGCGAGCCTTAGGGCAGGATCCGGTTAGATTCCGGGGCCGACAGTTAAAGTCTGGATGGGAGAAGAAGGGCCGATGGCGGGCGGTTGCATTATGGCGGCCGGACCTGTTATGAATGCTCGTATTTTCTGCTCGAAAACCCTGGTATTATTATCAGGGTTTTTTTATTAAGCTGATTGTTCCTCTGCTAGAGGACTTGTCAATTGGGGAAAATATTATGACAAATGCAGATCAACAATTCATGCAGCAGGCCCTGGAACTGGCGGCGTTGGCCCGGGGCCGGACCAGCCCCAATCCTATGGTAGGAGCGGTGCTGGTCAAAAACGATAAAGTGATCGGGCAGGGTTACCACCACCAGGCGGGAACCCCCCATGCCGAGATCCATGCCTTGAACCAGGCCGGCGACCAGGCCCAAGGGGCGACCCTCTATGTGACCCTGGAACCATGCAGTCATTTCGGCCGTACCCCGCCCTGTGCCGACGCGGTGATCGCAAGCGGGGTGGCCCGGGTAGTCATCGCCGCCCTGGATCCCAATCCCAAGGTAGCCGGCAACGGACTGCGCAAGCTGCGGGAGGCGGGAATCGAGGCCGAAGCGGGAGTGCTGGAACAGCAGTCCCGGCGTTTGAATGAGGTGTTCTGGAAATACATCCAGACCGGGCATCCGTTTATAGCGCTGAAAACCGCCATGACCCTGGACGGCAAGATCGCCACCTACAGCGGCGATTCCCGGTGGGTCACCGGAGACATTGCCCGGCGGGAGGTCCACCGGCTGCGCAACATTTATGACGGCATCCTGGTCGGGATCGGCACGGTGCTCAAAGATGATCCGCTTCTCAACACCCGGCTGGAAGGCCTGGACGTGCGGGATCCGGTGCGGATAATCATCGACGGCCGCCTGCAACTGCCTCTTGATGGCCATATCGCTCGCACCGCCCGGCGGCAGCGGACCCTGTTGTTTAGCTCCAACCAGGCCGACCCCCGCACCCAGTTGAAGTTGGAGAGGATGGGTCTGCATATTATCGGTCTGGGTTGCTCGCCCGATATCGTGCCCCTGGAGGAGGTCATGCAGATCCTGGGGCGGATGGAGATTTGCAGCGTGCTGGTGGAAGGCGGGGGGGAGATCAATGGCTACCTCCTCGAGCACGAACTGGTGGACAAGGTCTATTGGTTTATAGCCCCGAAACTGATCGGCGGGCGGGAGGCCCCCACCCCGGTTGGCGGACAGGGACTGCCTCTGATGCAGGAGGCCTGGCCCCTCAAATCGATAGAGATGCAGACTTTCGGATCCGACATTTTGGTTAACGGAAACCTCAAGGAGTGGTAAGAAGATGTTTACAGGCATTATCGAAGAGCTGGGAACGGTCTTGACCTTGAAGCGGGGCAGCAATTCCAGCCAGATCAGTATTCAGGCCGACAAGGTGCTGGAGGATGTTAAACTGGGCGACAGTATCGCCATCAATGGGGTGTGCCTGACGGTGACCAGTTTCGACCGCACCCATTTCAGCGCGGACATGATGGCCGAGACCCTGGCCAAGACCAACCTCCGGGAATTGGGCAATGGCCAGAGGGTCAACCTGGAGCGGGCCGCCCGGCTGGGCGACCGGATGGGCGGACATCTGGTGCAGGGCCATGTGGATGGAGTAGGGATCCTGGTGGAGGTGCAGGTGGTGGATATCGCCCGGGTGCTGAGGATCCAGGCCCCGTCGGAGGTCTTGAAATACACGGTAGCCAAGGGATCCATCGCCATTGACGGGATCAGCCTGACGGTAGTGGACGTTTTTCCCGACAGTTTCACGGTTTCCATCATACCCCATACCGCCGCCATGACCACCCTGGGGTTCAAGAAACCGGGGGCGACAGTCAACCTGGAGGCCGACATCATCGGCCGTTATGTGGAGAGACTGCTAAAGTGGAAGGAGCATAAAACCGGCTCCAAATTGAGTTCTGAGTTCCTGGTCGAAAACGGCTTTATATAGATTATCGCTTTACACGAAGGAGAGAAAACCATGTTCAACACGATTGAAGAAGCAATTAAGGATTTCAGAGACGGCAAGATGCTCATCATGGTCGATGACGAAGACCGGGAAAACGAGGGTGATGTGATAGTCGCCGCCGAGAAATGCACCCCCGAGATCGTCAATTTCATGGCCTGCAACGCCC
>CAZOMS010000306.1:0-2365 GCA_964580805.1 uncultured Syntrophomonas sp. | reverse complement strand
GGCACATCGAATATGTATTGCGCAAAGGACTGGATACGGTTGTCCAGGGTCGTGACCAGATAAGAATTCAAACCGAGGACGAGGTAAGCTAGCGGGATCGGAGCCAGGCAAACCCCAGCATCAATAAGATTATTACAGCCCCGGCCGCCATGCAAATTAGGGACAGGGTCCAGGCATCAAACGCGTATAGCACTTTGTAAATGGGTGGACCATCCATGGTCAGGGTGCTGATCGAATTTTTCCCCATTAAGGCGTAAACAATGGATATGATGCTGATCGATAGGATGATCTGCAGGATACGGGCCCGGATATAGAACCAAAATCGGATCGGCAGCCCGGCTACAATACTCATCACTTGGGCGATTATGGACAGACCGCTGAAGGCGAGGATGGAACTCACCGCCACCAGGGTCGGGAGATGATCCGCGGTCATCGAGGCGACAGTGGTTTGCGAACCCAGGGTGATCTCGAAAAAACCCATACATAAGCCATAAGCCAGCGGATAGGTGAGGTTCAGTAAGCCCAAACTATTGACGAGCATTTGAGCGGCGATATCGATAATTCCCCAAACGGAGAGCATCCGGGTCAGTACCGAGAATACCACGATGAATCCGCCCACTGCCAATACGTTGGTGATAGCCTTATGAATTGCATTGCCCATCATTTTGCCGATGGAATCCGGTAATTGGACTGGGTCCGAATCGGTTGGCCGCCGGAGAGCAGGTTTGAATTTTGGGGATGGGGAAGAAGATGTGACCCTAAGGATCATCCCCACCAGAAAATTCGAAAGGTAGTGGGCGGCCGCCAACCAGTAACCAATCACCGGACTGCCAAACATACCGACCCCGACCGCTCCTACTATAAACAGGGGGCTGCAGTTGTTGGTAAAGGACACCAACCGTTCCGCCTCGCCGGCGCTCAGCATCCGGCGCTGGTAAAGCTCCCGGGTCAGTAAGGCGCCTACCGGGAAACCTGAAGTGAACCCCATCACCACCACCAGGGAAGCGCTGCCGGGCAGGTTGAAAAGTGGTCTCATCAGCGGCTCCAGCCACTTACCCAGGTAATGCAGGAAGCCCAACCCGACCAGTAGTTCGGCCACTACAAAAAACGGGAAGAGGGCCGGCAAAACAGCAGTATACCATAGTTTGAATCCGGAGGCCGCAGATGCCACCGTTTCGCGCGGATTGATCAGCATGAACAGGGTGATGACCAGGACCATTGCGATAAACAGGAAACGGGCATATTTGGACAAAACGAGAACCTCCCTCAGAGTATGCTAAATATATATGCTGGCCCGAGGGAGTCTTAGAATAAGGAGGATGATCCGAGGTGGCCGAAAATCCCAGAGTGGCCCTGGTGCTGGGAGCGGGAAGCGCGCGGGGCCTCGCTCATATAGGAGTTCTGCAGGTCCTGAAAGAGAATAGCATCGAGTTCGACTTTATCGTCGGCTCCAGTATGGGCGCCATGGTGGGGTGCGTGTACGCTTGCGGCGCTGACCTGTACATGCTGGACAAAATGATAGAGAACATGAATACCCGTTTATTATACGATATAAGTATGCCCCGGATGGGGTTCATGGCTGGAAATCGGATAACCGAATTCCTGGACCTTGTCACCAAGAGGAGGACCTTTGCCGACCTTGACTTCCCAGTAATGACTGTGAGTACTGATTTGGTTACCGGATTGAAAGTAGTGGCCAGCGAGGGCTCGGTAACCGAGGCAGTCCGAGCCAGTATATCCATACCAGGTGTTTTTGTCCCCCTGTTTAAAGACGGAATGGTGTTGGTGGATGGGGCAGTTTGTGATCGGCTGCCCATCGATGTAGCCCGGGATAGGGGAGCTGACCTGGTAATCGCCGTGGACGTGACCTATGGCGCGGGGAGAAAGACAGAGTTTGCCAATGCCATGGATGTGATTATGACCTCGCTGGAAATAATGGGCCAACATCATTTCGAGTCCGTCACGGCTGACGCCGATGTTTTGATTCAGCCGGCGGTCGGGCATATCAACCCCAAGGAGTTCGAGCGGTCACGGGAGATTGTGGATCTGGGCCGAAGGGCAGCAGAGGAGAAACTGACCGAAATAAGGAATAAGATATCAGGGATGACAAATTAAAGGGCTATTCGCCGGTCACCAACTGTGGAGAGGTGGTGAAGTCCCGGGCTCCATATCTTTGCCGGGCCTGGGGATAAAGAAGACAGTACAGATCGGTTGCCAATACGTCCAGCCTTAACATGTCCCGGAGAACCTCCGCGTCCTTGTCTTCAGCAGCGGCTTTGATTGCGCTGCCCCGGCTGAGGATGCGCAGGCTGGATTTATTTTTTATTGCTTGCAGGATTTTACGACCTTTTGGCGAAAATCCTAA
>CAZOMS010000305.1:0-2366 GCA_964580805.1 uncultured Syntrophomonas sp. | reverse complement strand
TAGCGGGTTGCAGGTTACAGGGCACCGCTAATTCCCCATCTAGCACGGCAAATCTTATTTTCATTTGGCTCACTCATTGTACCTGCTTTTTACGGTGATGGCAAGGGGTCGAAAAGGGCCAGATATTCCCCATACCCCTCTTTTTCCAGATTCTCCACCGGTATGAACCGCAGAGCAGCCGAATTAATACAGTAGCGCAGTCCGGCCGGGGCCGGTCCGTCGGGAAAGACATGCCCCAAATGGGAATCAGCCTCCCGGCTGCGCACTTCGGTTCGTACCATGAAATGACTACGGTCGGTTTTTTCCATGATTCGGTCTTTGTTCAGGGGTCTCGTGAAGCTAGGCCAACCACTGCCGGAATCAAACTTGTCCAGCGAACTGAACAAAACCTCGCCCGATACTATATCTACATATATGCCAGGGTGGTGGTTATCCCAATATTCATTATTGAATGGAGGTTCAGTGCCATTACGTTGGGTAACTTCATACTGCCGGGAAGTCAGCTTTTTAACCGCTTCTTCCTTGGCCTGGCCCCAATACTTGCTCTTGAATTTATCCCGCCCCGAAGATTGTCTATATCTTTGGTAGTGCTGCGGCTGCTTACGGTGATAATCCTGATGGTATTCTTCAGCCCGGTAGAATTTCCCCGCAGCCATGATCTCTACTACAACAGGTTTGGTGAAGCGCCCGCTCTCGTATAGGTCTTTTTTGGACTCCTCCGCGGCCTGTCTCTGTTGCTCATTGTGATAGAATATCACCGGGCGGTAGGAAGGTCCGCGGTCATAGAACTGCCCCCCGGCATCGGTAGGGTCTACGTTCTGCCAGTATATTTGCAGCAACTCCGCATATTGAGTACGGGACGGATCGAAAGTAACCTGTACTGCTTCACAATGCCCGGTATCCTGGTAACATACCTGTTCGTAAGTCGGATTCTCCGTATGCCCTCCGGTATACCCTGATTCAATTTCTACGACCCCGGGAAGCTGCTGGAAAGGTGCGATCATGCACCAAAAGCACCCCCCCGCGAATGTGGCCAATTCATACTGACTCCTGCCTGGCTGCTGCTCCACGCAATCACTCCTTTGACTGTCTTCCAAGTACATATTCAGTACCTTGGAGGATAGGAAACGCCTTGTCGCTGACCGGTTTCTTCTATATACTATATTAATCTTGTTAACGGATTTTATCCATGCCGGGGAAAGGAGTTCCATTATGTCTGGCCAAGTCTTGGCGGAGAAAAAGGGAATGCAGGGAGCTTTTTGGAAAGGCTGCAAGGCCGGTGTCCCTATCGCCATTGGTTACCTGCCTATCGGCATGACCTTTGGCTTGCTGGCCAGGGCATCCGGGATGCCGGACCAAATCACCATCCTGATGTCTTTGGTAATTTTCGCCGGTGCCAGTCAATTCGTCGGCGTCAATATGCTCGCGTTAGGGAGCGCCATGGGGGAGGTAGTTTTTACGACCTTTGTTCTAAACCTCCGTCACCTATTGATGTCGGCCTCCCTTGCCCCCCGCATTGAGGCCGGTAGTTCCAAAGGCTTGTTATCGATGGTCTCTTTTGGGATTACCGACGAAACCTTTTCAGTGGCATCAACCCAACCGACTCCCAAACTCAACCCGGTATTCCTCCTGGGCCTTAATCTGACAGCTTTTGCAGCTTGGAATGCTTCTACTTGGATAGGTCTGTTCATCGCGGGCGGACTTCCTGCAGCTATCAAAGCGAGTATGGGGATCGCCCTTTACGTTATGTTTATTGCTTTGCTGGCCCCGGCCTGCCGCCAATCCAAGGCGGCCCTGATTATTGCCGGCGCTGCAATGTTGGTGAACTCCCTCCTGACCTTCGTGCCTGCTCTGGCGCATATGGCTGCTGGCTTGAGAATCGTATTCGCTGCCGTTATCGCTGCCTTATTGGGAGCGGTGCTATTCCCCTACGAGGAGGACCAGGTATGACTAGTCTTTGGGCTGTGGTTTTGGGCATGGGGATTGTCACTTATTTGCCCCGTATGCTGCCCATTGTGTTCCTGAAAGGTGTACATCTGCCCCGCTTCTGGATGGCCTTCCTCCGCTATGTGCCTTTTGCTGCCTTGGGAGCACTCATCTTCCCAGGTATCCTGTCATCTACCGGTGATACAGCCTCTGCCGTCTGCGGCGGGGCAGTCGCCCTGCTCCTGTCCTGGGCCAGGATCAATATAGTATTGATAGTTCTGGGATCTATAGGTGCGGTCTATATGTGGACTCTATTAATGTAGAGACTAATAGAGTTATTTATGGTAGGGTTCGCCTCTCAGAATCTTGAATCCACGATATATCTGTTCTGTCAGCACCAGTACCGCTAGTTGATGGGGTAAGGTCATGGGGGAAAGGGA
>CAZOMS010000304.1:0-2376 GCA_964580805.1 uncultured Syntrophomonas sp. | reverse complement strand
TTGCTATTTTTTATGATATGTTTTTCAGTGGTCTCGGACAGTCCCCAAGTTATTGTATCGCGTTGGTTGATATTGTTGCCTTAAATTGAACCCTAATCCTTTGAATAACTCCGTACTACTGACTAAGATATAGGCAGAGGATGAGTTATACAGGATCAGGGTTTTTTGTTGGGGAACTTAAAGCGGTCGCAGGGCATGCATAATATACGGGCGGACGTTAAGCGGCAGCGTGGAAGCCAGTATATTTATGCATACCAATCGAACCGTCGATTCGACCGAAAGCGGAGGTGAATTATTATGAAGGAGATCAATATTGCCAAGGTGTTGGTAAAAAAGCGCAAGGAAAAAGGCATCACCCAGGAAGACCTGGCGAACTATATCGGGGTTTCCAAGGCGTCCGTTTCCAAATGGGAAACCGAACAGAGCTATCCCGATATAACCCTGCTGCCCCTGCTGGCCACCTACTTTAACATAAGCATCGATGGCCTCATGGACTACCAGCCGCAAATGACCAAGGAAGCAATAAGCAAACTGTATCGCCGCCTGAGCGCCGATTTTGCCTCGAAGCCTCTGGATGCGGTGCTGGGAGAATGCCGCCAGGTCATCAAGAAATACTACTCCTGTTTTCCCTTGTTGCTGCAGATGGGGATACTATTGCTCAACCATGTGGAGTTACTGAAGGACTCGCCGGAATCAACCGCCTTGATCGAGGAAGCCCGGAACCTGTTTACCAGGGTCAAAGAGGAGGGCGATGATGTGTCGTTGACCAGAAAGGCTCTTTACATGGAAGCCTACTGTGCCCTGGCGACTGGAGATGCCGCCACGGTCCTGGACCTGCTGGACGGAACCATTGAACCGGCCATGCCCCCTGAAGTGCTGATGGCTTCGGCCTACCAGATGCGGGGCCAGGTCGAGGATGCCGAGGGAGTATTGCAGATAGGGATTTATCAGAACCTGGTAGTCCTGTTCAACTTTTTCCCGGCTTATCTCAGGTTGTGTACCGCTGATCCGGCCAAATTTGAAGAGGTGCTAGGGCGCGCCTTGGACATTGCGGACTTGTTCGATATGCGCCATCTGCACCCGGGTGTTGTGATCGGGACATATATTGTGGCGGCCCAGGGGTATGTGGCTCAGAACAATCATGACCGGGCCCTGGATATGCTGCAGCAATACACCGAAATCGTAACCGACGATGTTTATCCTCTGAAACTGCACGGCGATGAGTTTTTTGACAAACTGGACCAGTGGCTGATCAAATTGGATATCGGTCAGGACCTGCCCCGGGATGACAAAACGATCAAGCGCAGCATGTGTGCCGCAGTGGCTGAAAATCCAGGGTTCTCAGTGCTGGCGGATAACCAGCGGTTTAAAAACATCGTCGCCCGGCTGCAAAGCAATTGCAGTCCAGAATAGGGAGGTAAGGCAATCATGGAGCAGGATAGGACGATGGTAAGAAAACGGCTGATCTGGTTTGTAACCCTGACTTTCGTGATTACCTGGCTTATTTTCGGGCAGATACCCCTGCGGGGGTTGACCTATGGAACCGGGGTGACCATTTATATTGTGATGGCCGGAATGTTCGTCCCCGCCCTGTGCAACATACTGACGCGGGTAATAACCAGGGAGGGATTTAGCAACATGATGCTAGGCCCCAATTTCAAGGGACACATCAAAGAATATCTGCTGATCTTCTTCGGACCCACCGCCCTGTTGTTATTGAGCGTGGCAGTCTATTTCCTGATCATGCCCGGCATGTTTGATCCCCAGTTCACTATGTTACAAGAGCCCGCCGCCCGGACGGGTGTGCTTACCGCCCAGACCCTGTTCCTGGTGACTCTGCTTCAGGTAGTCATTATCGGCCCGATCATAAATATTATCCCCACCCTGGGGGAAGAGCTGGGCTGGCGCGCCTATCTGCTGCCCAAGCTGCGTCTGCTGCTATCCGACCGGTGGGCCTTGGTGGTGACCGGCATCATATGGGGCTTGTGGCATGCGCCGGTCATCGCCATGGGGCATAATTACGGCATCGATTATATGGGTTATCCATGGCTGGGGATCTTGATGATGGTTGGATTCTGCGTGTGGCTGGGGATTATCGAAGGATATGCGACCATCAAAATGAACAGCGTCATTCCGGCCGCCATGATCCATTCCACCATAAACGCCGGCGCGGGTCTGGCCGTTCTTATGGCCAAGACCGGCTCAAATCCGCTCCTGGGCCCGGCTATTACCGGCCTCATTGGGGGACTGCCCTTCATAGTGGTGGCTTTCATCTTGCTGAAAAGAGCCGGTGCTAATCAAGGCACGAAGGCACGGGGACAGTCCGAGACCACTGAAAAACATATCATAAAAAATAGCAAAAGTTCAAGTAAATGC
>CAZOMS010000303.1:0-2381 GCA_964580805.1 uncultured Syntrophomonas sp. | reverse complement strand
GAAGGCGATATTCATGATATAGGCAAGAACATAGTTATCGTGATGTTGGAAAACTATGGGTTCAAGGTAGTAGATCTGGGCAAAGACGTGCCGGCGGAAAGAATATTGGATGCCGCCCGGCAGGAAGACGCTGACATCATTGGATTGAGTGCTCTCATGACCACTACCATGCCGCGAATGCGGGACGTGATAGAAGGGGTGAAGAGCCTCAATCTTAAATCGAGGGTGATGGTGGGGGGAGCGGTATTGAACCAGGAGTATGCCGACCAGATAGGAGCCGATGCCTATTCAGCCGATGCCCGGGCGGCCGTAAAGACAGCCCAGCAGCTGATGAGGTTATTTATAAGGAGGGTCAAGTGATGGCAGTCAAGAAAAGCTATGAAGAGATCAATGAAAAGATAAGACGCGGGGAAGCGGTGGTGGTGACCGCTGAAGAAGTCATCGCAGTGGTGGCGGAGAAGGGGTATGCCCAGGCTGCCCGGGAGATAGATGTAGTCACCACCGGCACCTTCGGTCCCATGTGTTCGTCGGGGGCATTCATAAACTTCGGTCATTCCAATCCCCGCATAAAAATGAAAAAGGTATGGTTGAACGGGGTGGAGGCCTACACCGGTATAGCTGCCGTGGATGCTTATGTGGGCGCCGGTCAGCTGCCCGAGAATGACCCGGAGAATAAAGTATTCCCCGGCCGGTTTACTTATGGGGGAGGACATCTCATCCACGATCTGGTAGCCGGAAAAGAAATAAGACTGGACGCCATCGGATATGGAACCGATTGTTACCCCAACAAGAAGGTGGAAGCCACCATTACCCTCAACGATGTCAACGATGCTTTTTTATTCAATCCCCGCAACGCCTATCAGAATTATAATTGCGCCATCAATCTGGGGGATAGGGTAATATACACCTACATGGGAATTCTTAAGCCCAAGGTGGGCAACGCCAGTTATTCCAGCGCCGGCCAATTGAGCCCCTTGCTGAATGATCCGTACTACCGTACTATAGGGATCGGTACCCGGATATTCCTGGGCGGCGGGATCGGCTATGTTGCCTGGAGCGGTACCCAGCACCATCCCAACGTACCTCGCGGCGAGAACGGGGTGCCCCTTTCCGGTGCAGGCACCCTGGCCTTGATAGGGGATCTCAAGCAGATGGATCCCAATTGGCTGGTAGGCTTGAGTTTCATAGGTTATGGTGCGACCATGGCGGTCGGGGTCGGCATTCCCATCCCGATTCTGGATGAAGAAATGCTCCGTTTCACAGCGGTCAGGGATGAAGATATATACTGCCCGATCGTTGACTATGATGAGGGGTATCCTTATTGCAAGCCCATGGATCTGGGTCGGGTCAATTACAAAGACCTGAAGAGCGGGAAGATAATAATCAATGGCAAGACGGTGGTCACCACCCCGCAATCAAGCTATCCCCGGGCCCGCCAGATCGCGCAGATACTTAAGGGCTGGATTCAAAACGGTCAGTTCGAGCTGACCCAGCCGGTTGCCGGCATACCGTCTGCTGATGCCGACATCGTATTTAAGTCCATTCCCGCCAAGAAACCGAGCGGCGCGGACTCAGATGCTGAAAAGAGGAGGTAATATCAAATGAAGAACAAGCTGGTGTGCTATTTTTCCGCCGCTCAATCCGAGCAGCCGATCATATATAGACTGGTTAAAGATTATGATCTGATCATCAATATCCTCAAGGCGGACATCAATCCCCAAAAGGAAGGATTTTTGGTCCTGGAACTGGAAGGTGACAAGGGCAGCTATGACCAGGGCGTGGCTTTCCTAAGAAGCTTGGGTGTTGGCGTCGAGCCGTTGAGCGAGACCGTTGTATGGCAGCCATCGGTTTGCATTCAATGCGGAGCTTGTGCGTCCTTTTGCCCTACTGAAGCGCTGTATATTGAGCGCAGCAGCATGGAGGTCTCCTTTGATAATTCCAAATGCGTAGTCTGTGGTATGTGCCTGGACTGCTGCCCCACCCGAGCCATAACGCTTCATTTCGAGATAAAAGAGGCGGTATAGGGAAGACCATGAATAGCGGGAATGACTATGTGGACCGCAGTTACAGGACTTTACACGCCGGATCCGACTTGCACTATTTCCGGGTCGGGGTTAGAGAAACCGATCTGGCCATCGGGGTTGACAACGACAGTTATAATGACAGTCTTATTACTTTATGTGAAAAAGAGATAATCAGGCTCAGGAGCGGCCTGGAAGCCTACATCGACGTCCATCCGGAATTCCGAACTTCGCTGGCCCCGCTGGACTTGCTCCCCGGCGCGCCCCCAATAGCCGTATCCATGAACAAAGCAGGATGGCAGGCCGGGGTTGGTCCCATGGCAGCCGTGGCCGGGGCCTTTGCCGAGGCGGTGGGGCTGA
>CAZOMS010000302.1:0-2403 GCA_964580805.1 uncultured Syntrophomonas sp. | reverse complement strand
AAGCTAATAGACTCTTATCCAGAGTGGTGGAGGGACGGGCCCGATGAAACCCGGCAACCGACTTTAATGTACGGTGCCAAATCCTGCAGGAACTTTTCCTGACAGATAAGAGGGGTGTAAAACATAAAGCCCTCTTTTGATGGAAGAGGGCTTTTCATATATTACAGCGATGGGGAGAGAGATGAATGATCAAAGACATTGAAGGTATTTTGCGGGAAAGGATTCTGGTACTGGACGGAGCCATGGGCACCATGCTTCAGCAAAAAGGCATGCTGCCAGGACAGTGTCCGGAGCTGTTCGGGGTTGAACATCCAGAGGTCCTGCAGGAGATTCATCAGCAATATGCAGAAGCCGGAGCTGACATAATCGAAACCAACACATTCGGGGCCAATCGTTTCAAGCTGGCTGAATATGGTCTGGAGGATAGAGTCGAGGAGATTAACAGTGAAGCGGTCCGGCTGGCCCGGGCGGCAGCCAAAAACAAAGTTTTGGTGGCTGGTTGTATAGGTCCGACCGGGCGTTTGCTGCGACCGATGGGCAATGTGGATTTCGATGATCTGTACCAAGTTTTTGCCCGGCAGGCGACAGCCCTGGAAAGAGCGGGGGCTGATCTGATCTCCATCGAGACCATGACTGATATTGGCGAGATGCGGGCGGCTTTGATTGCAGCCCAACAGGCCAGCCGGCTGCCGGTTATTGTACATTTGACATTTGAGCCTGGTGGCCGGACCATGACCGGAACTGATCCCCTGACCGCAGTGGTGATCCTCGATGCTTTGCAGCCTCTGGCCATGGGTGCCAATTGCTCAGGGGGAGCCTTGGATCTGCTACCGGTCGTCGAGGTGATGGCCAGGTATACCAGGGGTTTTGTATCGGTGGAACCCAATGCCGGTCTGCCCCGTCTGATAGGAGACAAGACTGTCTTCCCCGCTCTTCCCGAGGAGATGGCGGAACACGCCCTGCGCCTGAAAGATGCGGGCGCCAACCTTATCGGTGGCTGCTGCGGTACCACCCCCCAGCATATCCAATCCATAGCCGCGGTACTGAAGGGCATGCCGGCCCCACGTCGCCAGGCGGTGCAACTGCGCGGATTTGCTTCTCGCAGTCAGGCCTTATTGCTTGGCCCCGATCAGCCGCTGGCAGTGATTGGGGAGAGAATTAATCCCACTGCCAGGAAGAAACTGGCCGGTGATATTAAAGAGGGAAAAATGCAGTTGGTGGTTGAAGAGGCCAAACGCCAGGCCGGGGTCGCATCGATGCTGGATGTCAACATGGGAGTTCCCGGCATCGATGAGCCAGCCGCGATGAATCAGGCGGTGGCCGCTATACAAGCTGCGGTGGACATACCCTTGTCGTTGGATTCCACCAACCAACGAGCCATTGAAGAGGGATTGAAGAGTTTTGTGGGCCGGGCCCTGATAAATTCCACCACTGGCGAAGACAAGAGCCTCGATGCAGTTCTGCCGCTGGCCAAGAAATACGGAGCAGCCATACTGGGATTGTGTCTTGATGAAAATGGGATCCCCGATTCGGCGGCAGGACGTTTGCAGGTAGCCCGCAAGATATACCGGCGGGCCAGGGAATACGGCCTGCGGGATGAGGATATATTCATAGACTGCCTGGTGAAGACCGCCAGCGCAGAGCAGTTGCAGGTCATGGAGACGCTGTCTGCCGTACGGCAGGTTAAGGAGGAAATGGGAGCGGGGACGGTCCTGGGAATCAGCAACGTGTCACATGGACTCCCGGCTCGTGACATATTGAACTCGACATTCCTGGCCATGGCCTGGGCCGCCGGGCTGGATCTGCCTATCCTCAATCCTTTCGACCAGCGAATGATGGACGTGACCCGGGCGGCCGCGGTACTACTGAACCGGGATGGACATTGCGCCGCTTTTATTGATTATTACAAGGATTACAATGCCAATTCCTTACCGACGGGTGGAGTGCGCGACCCGATTTGCGAGCGCTGCAACATTCCCGACCAGATCAAGGAAAGGGGAGCCGGAACGACGGCCGGAAATGCAGCCGATCCCCCGGCAGCGGGGACCGCGGCTGATGACGGTGTAACCGCTCGCATCCAGAAGGCGGTACTGGAAGGTAACAGCGCTATAATGAAAGCCTTAATCGATGAAGCGCTGCAGATGGGGATGCCGGCTTTGGAAATAGTCAACCAGGGCCTGATACCGGGGATTGAAAGGGCGGGGGAGTTGTATGAACAAAAGAAATATTTCCTGCCCCAGCTCATGACCGCAGCGGAAGCAATGAAGAAGGCCTTTGCATTTATCAAACCATTCCTGTCCCAGGATGCAGCCTCCCAGAACAATGGCACGATTGTCATGGCAACGGTGGAAGGCGATATTCATGATATAGGCAAGAACATAGTTATCGTGATGTTGGAAAACT
>CAZOMS010000301.1:0-2403 GCA_964580805.1 uncultured Syntrophomonas sp. | reverse complement strand
TCATGTCTATATTTATTACAGGTACGGCGGCAATACCACCAGGAAATAATAGGCCACCGGCGATACCAGCATGAAGCTGTCGAAGCGGTCCAATACTCCCCCATGGCCAGGCAGTAAGCGGCCGGAATCTTTCACCTCGAAAAACCGTTTTATGGCTGATTCCAGCAGATCCCCCAGTTGGGCAGCCACGCTGAATACGAAAGCCATAACCAGTAAAATTCCTGCCTGCAAATATTCGGCGCCACTCATATACCTATACATCAAAGCTGCCAATATGGTCAGCACGATTGCTCCCACCGAACCTTCTACGGTTTTTCCAGGACTAAGCCGGGGGGCCAATTTGTGTTTGCCCCAAATCCGCCCGAACAAGTATCCCCCCACATCACTGGCCCAGGTAAGTATAAACACCAGCAGCAGGAGATAAAAGGCACTCTCTGTGCGGCCCAACGCCAGAGCGTAGCTGAAAAAAAAGCCCGTATAGACCGAGCCGAATAAACTCAAGGCCAAATCATGAAGGTTTCTGTGAGGATAAGTAAAGACCAGTCCGATGATCATCAGCAACAAACCAGCCAGGAATAATCCCGCCTGATATGATCCCAATTGAGTTCTGAACAGCAGTATAAAAGCCAGGAAAGCTGCGGACACCATAAACGGGTGAAAACCCTTACCGCGCATCATGGCGCAGTATTCAATCAGGGCCGCGGCGGTAAGCAGCCCTACCAGTACCTGCCAGTAAACACCGCCGAGATAAGCTGCCCCAATCAGGAAGGGTATGCCGACCATAGCAGTAATTATTCGATTCTTAAGCATAAACAGTCTCTTTCGTCATTTTTTCAAACCCCCATAACGCCTATCCCGTCCCTGAAATTCCTTAATCGCCCGGTATAGTTCTTCGGGGGTAAAATCCGGCCATAAAACGTCACTGACCACGATCTCGGCATAGGCCACCTGCCACAACAGAAAATTGCTGATGCGCTTTTCGCCTGCAGTCCGGATGAGCAGGTCAGGATCAGGCATTCCGGCGGTATAGAGGGACTGGGCAAACAAATGCTCATCTATGGCATCAGGTTGGATCTCCCCGCTCAAAATCCGCTTCGATACGGATTTGACCGCATCCACGATCTCCCGTCGGGATCCATAATTAAGGGCAATATTAAATATCAGGCCGGTGTTGTGGCGGGTCATAGCCAGGGCCCGGCGGATCTCATCCTGGCACTTGGGAGGGGTGGCTTCATAGTCTCCCAGAACATGGATCTGGACGTTGTTGCGATGCAATTCGTCCAATTCCCGGTGCAAAAACTCCACCAGCAGGTTCATCAGGTAATTGACCTCGGTTTCCGGCCTTTTCCAATTCTCGGTGGAGAATGCAAAAACGGTGAGGAAGGGTACCCGGAGCTCATCACAGGTTTGCACTACCTTTTTTAAGGTGCTCATGCCTGCCCGGTGTCCAAGCGTACGAGGCAACAGGCGCTGTTGCGCCCACCTGCCGTTGCCATCCATTATTATGGCGATATGTTGGGGCATGTGGCCTTCCATCAAGGTGGTGTCAGGCATGCTTTTCTTTTTCGCCACAGATTCCCTTCTTCCCATAATTAGTAAAACCCCCATGAGGGGGTATTATCTAATATTACCACATCTGCGTTTCCTATCCACAGGGCTAGACTTCCATGATCTCTTTTTCTTTTTGCTGCAGAATCTGGTCAATATCCTTAATGAACCGGTCGGTGATCTTTTGGATATCATCCAAACCTTTTTTCCCAGCATCCTCAGAGATCAATTTATCCTTTTCACTGGATTTGATCAGGTCGTTGGCTTCCCTTCTTATATTGCGGATAGCCACCTTGCCTTCCTCAGCTCTCTTTCTGACCACTTTAGCCAGGTCTTTCCTGCGTTCTTCGGTCAGCTGGGGAATGTTGAGCCTGATCACATTGCCATCGCTATTGGGATTAATGCCCAGGTCGGATTTCATGATGGCTTTTTCTATGTCAGCGATGCTGGTTTTATCCCAGGGATTGATGATCAAAAGCCGGGCTTCTGGAACATTGATATTGGCCAATTGGTTTATCGGGGTAGGGGCGCCGTAGTAATTGACCATGATCTTATCTACCATGGCTGGATTGGCCCGCCCGGCTCGCATTGCTGCGAAATCCCCGATCAAATGCTCGATGGTTTTGTCCATCCTGCTTTCAGCGTCTGTTAAAATATCATCCAGCACAATTCTTACCTCCCAACATAAGTACCAATGTCGTAACCCATGATAACCTTCAGAATATTACCGCACTTGGTCAAATCAAAGACGATTATGGGTATATTGTTGTCCATACAAAGAGATGCGGCAGTCGAATCCATAACCCGCAGCCCCATGTTGATGACATCGATATAATCAAGGGTATTGTATTTGAC
>CAZOMS010000300.1:0-2416 GCA_964580805.1 uncultured Syntrophomonas sp. | reverse complement strand
TTGCCTTTAAAGTAATTGACGTTGTTGTTCAAACGCATACCTAATTTCTGAACCGCAGCCGGGCCGCCACCATGGGAAGACTCGGTAGGAATAATGGATCCCTGTCCGCACAGGTACTCGATCAAGCGGGCGATTCTTACCCGGTTCTCGGTGGAAACATCGGCTTTGCCCCGAAAATACTTATCTACGTATTCGGCTATCTCCGGATTATTCAAGTCCTTTTGGGTCGGTGCGGTCGAAACGATACCTCCGACTACTTCGGTAGCCAGCTTGGAGCATTCCCACACCGCGTCCACCGCCTGCAGTTTGGCCGCATTGACGAGCAGGTCGTCAGGGATATAAGCACCGGAGGGATGAGGTTTGGCTTTATAAGCTGCGCCAATGGCAGTTCCATAGGCCAGGGCGGACTGGAAAGACATTTCCACGATCTTATCCTTGATATGACTCAGTTTTTCAATGCCGTTGTAATCTGCTGCCACCGCGGCTGCGCCATAGGTCAGATCGCAATGCCCCGATTTGCAGGAAGCGGTAGCCAGACGCTGGAAGGTGCCGAAGGTATTGGCCATCACTCCGGCAAATTCATATTCGCCGCACATGAAGATCATGTCATTGGGAATGAACACGTTATCGAATACCACCAGGGTGGAACCATGCACGCCATACTCGGCATTACCGAAATCCATCTCATCGGAGTCCATCAAACGGCGGGCATTGGGAGCCGGTCCCTCAGCTATATGGACTATCCCGGGAGCATTGGAAGGCACGGCAAAGGCGATAGCAAAATCTTTTTCATTTTCCTTCATGGAGGTAGTGGGAACCACCAGGTTGTAGTGAGCCAGGGCCGCGCCGGACTGATGCGCTTTAGCGCCTCTGACCACGATTCCGTCTTCCCGTCTTTCCACTATATGCAGATAAACATCGGGATCGGCTTGCTGACTGGGACTTAATGACCGGTCACCTTTGGCGTCGGTTACCATACCGCTGGTTACCAGGTCTTCTTCCTGTACGTGTTTCAAGAACTTGACGAATCGGTCGTGATAATCAGTACCATGTTTCTTGTCAATGTCATCGGTGATCATGAACAGGGTATTGAGGGCGCCGGTGCCAACACAGCGGGCGCCTACACAAGCACCATGAAACGGGGTAAGGAATTTACTCAATTCAGCTCTCTTGATCAACTCTTCCGGCGACTGGCAGATGTGCAGGAAACGGTTGGTCATCTTGCCGGTGAAGGGCGATTTCACCGTCATGAGAGTCTCATTTTCAGTTTCTTTGGCCATCTTGTAGGTCAGGGCTATGGAGTTAACAGTGGGCGCAAAGGCCGGATGATCCACAACCTGCTCAACCTTCTCACCAAATGCATATACGACGGGCTGCATGGCTCTGATACTATCTCTGTATTCTTGTTCGGTCTTCATAAAAATCTCTCTCCTTTTCTGTCATGGACTTTAGACAACTTGAAAACTTGTTGGTTGGATTCCCCGGGAAAATCCGATCATTATTGCCAGTCCCATCGTGCACTATGAGACTTTCCTTTTTGGTTCTTTTACTGTATAGATGCAGCAGATTCAAAAAAGTTTCGAAAAAATGCGAAGAACTTTTTGGCTGCCAGGCTAGTTCCTGGTAATTATCGAGACCTTGCGTAAATAAGGTCACCCCTGATATGTCTTTCACAGCAGCGAATCTGGCCCCCCACCGGGGAATGCATAATGTGCTGCAAGCAGCGCTGTTAAGGGCAGGTTCGGCTATGCCTCAGGATGACATCCAGCGATGCCGTAAAAATATCGAAAAGCCACATATCGCGGTAACGATACATGGCTTTTTTAACGGTTTAAGCGCCCGACAGGCCGCTTTTGATGGTAAACTTCTGGCTATTTCTCCGGTTTGACCTTTACGGCAGAACGAAGGATTCGTATCGATTTGGTGAAAATAGTCAGCTCATTTTTGCATTCAGCGCACTCCCCAAGGTGCTGGTCGATCTTTTTCCGGGCCGCGGCATCCACATCGTCCTCCAGGTAGCGGCTGAACTGGTTGCGAACCGTTGAACATTTCACGCCAACATTACTCCCTCACAATAGCAGGTATAATCCTTCATGAGCTTGGCACATCCCGATTTCTCCAAGTGTCTGCGGAACGCCATCCTGGCTCGATGTAATCTTGATTTAACCGCTGGCACCGAAATGTCCAAGACCTCTGCTATCTCCTCATAGCTCATTTCATTCAAATCCCTAAGCGCCAGTATAACCTTATAATCCCGGCTGACGTGATGCTGCAAAACATGGTGAACACACCACTGCAGTTCCTTCCGAATAATTATCCTCTCCGGGTCAATGGATTTTTCCGGCGGGGTCATCACTTCCAGGCACATGGACTTATGATTATAATTTCTCCGGTGATTCATCTTATATGCATTTAC
>CAZOMS010000299.1:0-2459 GCA_964580805.1 uncultured Syntrophomonas sp. | reverse complement strand
GGGATCAGGATCGTGGTTTTCTACCCCCAGGATGGAGTCAGCGAAGTGCAAAAACGGCAGATGGTGACCCAGACCGGGAAAAATGTAATGGTGGCTGCGGTGGAGGGCAACTTCGACGATGCCCAGAACGGGGTCAAGAAGATATTCGCCGATCCTGATTTCATCGATAAGCTGGCAGACCACGGTATGAAGATGTCGTCTGCCAATTCCATCAATTGGGGTCGATTGGCGCCCCAGATTGTCTACTATGTATCTGCCTATGCAGATCTCCTGGCAGGTGGTCACATCGGCGCCGGGGAAGATATAAATGTGGTGGTGCCGACTGGCAACTTCGGCAATATCCTGGCGGGCTACTATGCGAGGAAGATGGGGATCCCTATCCAGCGTCTGATATGCGCTTCCAATATAAATTATGTCCTGACTGATTTTATCAATAGCGGTATTTACGATCGCCGTCGGGATTTCGCCCGCACCATCTCCCCTTCGATGGATATCTTGATTTCCTCCAATCTGGAACGGCTTTTGTTCGAGGTGACCGGACACGATGCCGGCAAGGTGGCGGGTTGGATGCAGGATTTGCAAACCCAGGGTTGCTATGAAGTAAACGATGAGGTAAAAACGCAGATACAGGCCGTCTTCTCGGCCGGTTATGCCAGCGATAAGGAGACCAGGGCCACCATCCGCAACGTTTGGGAAAACAACGGTTACCTGCTGGATACCCATACCGCGGTAGGCGTGAATGTCTACCAGAAATATCGGGGCAGCAGCGGGGACCGGACGGCAACCATAATCGCCTCCACCGCCAGCCCCTATAAATTCTCCCAGAGTGTGGCTGAAGCGATAATAGGACCGGAAGGGCTGCAGGGTATGGATGAATTCGCCATGGCCCGAGCCTTGGAGGGGTATACAGGCAAACCGATACCGGCCGGGTTAAGGGATATCGAGAACAAGCCCATTCTGCATCGAACCGTGTGTCCCAAACAGGAGATGGGCCAAGTGGTGCTGGATTATCTTAAGATTGGATAGATTAGACTCGGCCGGGTATGGTCCCGGCCCAGACCGTCATAAAAGACTGATAACAGCCTTAGCTCGTAGTAAGTTATGATCTCGCCGTGTGCATCCATGTTGTGGGCAAGATCTCAACCTGTTTGGTTTAGCCCGCCGCATCCTAAATACATCGAACCTAGGGGAAGATCAACCTTTTATGAAACGCTCCATTAGCTGGGGGCCGCTTGCGATGAGTTTTCCCGCCAGAGCGCTCTCTTCGTCGTATGCGGCCACCGGCGATTGATAGGGCTGGTTTTTATCATAGATAAGGAACGGTACCGGCTCGCTGGTGTGGGTGCGCACCGCTATCGGGGTGGGGTGATCGGGCATGATCATGATCCTGATATCATCGAACTGGTCCAAAACGTCGATGACCCGGCCGATCACCTCTTTATCTACCTGCTCGATAGCCCAAATCTTTTTCTCCAGTTCCCCCTGGTGCCCGGCCTCGTCAGGTGATTCGATATGCACATAGACGAAATCCTGTCCCTGCCTGAGTTCATTCAAAGCCGCCTCGGCCTTGCCGGCAAAATTGGTGATGATAGCTCCGGTAGCCCCTTCCACCTTGACCGGCTTAAGTCCGGCACAGATACCTAATCCTTTCACCAGGTCCACCGCCGATACTACCGAACCCCGTACGCCGTATTTGTCCTGGAAACTGTCCAGGGCAGGCCGGGTGCCATGGCCCCACAGCCATGCAGAGGTAGCGGGATTAAGCCCCTGGCCCCGGCGCTCTTCGTTAACCGGGTGGTGGGCCAAAATCTTCTCGCTCTTGAGCATTAGTTCCATAAGAGCGTTGCAGTCAGCGCCATGGGGCAGATAATCGCCCACCTGGCGGCCTGATATATCATGGGGAGGGGTCAGTTGCAGGGATTTCTCCGCCCCGTTTTTCCAAATCAATAGGTTCCGGTAGCTTATGCCGGCATGAAAGCAGAATTCTTCGTTGTCCAGTTCCTTCTTCAGGGCAGCGATCAATGTCGCTGATTCAGCTGAGGATATTTCTCCAGAAGAATAGTCGACCATGCTCTTGTCTACATACTCCGGCTCGGCTGACAGGGTAACCAGATTACAGCGGATGGCCAGGTCATTGGGGCCTAACTCCACCCCCATGCTGACTGCTTCCAGGGGTGAGCGGCCGGTATAGTATTTTTCCGGGGCATAACCCATTACTGAAAGATTGGCCACGTCGCTCCCCGGGGGGAAACCAGCCGGAATGGTCTGGACCAGGCCAATCTCGGACGAAGGGGCCAGGCGGTCCATATTGGGGGTTCGAGCCACCTGCAGCGGGGTGCGGTCGCCCAACTCGGTTATCTTGTAATCGGCCATGCCATCGGCTAAAATAAGCAGGTATTTCATAATAGTCACCCCTGTTGAAATGATATTCAACAGTATAACATAAGGGATAAGATAAT
>CAZOMS010000298.1:0-2486 GCA_964580805.1 uncultured Syntrophomonas sp. | reverse complement strand
GGATTGGTTCAGCAGTCAGGACTATTTGCCGTCCCATATCATCGGTAATGGTTAACGGGTAGCCCTGGCTGCTGGCTGGAACCGAATCTTTGCCTTGGGGTGCATCGACTCCTCCGCTGCAGCCAACTACCGAAATGGCCATCCATATAATAACCATACACAGCAATACTCTATTCTTCGCTAAGCCGATACTCATTCCTGCAGCCCTCCTCTATAAATTCTGGCTAATCCATAATTACCCCGGCTTCCTCAAAGGTAGCCATCTCACTCATTATCCGGGTCGCCGCCTCTATGACATTGAATGCCAGCGCCGCCCCGGTGCCTTCTCCCAGACGCATGCGCATGCGCAGCATCGGCTCCAAGCCAATAACCTCCAATAACACCCGGTGGCCTGGTTCCTCCGATAGATGGGATGCAATTATGTAGCTTTTTACCAACGGAGCCATCTTGCAGGCTATCAAGGCTGCTGCTCCTGATATGAAGCCATCAATCACAACCGGAGTTCGGCGGGCTGCACAGCCCAAAATCAAGCCCGTCATCCCCGCTATCTCTAATCCACCCACTTTGGCCAAGACATCGATTGGATCATGCGGATCAGGGTGATTTATTTCCAAAGCAGTTCCAATGGCTTTGGCTTTCTTATCCACCCCTCCTGCATTCAGCCCTACCCCAGGACCTACGATGACCGATAGGTCCGTATCGGTATAGGACGCGAGGATAGCACTGCTGGGGGTAGTATTGCCAATTCCCATCTCCCCGGTGGCCAGCAGATTTATGCCCCGGTCTATTTCGGTTTGGGCTATTTCTATTCCCACTTCGATTGCTTTAAGGGCCTCTTGCCTGGTCATAGCAGCTCCCTTGGTCATATTAGCGGTACCTAACCTGACTTTCCGGGAGATCAGGTTGGGATCCTGCAAGGTGGGATCCGCCACTCCGACATCCACAACTTTAACTTCAGCGCCGGCCAGGCGAGCCAGTACATTTATGCCTGCCCCACCTTGTAGAAAGTTATACACCATCTGAGGCGTGACTGACTGCGGCGCAGCGCTGACACCTTCTTCGACCACGCCGTGATCGCCAGCCATAACGATTACCATTTTATTGCGAACCTTGGGGATGACATCCCCGGTAATCCCCGCCAGCTGCACCGCCAAATCTTCTAATACCCCCAGGCTGCCGATGGGTTTGGTCAGGTTGTTGAGCCGGTTGACTGCCTTCTGCATAGCCTCGGTGTCGAGAGGCCGAATCTCCTCTAATGCATTTTTTAAATCCATCGTTTATCCTCCTCGTCGCATTAAAAAAGCCCCATTTTCGTTCAAGAAAATAGAAGCCTTCAAATATCAGTCACTCCACCTTTCTTGCGAAGGTAACGTGCAATGCAGCGGTCAGGTCTCCTGACTCACGGATCTTCGCTTGTCTCCACCTTCCCAGGCATTTAACCCAGTGGCAAATGAAAACATGCTCCCCGTTTACAGTGGCGCGACCGTCCAGGACTCTCACCTGGTTCCCTGGTACCAGTTATTAGGCCGATACCCCGCTGCACCCAAATATTCATTTTATTGGTCAACTACCGTAGTTTCATTATATCCTTATTATATATACTGAAATAACAAATATTTCGGTTCCTTATTTTAAATAGTCTATAGGGGGCGACCAAAATGAATTTTGACTTGAAACGTAAACTCCAGGCCATCCTGGAACTGGAAACATATGCGAATAGTATAGGGTTTGAACCGACTTGTCTGCTGCTGGCCCGGGATATATTTTTGGACGAACGGGTCAGAATGCATTGCCAGCTCAACCTGTGCACCAACTACGGCAACAACCTAATGTGTCCCCCGTTTCTCCCCTCGGTAGCTGATAATCGCCAGATGATAGATAAGTACACTTTTGCCCTCTTGCTGCAATTGCAGCAGAAGCTTGATCATTACGACAAAGAATCTATGCGCCAAACCTTTGACGTGACTGCCCGGCGTTTTGGCCAGATGGCCGTGAGCCTGGAAAGAAAGGCTTTCAGCGATGGTTTCCGCCTGGCCATGGCACTGGGCGCCGGCGAGTGTAAATTGTGCGACAATTGCGTCATCCAAAAAGGGGAGCAAATATGTGTCAACCCCGGAACCGCCCGCCCCTCGATGGAAGGCATGGGGATCAATGTAGTCCGGACATTTGCAGCCGCTGGCCTGGAGCTGGTTTTCACTACTGCCCAGCTAACCGTGGCCGGTATCCTGTTAATCGATTAGTTATAGCAGATGCCTACCTGCGAATGAACTTGTCCGGGGCGCCCGGATCTTCCTCCTCGGAAATGACTCTGACCATCGATCTGGGAACAAGATAACTTCGTCCGCGATCATCAACGTATAGTAAAAGCCAGATGTCGTCAGGGCCTTTGGGGCCGCGGCGCCCCACAACCGATCCTTTGAAGTTGTATAGAGGATGCCTGGGTTCACATATAATTACCCTTTCCCCGATATCCATGCACTTCTCCT
>CAZOMS010000297.1:0-2489 GCA_964580805.1 uncultured Syntrophomonas sp. | reverse complement strand
GGGAGCGGAATATATTCTTAAGAGCCTGGAGAAAAAGGAAAAACGAATACGGCCCAAACCGCCTTTCACAACCAGTACCATGCAGCAAGAGGCTTCGAGGCGATTAGGCTTTTCCCCCAGCCGCACCATGCGGGTGGCCCAGGAAATGTATGAGGGTTTGGAACTGGGCAAAAAGGGTGCAGTCGGTTTGATTACCTATCTGCGTACCGATTCTACCCGCATTGCCAATACGGCCCAGGCGGAGGCGCTGGAGTTCATCAAAGCTGAATATGGGGACTCCTTTGCTCCTCATACCCCTAATCAATACAAGAGCCGCAAGTCGGCCCAGGATGCCCATGAAGCCATTCGGCCGTCATCGGTGACCCGTACCCCCGATAGCATTAAACAGTATCTGGGCCGCGATCAGTATCGCCTTTATAAGTTGATATGGGAGCGTTTTGTGGCCAGCCAGATGGCGGCGGCCCGCTATGACACAGTCAAGGCCGAGATAGCCGCGGGAGAGTACGGTTTGCGGGCTAGTTCATCCCAACTGAAGTTTCCCGGGTACAAAAAGGTTTATAAGGATGAGGAGGATGAGGTCAGGAATCCCATCCCCGACATGGAGAGCGGTCAACGGCTGCAACTGGAAAAGCTGGTCCCGGAGCAGCACTTTACCCAACCACCGCCTCGTTATACCGATGCCAGCCTGGTAAAACTCCTGGAAGAGAAGAATATTGGCCGCCCCAGCACTTATGCGCCAATCATCGAGACCATAATCAAGCGGAGTTATGTAGAACGGCAGAACAAGCAATTTGTGCCTACTGAACTAGGTTACATAGTAGTGGATCTGCTTACCCAGCACTTCGGCAACATCGTGGATATCGATTTTACCGCCCGAATGGAAGAAGAACTGGATTTGGTCGAAGAAGGCAAAATGAACTGGAAGGAAGTCATCAAGGGCTTTTACGATCCCTTCAATGCCGATCTGGAAAAGGCCCAGGACCTTATAGAAAAGGTGGAAATTAAAGACGAGGATGCCGGCAAGGAATGTCCTCAATGCGGCAAGCCCTTGCTAATCAAGCATGGCCGCTTTGGCAAATTCATAGCTTGCTCCGGATTTCCGGATTGCCGTTACACTGAATCTATTAACGAAGAAGCAGGGGTGAACTGCCCATTCTGCAGCGGACCGGTGTTGGCCCTTAAATCCAAAAAGGGCCGGAGATACTACGGGTGCAAGAACTACCCGGAATGCAACTTCCGCTCCTGGAATAAACCCACCGGAGTGAAATGCCCGATCTGTGGAGATGCGATGGTAGAGAAATACAATAAGCACCAATCACAAGCGGTCTGCCAAAACCCGGAGTGCAAGCATCGACCCGAAACGAGGGAACATGTTGTCGCCCATTAATGTGATCGGCGGTGGTCTGGCTGGCTGCGAAGCGGCCTACCATGCGGCCCGGGCCGGTGCGAGGGTAAGACTGTACGAAATGAGGCCGACCCGGATGACCCCGGTTCACAGCTCTGCGCATCTGGCCGAGCTGGTTTGCAGCAATTCATTGAAATCGGACCTGCCGGCCACGGCGCAAGGATTGTTGAAGGCGGAAATGCGGGCTTGGGGCTCGCTGATCCTGGAATGTGCTGAACAAGCCAGGGTCCCAGCCGGATCGGCCTTGGCCGTCGACCGGGAATGTTTCGCGCGCCTGGTGACCGAACGAATTGAAAACCACCCCAACATTGAAACCATCCGCCAGGAGGTGGAGGCCCCGCCTGCCGATGAGGTCAGCATAATAGCTACTGGTCCGCTCACCTCGGATGCATTGTTCCGGGAATTGAGCCGGATCACCGGAGAAGAGAACCTGTTTTTCTATGATGCAGTCGCCCCCAGCGTCACCCGGGAGAGCCTGGATATGACGCGGATATTTAAAGCCTCTCGCTATGACAAGGGTGACAGCGATTATTACAACTGCCCGATGAGCCGGGATGAATATGAACACTTTTACCAGGAGCTGGTACAAGCGGACATTGCCGAGGGTCATAGTATCGACAAGAGCCTCTTTTTTTCTGGTTGTATGCCCATAGAAGTCATGGGCCGCCGAGGTCTGGACACTCTCAGATTCGGCCCCCTGCGGCCAGTAGGTTTAAGAGATCCGCGTACCGGCCAGCGGGCCTGGGCGGTGGTCCAGCTGCGGCAAGAAAATAATGAAGGCACGGTTCTGGGCCTGGTCGGCTGTCAAACCCGGCTTAAATGGGGCGAACAGGACCGGATCTTCCGTTTGATACCGGGACTGGCGAATGCCGAATTTGTAAGATACGGAGTAATGCATCGTAATACATACATTAATAGCCCCCGGATTTTGATGCCCACCTTGCAGCTTAAACAGAATCCAAATTGGTTTTTTGCCGGGCAGATCACCGGGGTGGAGGGATACATGGAGTCGGCGGCTACCGGGATCCTGGCCGGAGCCAATGCCCTGCGCCGCTGCCAGGACCATGCGCCCTTGAGAATGGAT
>CAZOMS010000296.1:0-2498 GCA_964580805.1 uncultured Syntrophomonas sp. | reverse complement strand
GAGGATATGACCATCGGCGAGACCTTATGTGCGGTCGATGCTGTAGAGCCAGTGCCGTTCGTAAATATCGACGAACCTACCCTGTCAATGAATTTTGTAATTAACAACAGCCCCATGGCTGGTTTGGAAGGAACCTTCGTTACCAGCCGTCATCTAAGAGATCGCCTGGAACGGGAACTACTTTCTAATGTATCTCTTCGAGTGGAGGAAATAACCCCTGATTGTTTTAAGGTATCCGGGCGGGGCGAATTGCATCTGTCTATATTAATAGAAACCATGCGCCGCGAGGGATACGAGTTTGCCGTCACCCGGCCCGAAGTCATCCTCAAGATTATCAATGGAGTGGTATGTGAACCCATTGAAAGATTATATGTAGATATTCCCTCCTTATTCGTAGGCACGGTGATCGAAGCACTAGGCATCCGCAGAGGCGAGCTGATCGTGATGAATAACGGCCACGGTGATACGGTGGAGCTGGAGTTCCTGCTCCCGGCCCGGGGTTTGATCGGTTATCGCTCCCAATTCCTCACCGATACGCGGGGCAACGGGATAATGAATAACGTCTTTGAGCGTTATGAACCGTTCAAGGGTGAAATAGCCGCCCGTGGAGTTGGCGCTCTGGTAGCCTCGGAAAGCGGCACCGCCGTGGCCTACGGTTTATTCAACGTGCAGGAGCGGGGCAGTCTCTTCATTGGCCCCGGAACCGAGGTGTATGAGGGAATGATCGTAGGTGAAAATGCCCGCAGCATGGATATCACCGTCAACGTGTGTAAGAAGAAGCATCTTACCAATACCCGGGCTTCGGGATCTGATGATGCCTTGCGATTGACGCCGCCGCTTATCATGTCATTGGAGAAATGTTTGGAGTTTATAAATGACGACGAATTACTAGAGGTCACCCCTAAATCGCTGCGGCTGCGCAAGACCATCCTTGACAAAGATGCCAGAGCCAAAGCCGACAAAAATAAAAACCGGGCTTCTTAGGAGCTCGGTTCTTTTTTGTCATCCTGGGCGAAGCGAAGGATCTCATCCGGTGGAAGGCTCAAATATCAATTGTTCCCCTATCTGTACGTCATGCCTGGCTGCTTCTCCAGCTTGTAGTTCCAACACATAACGAGCCCTGCGGTTTGACGCCATCGCTCCCGGTTTCATATCGGCGTGTATGGCCAGAACGCGGCAATCCTTATCAAGGAATATGGCATCTATAGCAAATTTCATTCCCAGACAGTGGATGGACCAACAGGGAGAAATTAGGAGGCCCTCACCTTCTTCCAAACCAGCCCTTCCCAGAAGTCCTTTGAATCGCGACAAGAATCCATCGGCAATAATGATACGGTTGCCAATAACTTCTGCTTTAGACTTATGGACAACCTGGCAGTATCCAGCGGAGATCATAAGACCTCCATTATTTTCACAACAGCCGGAGCGAGAAGTAAAATGAATATGGTGGGCATGATGAAAAACATCGTTGGGAACAACATCTTTATCGGCGCCTTCTGAGCTTCCTCCTGTACCCTCTGCCGCCGCAGTATCCTCATCTGGTCGGATTGGTTTCTTAATACGTTGCCCATGCTTATCCCCAATTGGTCCGCTTGAACCAGGGCCTCCACAAATCTGCTCAGAGATGGTACACCGCAGCGAATCCCCATATCACGCAGCGCTTCCCGCCTGGTCCTCCCAATTCTAATTTCCTGCAGAGTTTGATTGAACTCCTCCGAAATAGGACCCTCGGACTTCTGCACTACTCTCTGCATGGCGGCATCAAAACCCAATCCGGCCTCTATGCTTATGGTTAGAAGATCAAGTACATCAGGTAAAGCCTTTTCAATCGCTTTGCGCCTGGTATTGATCCTCGATGTCATCCACAACTCAAATACAAGGTAGCCGCCAATTAATCCTAAAAGCAGGGCCATGATCCTGCTGATTGGACCGGCACCGATGATCCAGGCGATCACAAACGCAAATATGGCAATGCCTAAAGTAGATAGATATTGAGCCGACAAATAATCATTCGCGGTCCAATTAAAGGGACGCCCGGCATAATCCAGTTTTTGCTCGATGAAACTCATTTGTTTCACGGGAGTATATTTCTGAATTATAGTAGATGTCTTGGAACTCATCGGCCTGAGTACACGGGTAGTAAAATCAGCCTGCAATTCTTCATTGAAACCAATTTTGTTCTTCTGGGTCATGGTTATTTCCATCTGCTGTAAGCGATCCCTCAGAACCAACTGATCACCGATAAGCAGCCTGACAACCCCAAATACCAGGCAGAAGATGGTAAGAAAGACGAGTGATACAGTAATGATAAGCGGCACCCTTATTCCCCCTTAGAATTCGATGTTGGTGATTTTTCTGATCAGCAGGAATCCAATTACCTCTGATACCGCCGCAATGGCCAGCACAATCATGCCAATAGTACTTTCAAAGAAGAAGCTCAGAAACCCTGGATTGATCATGGATATGATCAAAATCAGAAATATCGGCATGAGGCCGAT
>CAZOMS010000295.1:0-2503 GCA_964580805.1 uncultured Syntrophomonas sp. | reverse complement strand
CCATCGGGCGCCGCCAGTTGGCACTTAACGTGGACCAAACGGAGAGAATGGTGCGTACGGAGGTTGATTTGCTGAAAACCCGCGGAGCGGTGCAGACCACTCCGGCAGGAATTACGCTGACCGCATACGGGGAAGAGATGCTGCGGGAACTGGACGAATATGTTCCCTGGCTATTGAACATCCAAACCCTGGCCGAGCGGCTTAAGGAAAGATTCCATCTCGACGAGGTAATAATAGTTCCGGGAGATTCTTTTGAGAATGAATTTATCAAGCATGACCTTGGCCGGGCCGGAGCCGAATTCCTGTTAAAAAAGCTCCGTCCCCCATGTATCCTTGCGGTAACTGGAGGAACCACCCTGGCCCAGGTAGCAGATCAAATGCGGGCGGGTGTTACACTGCACCAGGTTTGTGTAGTGCCGGCCCGCGGAGGCTTGGGCGAAAAGGTTGAGCAGCAGGCCGGCAACATTGCCGCCAAGATAGCCAATCGTATCGGAGGACAATACCGACTCCTGCATATACCGGATATCCTCGAAGAGAGCACAGCGGCGGCCCTGAAAAAGGATGTACATATAAGCGAGGCAGTAAGGACCATAAAATCAGCCGATATCCTCATTCATGGGATAGGGCCGGCCATTGACATGGCCATCAAACGCGAATTATCTGCACCTGAAGTGGAATATCTGCAGAAAAAAGAGGCCATGGGCGAAGCGCTTCGATATTATTACGACCGAAGGGGCAAAATAATCTTTGAAATTCCCGGTATTGGCTTGGAGCGTGAGGACTTGAGCAATATCCCCCTGATAGTAGCCATCGCGGGCGGAAGCAATAAGGCGCCCGCAATCAAGGCAGTCTTGAAAAACGGAATTGAAAAGGTTCTGATAACGGACGAGGGTGCAGCCCAACAAATTATTAATGGAAAGGATGATGGTTGTTAATGGCAGTCAAATTTGCTATCAATGGTTTTGGCCGCATTGGCCGGTTAGTGGCCCGCGCCGCCATGGTCAGGGATGATCTGGAACTGGTGGCGGTAAACGATTTGGGAGATCCAAAAGGGGGCGCGCATTTATTCAAATATGATTCCATCCATGGTACGTTTCCAGGAGATGTAGCGGTAAAAGGCGATATGATATCGGCAGCCGGTCGAAGTTTCCGGTACCTCTCCGATAAAGAACCGGAAAGATTGCCCTGGAAGGACCTCGGGGTACAGATCGTGGTAGAAGGGACGGGACGATTCAGAAGCCGTGATAAGGCCGCCAGGCATTTAACTGCCGGGGCCGCCAAGGTGATCATAACCGCGCCGGGGGATAAGGTGGATCTTACCGTGGTTATGGGGGTCAATAACGATAAATATGATCCTGCCAGCCACCACATCCTCTCCAATGCATCCTGCACCACCAATTGCCTGGCTCCGGTGGCCAAGGTCCTGGTAAAGGAATTCGGGATCATAAAAGGCATGATGAACACCATTCATTCCTATACCAATGACCAGCGGGTGTTGGATCTGGAGCATGATGACCTGCGCCGGGCCCGGGCTGCTGCTTTGTCCATGATCCCCACCACTACTGGTGCGGCCAGCGCTATCGGTTTGGTTATTCCGGAACTGGAAGGCAAACTGGATGGATTGTCCATCCGGGTACCCACCCCCAATGTTTCTTTACTGGATTTAACTGTGGAGTTGGAGAAAAGCACCAATGTCACAGCTATCAACGAGGCTTACCAGAATGCTGCAGCAACCTATCTTGAAGGCATATTGAAATATACCGAGGTTCCGCTGGTCTCACACGACTATAACGACGAAGATCATTCGGCGGTAGTGGACGGTTTATTGACCATGATGATGGGCGACAAAATGGCCAAGGTGATTGCCTGGTACGATAATGAGTGGGCTTATTCCCTGAGAGTGCTGGATCTGGCCGCCTATATCGCCGGGCGGGGAATATAAGTTCTACTTTACCAAGACCGGAGGAGGACGCTGAATTGAGAACTATCCGAGATATCGACCTTAATGACAAGCGGGTATTGATGCGGGTCGATTTCAATGTACCTATGGATGATGACGGCAAGATTATCGACGATACCAAAATGACTGCAGCTATCCCTACCATAAATTACGTGCTGGAGCGCGGATCACGCCTGGTATTGATGAGTCATCTGGGTCGTCCGAAGGCGAAACCAGACCCCGCTTTCAGCCTTGGGCCGGTAGCGGTGCGTTTAGGGGAGCTGCTCCAGAAGAATGTCCTGATGGCCGATAATTGCATTGGGCCGGCGGTGGAAGCTATGGCCGCTACTTTAGGCCCGGGACAGGTCATGATGTTGGAAAACGTTCGCTTCCATGAGGGCGAAGAAAAAAACGATCCGGAATTTTCAGGGCAGTTGGCCAGACTGGGTGACGTTTTCGTAAACGACGCTTTTGGAAGCGCCCACCGGGCTCATTCCTCCACTGTCGGGGTAGCAGATTACCTGCCGGCTTATGCGGGGTTCCTGCTGGAGACCGAAGTGAAGA
>CAZOMS010000294.1:0-2517 GCA_964580805.1 uncultured Syntrophomonas sp. | reverse complement strand
ATGCCGGCTCTGTTCCCCAAACTGCTGCCGGACATACTGCCCAAGGTGATGCCCAAGATGCTGGAGAAGGTGGACCAGGCCATAACCATGCCGGCCTACATGGCAGAGCAGATGCCGGATCTGATGCCCGCTACCATGGACGTGCTGATGCCTAAGATGCTGCCGGAGATCATACCTTATTTCATGCCTAAAATGGCTCAATACCTGCGCAACGCTGGCTGATCTTATGCAGAAAACCGCCCGTGGAAAACACGGGCGGTTTTTTTCGCTATTATGAACGCCCACCGGGCCAACCTGAATTTGGGACAGGAACCTGCCGTACGCCTACCCCAGCAATGAGACCAAATGACCGAACCCGCCGGTCTGCTCCCCATTGATGATATCTTCCAGGGGTCTCATCATTTCGCACGCCTCACCGTTATTGAACTTGGCCACTACCCGGTTGAGAACATGCTCGTAATGATCCTGCTTCTGAACGATTTTGTAATTACGGGTGACCCTGATCAATTTGCTGAGCAGAAAGGTGCTGATTTCGACGGAGGAAGGGGAAACCTGAATGCGTAACAAGGCTTTCTCGGTCAGGACCCAGTCCAATTCACTGTAACCTTTTTCTATCTCGGCCGGTTGCCGATATTCCCGATACCAGGCCAGGTACTGTCCGGCGCCGGCGACCGCCTCGCTATAGGCGCTATAGGCAACATCCCGCATATAGATACGAAAAGGTTCTTGTTCCATTCCAATCCCTCCTTTACCCGAGTAATTCTCTCTTGTTCATAAATTTCCTGCTCTATTGGTGGATGACTTGGGCCGGGCGAGAGTTGAACTCCGGAGTTGGCGGCTTGATTATGGTCCGCCATCCACCAATTACCTTCAATACTCCGACACTTTTCAGGCGCCATCCTCATATAGTATAAGGCGCTTAAAATTTTGGAGGTGGTACTTCTTGAGCATCCTTTATTGGGCGCTGGCATTGACTGCGGTTATTAACGGTACCATATTGTTGTTCGGTTACCTCAGCAACCAGGTTTTTCCCCAGCCATTGGAGGCTGACCAGGAAAAGGCTTATCTGGATCAGCTGCAGGAGGGCAATCAGGAAGCCCGCAACAAATTGATTGAACACAATCTAAGGCTGGTCGCACATGTTGTCAAGAAATACGAGAGCAGCGGCGAAGACATGGAGGATCTGATCTCCATAGGAACAATTGGTCTGATCAAGGCCATCAAAACCTTCAACCATGAGCGGGGCGTAAAACTGGCTACCTACTCAGCCCGCTGCATTGAAAACGAAGTCCTTATGCACCTGCGCAATATCAAGAAACTGCGCCAAGAGATGTCCATCTACGATCCCATCGGGATTGATAAGGAAGGCAATGAAATCTCCCTAATGGATGTACTCACCTCTGACAGCGAGATCCTGGAAATTATTGAAGCCCGCATGCAGGGTCAGCAGATCAAAGACAAACTGTATGCATTAACCGCCCGCGAGCGTGAAGTGGTCGAGATGCGTTACGGCCTTTGCAACGGCTTAAAGGAAACCCAGCGTGACATAGCCCGTAAATTAGGTATCTCCAGATCATATGTGTCGCGGATCGAAAAGAGAGCGGTAAGCAAACTGATCCGGGAGATCGGCCTTGAAGCTGGCCAGGCTTAACAGACTGCAGGAGGGATGGAGCGGGGCCTGAATAAAGGGCCGTCACTTGAGCCCGTATACCAGGAAGGTAAATGGTAGCCCCCTGTCGACTTATCTGTTGGCAGGGATTTTGTTTTTCTGCAGGAAATAGGCTGATTGGCGAGTTGTTGGCGGCCATGTTTTTCGTTTGTGTTCAAATCATTATGATATACGGCAAGAAAATGGGGTAAAGGAATATAATTAACAGATAGTAATTTTGAGGTAAACATGGATTTGAGTTATCATTATTTTTAGAATCCATCCGCACCCATAGGAGGCACAATAATGGCGGAAATTAGAAGGGATTTGCTTAAAAACAACTGGGTAGCCCTGGCGCCCGAATCGGCCTTGAATCCTCGTGACTTTCCCATCAAGAGGCGCGGTATAGACCCGGTGGGCAACAAGCTGTTCTGCCCGTTCTGTGAAGGTAATGAAGCCAGTACGCCTCCCGAGATACTGGCCGTTCGCGAGGATGATTCGGCGCCCGGTGCACCAGGGTGGTCGATAAGAGTGGTGCCCAACAAATTTGCGGTGTTCAGACTGGAGGGGGAGCTGGAGATACATCACACTGGCATCTACCAGAACCTGAACGGATTGGGCAGCCAGGAGGTTGTAATCGAGGATCCCGGGCATGGTAATGACATACATGATTTTCCTTCCGCCAAGCTGGCCCGGATATTTCGGGTCTGGCGGCAACGTTATAAAGATCTGTCAGCTGACGAGAGGATCAAATATATTCAGATTTATAAAAACCGCGGTATTTTCGCGGGGGCTTCCCAGGAGCACAGCCACAGCCAAATAATGGGACTGCCGTTCATGCCCCGCTGCAACAGCGGGATCGTGGATTA
>CAZOMS010000293.1:0-2529 GCA_964580805.1 uncultured Syntrophomonas sp. | reverse complement strand
GAGGAATCACCAGCCCTACAAATGCGATCATTCCGCTGACCGAGACACAGGCCCCAGTCAGTAACGCCGCCGCCACCAACAGATAGCGCTTGACCCTTTCTACCTCTACCCCCAGATGCTGGGCCGATTCTTCACCCAACAGCAAGGCATTCAGTTCCCGGGCAAAAACGAATATGATAGCAGTGCCAATTACGCCATAGGGGAGGAACATGAATACATAGTCCCAGCCCGCGCCCGAAAATCCCCCCATTAACCAAAATACTATCTGGTGTAGTTGCTCCCCGCTAAAGAACAGGCAGAGAGATTCCACTGCCGATAATAGCGAATTTATCGCTATTCCAGCCAGCAACAGAGTCATTACGGGCACCTTGCCTCCTACCCGGGCGAGATTATATACCAGCGCAATGGTCATGATAGCAAAAACAAAAGCGAAAACCGGTATGCCAAAACGCATCGGGATGTTCCAAGCAGTTTGAATCATGATGCTGACTACCGCTCCCAAGGCGGCACCCGATGACACCCCGATAACATAGGGGTCGGCCATCGGGTTACGAAACAACCCCTGAAAGGTGGCGCCTGCCAGGGCCAGTCCGGCACCGGTCAGCCCAGCGAGGATTACCCTGGGGAATCTCATCGTCATAATTATAATGTCATGTTCTGGTAGTCGATCGGCTCCCAAGCTTCCCCCTAAACCGGGGATATGGCTTAACAAGATCGTTCCAATCTCGGCTGGCGGGATGTAGACGGCTCCAATACTTATGCCGATAATCAAAGATCCCAGCAGCGCAGTTGCCAGGAGTATCAGTATCGCCGATCTCTTCAATGTACTGCGGTGCCCCATATGATTCATCGTCCTGACTTTTCTATTTGAACAGCGAGGGATGCAACACCTTTGCCATAGTCTCTAAACCATCCACAATGCGGGGACCGGCCAAAGACACCAGGTCTGTTTCTATGGTATAAATGCGGTTGTTCTTAATGAAGTCGAGCTGCGACCAGCCTTGGCGGGCTGCGACCTGCTCAGGTGTTATCAGGGCGCCGCTGCCATGACCATAAGAGTTAATCATCACGGCCGGATTCCTCTTAATAATAACCTCTTCGCTCAATTTGGGATATTGCTCAATATTGTCGTCAGTCATGTTTATGCCGCCGGCCAACCTTATCAATTGAGCTATAAGGGTATCCTTGCCGGCAGACATATAGGGCTCATACCAGAGTTCATAGTAAACCAGCGGCCTTTGCCCGACCGGCACTTGGTCTATCTTGGCACTCACGGCACCAACTCGGCCCTTCAAGTCCTGAATGAGTTCTCCTGCTCTATCCTCTACTCCGGCCGACTGGCCAACCAACCGGATATTGTCGAAAACCCCTTCCAGTGTCTTGGCATTCAGGACTGCCACCTTAAGACCTGCATCTTCCATTACCTTGAGTGATTGCATATGAATATCAGCAGCGAATACCAGGTCAGGCTTAACCGCCACTATCTTTTCCAGACTGGGGTCCTCAAAGCCTCCCACTTTATAACATTGCTTGGCTTCTTCGGGATAATCGCAATAGTTGGTATTGCCAACTACCTTGGGACCAAGCCCAAGGGCATATAGAATTTCGGTATTGCTGGGAGCGAGGGAGACAATACGGATTGGTTCAGCAGTCAGGACTATTTGCCGTCCCATATCATCGGTAATGGTTAATGGGTAGCCCTGGCTGCTGGCTGGAACCGAATCTTTGCCTGGAGGTGCATCGCCTCCCCTGCTGCAGCCAGCTACGGAAAAAGCCATCAATAAAATAACCATACATACCAATACTTTATTCTTCGCGAAGCCGTTACCCATTCCTGCAGGCCTCCTCCATAAATTTAATTAATCCATAATTACCCCGGCTTCTTCAAAGGTAGCCATTTCTCTCATTATTCGGGTCGCCGCCTCAATGACATTAAATGCCAGTGCCGCCCCGGTGCCTTCTCCCAGACGCATGCGCATGCGCAGCATCGGCTCCAAACCGATAACCTCCAATAACACCCGGTGACCTGGCTCCTCCGATAGGTGGGACGCAATTATGTAGTTTTTGACCTGCGGAGCCATCTTGCAGGCTATCAAGGCGGCTGCTCCTGAGATAAAACCATCAATCACAACTGGAGTATGGCAAGCTGCGCAACCCAAAATTAAGCCCGTCATCCCCGCTATCTCCAAACCACCAACCTTGGCCAAGACATCGATTGGGTCATGCGGATCAGGGTGATTAACTTCCAAAGCAGTTCCAATGGCTTTGGCTTTCTTATCCACCCCTCCCGCTTTCAGCCCTACCCCAGGACCTACGATGACTGATAAGGCCGTATCGGTATAGGACGCCAGGATCGCACTGCTGGGCGTAGTATTGCCAATCCCCATCTCCCCGGTGGCCAGCAGATTTATGCCCCGGTCTATTTCGGTTTGTGCTATTTCTATTCCCACTTCGATTGCCTTAAGGGCCTCTTGTCTGGTCATGGCAGCTCCCTTTGTCATATTGGCGGTACCTAACCTGACTTTACGG
>CAZOMS010000292.1:0-2531 GCA_964580805.1 uncultured Syntrophomonas sp. | reverse complement strand
CGCAATTATTGGCCTAAACACAGGACTGCCGGTAATCGTGGGGGCCCATGACGCCGCCCGGATTTTGAAGGAGGGGACTTTGGTCACTATCGATACCGCTCACGGCTGTGTTTATAGTGGTATAGCCAAAGTCTTATAGGCGATATACAATCACTCTGAGCTGTCTCTGTGTACGAATTATATCACTCAGAGCTAAACGGGCACTTTGAGCGCAGCGAAAAGTCTAACCGCGCATCAAAGAGTCCAGCCTATTTGTCGGGGCGGGATTCCCCGCTTCGCTCGGAATTTTAATGCGTTGTCCGCACCACAATAAACGAATCCTTCCAGAGTATTCATAACAATAAAAACGCGGGCTGCGATCAAAATGACATCTATTAAACTGCCGGGCTAAACAGAACCGGGGTCAAAACGACCCCGGTTTTAGTTCATAGCCTATTTGTCTTCCGAGCCCTGGTGGTCAAGCCCGGCATCGTCGCGCAGGTGGGAGCAAGATCAACATCGTTGCGTTCCCATCTGCCAATCTGCCGGCATTGTCGCGCAGGTGGGAGCAAGACTAAGATATCTAATAGTTATCCTTCTGACCGTCTCTGATCAGGGTCACTGAGGTAGAGTTGAACATGGCGAATACCTTGTCGCCCTGATGCAGATTCATGTCATGGGCGGCCCCGGCGGTTATGGTGGCGGTCACTGGTTGATCGCCAATATCAACAATGACCTCGGTCATATCCTTGCCCTGGTTGATTCTCATGATCTTGCCGGCCAGTTTGTTGGGGTCGCTGATGCGCATTATATACTCCTCCAGTTTTATATTAGTATGTACTGGAGCAGTCGATCTTAATCGAGAAGCTCGTAATGCATAGCATCCGCATAGCTGTTGCCCCAGCTGAATCCCGCCGGCTTGAAGGCCTTCTCCCACAGGATCAGGTTGGGATCAGTTGGTTCCGTACTTGGGTTCACATAACGGAAATGATTGGCGGCATTAATGTCGATCGCTGTTCCCCAGGAATGGTTGCTCAGTCCCCGGGAGGGATTCCAGTTGACATGGCGGGGAACCCAGGTTCCATCCATGGTTTTGATCAGGCTCAGCAAGGAGACCGTACGCCCGTTTACTACGGCAGTGCCATTCTTGATAAGCGTAAAGGCTTTGATGAAATTATCCGCCGCCGTGCGATGTACCTGCACTGATCGATTCAGACCGGGCAGGGTTATGGTGACGATATTGGCTTTGATCCACTGGGGGTCGATTTCGATCCGGCCACCGGAAGTGTTCCGATAATGAAACTGACCATAAGATCCATTGGCCTTGCTAACCAACGGGTATTTGGCGGTGTCGGCGGCTATGGCCCGGGATACTGTGGCGGCGGGCTTGGCAGCCGGCGTTGTCTTTGGCGGCTCCTGGATTTTGGATTTGCTGGGGGCTGAAGCGGCTTTCTTCACCACCGGTTCCTCAGCATTCTTCTGCACGATCCCAGGGGCTTGGTCGGCAGTGACCTTGGCTTCGTCCCGGAGCTCTTCGGTAGTATCGAAAGAAGGTTCCTCGATGTTAATCTCTTCTGCTGCCGGCGGAGCAGTCTCTATCGAGGCCATAGTGACTTCGGCAGGCTTGTCCGAACGAAGTCCATAAGCAGCAGTTATGTATATGCTGGCAATGATCAGGACCAATCCAGCCAGGTACAAAGGGATTTTTCTGTTCATAATATTCCTCCCTGGTCTCGGCAGGAACTCCTTAATGCTGTGTTTGGAGAATAGGAGTCCGGCCAAAGACATCCAGTATAAACAAGCCGCCGGGACGCAAAAATCGGCGGCTTTATTTGACAAAACCACAGATCTGCAATTCATCACACACGGACGGCAGTTCCGAGCCTGCTTTATCAATCCTGGTCTTAACATCGTGGTCAAGAATTGATAAAGCACATTAATAGTCCACTATTCCGCGCAACCAAACGAAAATGGCGGCGCCATATTAGGTTGGGTATCGTCCATTTATCGCGTCCTTACCGTTACCAGTATCTCGTCAATTGCCCAGTGCGAGTATTTATTCCCGCATAAGTATGTCTATACCACAGTTGTATTTTCAGTACTGGGCTTACATTAGATTCTAGCGATAACGTTTTCATAGCGTCAAAGGAAAGATTAGGTAAGGAGAAAAGCGGCAGCCAAGGTGGATCGTTTACTGCGGCAACGGGATAAAACGGCGGGTTGGCTCCAGGCCTGATAATTACCGAAAGATTTGGGATACTAATCTGCAGGGACTATTGTAAAAATATACTTGAAGGGTAAACAATAAGATGCTATAATACCCCTAGGGGGTAGAAAAAGGGGAACTTCCAACAGATCTTGAGAGTAACACGAGTATTTGAAAAAGGGTGGGATTGAGATGGAATTAGTGCAGATTACAGCGGATACAATCGAAGATATTAAAGAGAGTCTCAAAGCTATGAAGACGGACCAAACCAACCTCAGGATACGCGGCAGTGCCGGCTGAGGGGGCATGTCTTTTAATCTGGTTCTGGATGAACCAGCTGAACGCG
>CAZOMS010000291.1:0-2604 GCA_964580805.1 uncultured Syntrophomonas sp. | reverse complement strand
GGGCCGCTGCTCCCCCGGCTATGGGCTGCATCATGGGGGTCTCCACCTCCAGAAAGCCCTTTTCATCCATGTATTTGCGGATCTCCTTGATGATCTGGCTGCGCTTGATAAACACCGACCTGACCTCGGGGTTTACGATGAGGTCAACATACCGCTGCCGGTATCGCATTTCGATATCCTTGAGCCCGTGCCATTTCTCCGGCAGGGGGGTGAGTGATTTGCTCAAATATGTAAAGCTCTCCACGTGAACACTGATCTCGCCCTTCTGGGTGCGGAAGACAAAACCCTCGATACCCAAAATGTCGCCGATGTCGAGCTTTTTGAATAGCTCGTAACTGGCTTCCCCCACATCGTCCTTGCGGAAATACAATTGGATATCGCCGGATAGGTCCCGCAAATTGGCAAATCCCGCCTTGCCGTGACGCCGCTTGGACATGATACGCCCCGCCAGCTTAACCTTTATGCCTTCCATGGACTCGAAATTATCCGCGATCTGTTGGGCGCAGCAGTCCCTTTCAAACCGTGCTCCAAACGGGTCGATGCCCAACTCCCGCAATTCCTGGAGCTTGTCCAATCGTACCTGCTTTAATTCCCCGACATTGATTTCTTGCTCTGACATTGTAACGCTTCCTTATACTTTAATAAAAACAACTATTTCTCCACTTTGAGGATTTTGTATTTTATGATTCCGGATGGCGCATCTACTGCCACCGTACTTTTGACGGTCTTACCCATGATGGCTTTGCCCACCGGCGATTCATCAGATATCTTGCCATCCCTCAACTTCGATTCCACTGACGAAACCAGGGTGACAACTATCTCGCGGCCGGATTTCATTTCCTTGAGCTTGACTTTTGAACCCAGGGACACTATATCTGTGCGAATCTCACCGTCCTCGATCAAGCGGGCCTTTTTCAAGGTCTGCTCCAGGGACATAATCCGGCCTTCAATAAAAGCCTGCTCGTTTTTGGCGTCTTCGTACTCGGAGTTCTCGGTTATATCACCAAAAGCGATAGCCTGTTTGATGCGTTCCGCCACTTCTTCCCGGCGGACCGATTTCAGAGTCTCCAGCTCGGCCTCCAGTTTGGCCAGCCCTTCTTTGGTTAAGACTATCTCTCTCTCTTCTCTTTCAGCCATAAAAATCGCTCCTAACATAAATGTCCTGTAAAAGCCTATTTGGGGCGCTTTTACAGGCATAAAACAATACCATAACCATGGAAGAGTAGCTTTTAAAGAACCTTGATTACTTGAGAAGCCGCGTCTCGCTCAATATCAGTGAAGCCCTTTGCTGATGGGCAATTGCCATTATTATAGAGACCTCATCCGGCCTTGTCAAGAAACGGCTCCCACATACCAAGATGGTGGCCCGTCTCTATCATTTCCCGATAAACGTCGGGCAGCATGAATTCCGTATCGAGGTAATTACTTTCTCCACCATGGACGGATTTTCCTGCCTGGGCCAAAAGGCAACTTTCCAAAATCGGAGCCAGATTGTACATTTGCGGTTTCAAACCGGCTTCCTGCAAGACCTGTTCTAACTCCGGAGCCGCTCCGCTGCATTCATTGTCGAGGCGAATGTGGAAAATATGCGGTGATACCAGGCTGATTCGGGCTTGTTGAGGCTCGACCGACAACACCAAATCACCCTTCTCCCAACTGTGAGGGTTGATGCAGCTGTTGCTTACTGCCAATCCTTCTTCATAGAGTAGACGGTGGACCATTATTTCATACCTTTTAGGGCAAAAGTTTTGCAGGGATATAGGGATTTGATGGCTGGAAACGGTCTGGATCAAGGGCCATAAATGAGGTATGTCCCCTAACAGTACCAGTTTTTTTATTTCGTGCCGGGAAACTGTCTGGCCAATCAGGACGGCAGCCAATACGCTCAAAAAACAATCTCCGAATATAAGAGACAAACGATGCTCCTCAGCGGTGAAAACATTCTTTAGACGGCGATCCACGCCCATCCGCGGCAAAGCGTACTCTTCCAGTATGGCGCTGGTGCGGGTCAGCATCAAGTCCCGGTTATCATGGTTCAGTATGCTCCAGTTACCCTCTCCCAGGGGCAGGTTCAGGTTGCAGCCTTTGAGCCCCAGGCGGCCAAAATGTATCAGCCTTTCAACCCGCGGTGAAAACAGCAAAGGGGCCAGCCTGTCCAGAATTGATTTCCGGTTGGCGAGCCCCTGACGGTTACAGCTGCGCATGTTGAAAAAAGCAAAATCTAACTCAAGCACTCCAATTCTCCAAATCTGTTACCCCTGGTTTCAAGTTTAATTCCTTCAGCATGGCATAATAATCTTCGGGCTTGATCTGTTCCAGCGGTTTGCCCATGATACTCACCATCAACGCTTCGATTACGTTGGTGCCAAAGGAACGTCCCCCCATATCCGGGGTAGTCGTAATAACCTTGCTGATTCCCCTTTGTTTTAGCAGAACCAGATCATCCCTGGTAGTAGTGTTGGTAATGACGATCTTCCCATCCAGCCTTTCTGGGAGATAGCGTTTGATATAAATGAAGTCCCCGGCCAGAACATCCGCATTATAATAATATTTCGAGAATTTGGGGATTATGACTTCTTGTTTCTTCCCGGTCGGGTAAAGCAT
>CAZOMS010000290.1:0-2625 GCA_964580805.1 uncultured Syntrophomonas sp. | reverse complement strand
CTGGACCTGCGGGTGGCTGAAGTCATTGCCTGCGAAAAAATGAAAAAGGCGGACAAATTATTGGTCCTAACCCTGAAGGTGGGAGAAAAAGAGCGAACGGTGGTATCTGGAATTGCCCAACATTACACTCCGAAGGAAATGGTAGGCAAAAAGGTCGTGCTGCTGGCCAACCTTAGACCGACCAAGTTGCGGGGAGTAATGTCGCACGGTATGATTCTGGCGGCTTCAGACGATGAATATGTGGATGTCCTGACGGTTACCAAGGACATTGCATCTGGTGAGCGGGTCAAATAGGAGGTAATCGAGAGTAATGTTCGATAGTCACGCCCATCTGCAGGACCCCCAGATCCAAAAGAACCTGGACAATGTGCTTAAGAGGGCAAGGGATACCGGGGTGGATAGGATTGCCTGCATTGGTTACGATTTACGCTCCTCCGAGGAAGCGTTACTGATTGCCAGGAAATACAAACACGTTTACGCCACGGTTGGCATACACCCTCACGATGCCAAAACGTTTACTCCCGACATCGGGAATAAACTTAAAGCCCTGGCCAAGGATCCAAAGGTAGTTGCCATTGGGGAGATTGGCCTGGACTACTATCGGGATCTTTCTCCGCGCGATAAGCAGAAGGAATCCTTCATAGCACAGATTTTACTGGCTCAGGAGATTGGTAAACCGATAGTGATCCATGATCGCGATGCCAACCAGGATGTTATGGATATTATCAAGAAATACAAGGCGGGTCGTAACGGGGGCATTATGCATTGCTATTCCGGCAACCTGCCCTTGGCGCTGGAAGCTGTAAAAAACGGGTTTTATATCTCCTTTGCGGGGCCTCTCACGTATAAGAATGCGCGCAGGTCGCATGAAGTTGTGGGGAAGATACCCATGGACCGTCTCTTGGTGGAGACGGATTGTCCCTATCTGACCCCCGAGCCATTAAGAGGTAAAATCAACGAACCGGCCAACGTTCGTTACACCGTTGAAAAAATGGCGGCTTTGCGCAACCAACATCCCGATGAGATAGCTTACTTGACAGAACGCAATGCCTGCAAAATATATAGGATTAAAGACTGAATCCATTCCTAAACGATAATAATCTGGGGAATTAGGGCTGAAAATGCCCTAATTTCTTTTTGTCGGGGTCTATCTTTCAACAAATAAATCCTGGGTACAGGCATAGAATTAATGGAGTTGGAAAACAATATATCATTTCGAAAAGGTTCACCTTAGTGGAAAAACCTGTAACGAATGCCAAATAGCAGGCCATAATTTTGACAGCCGGATGGGTTTATGGTTAGAATATTGGTACTCCGATTTTTTCTGCGAGGGGGATCTGGAGTAAAAGGGGGAGTTTTATGAGTAAGGGTCGATCAAAAAAGGCAACTTTAATGATCGCCAACCTACTGATTCTGGGATTGCTTTTGGGAAGTTTGGCATTTGCCTTGGAAAAACAAGTATCAATCGAAGTCGATGGAAATGTTGTAGAGACAAAAGTACTGTTTTCCAGCACTGTTGAGGATGTCCTCGATCAAAACAAGATTATTCTGAAGGAAAACGATCTGGTAGAACCCTCTCGAGAAACAGCGATTACGGAAGACCTGCAGATTATAGTCACCCGGGCCTTTCCAGTCAAGGTCACAGCAGACGGCATAACCAGGGAAATCCAAACCACCCCGGTCAATGCTTTCAAAGCGGTCGCTTTAGCGGGATTTCTTGTGGGTGATAATGATATCCTCAAGGTATCCAACCAAGAAAACAGCCAGGAAATAAGCCCGCTCCCTTCAATTGTATCAGTCTTAGCGGCGAATGAGTCCAACCTTAAGGGCGAAGGATTGGAGGCAGGACAGACCGCTAACCTAAAACTGGTCCCAGCCTTAGGCCCTGCCCCGTCCCATGTGGAACTATTAACTCCTGGGGAGACAATCGAGGTAATCCGAGTAACCCAACGCGAGTTTGCATTAGATAAACCGATTGCCTACCAAGTGGAGAAAACTACCGATACCACATTGGAGGCAGGTATGTCCGAAACGATTCAGGCCGGCAAGAATGGTCTCGCGCGACACGTCTTTCTAATTACATGCCACAATGGCCAGGAAGTAAAACGGGAACAAATCAGAACCGAGGTCCTGGTCCAGCCTTCAAACCAAGTGATCGCTGCGGGCAATAGCTATACTGTATCCCGTGGTGGCCAGCGTTTTGATTTCCGGGAAGCCAAGAGTATGGAATCAACTGCCTACACTCATACCGGTAACCGCACCGCTACTGGGGTCTACCCTGCTGTGGGGATGGTGGCCGTCGATCCCAAGGTTATTTCTTTGGGAACCAAGATGTACATCGAAGGATATGGGTACGCTACTGCAACTGATACCGGGGGAGCAATAAAAGGAAACAGAATTGACGTTTTCCTGGAAACGTACTCGCAGTGTATGAAATGGGGGCGTAAGACCGTTAAGGTATATTTACTGCCCTAAAATATTTTCTTCTCCAAAGCAAACCGAATCACATGTGCGGGGGTGCTCTGATCAAAAGGAGCACCCTCATTCATTTCCACTTTTTTCAGTGTTTGAAAAGGAAATATTATCTGCATACTATATCCAGCCATAAAAATGGAGGTGGATAAG
>CAZOMS010000289.1:0-2635 GCA_964580805.1 uncultured Syntrophomonas sp. | reverse complement strand
ACTGTGCTAATATTTAGGACAGGCAAACGGAAAGAAAAAGTGGCTGGAGGCCAAACATTGATTGAGATAAGCAACCTGAGCAAGATTTATCATACTCCCCACCAGGATATCCTGGCCCTGGACGACGTAAGCTTGTCGGTGCAGCAGGGCGAGATATTCGGGATCATCGGCCTGAGCGGAGCCGGCAAGAGCACCCTGATCCGCTGTATCAACATGCTGGAGAAGCCCACCCGGGGCTTGGTAATGGTCGACGGGCAGGACATCAATACCCTCAACCAGCGAGAACTGCGCTTGGCCCGCCAGAAAATCGGCATGATCTTCCAGCAGTTTAACCTGCTCTCTTCGCGCACCGTCTTCGACAACGTCATGTTTCCCCTGGAGATCGCCCGCGTCCCGCGTGAACAGGCTCGCCAGCGAGTGGGTGAACTGCTGGAACTGGTAGGAATCACCGACAAGGCCAGGGTCTACCCGGATCAACTCAGCGGCGGACAAAAACAGCGGGTGGGGATCGCCCGGGCACTAGCCAACGATCCCAAGTTGCTGCTCTCCGATGAGGCCACCTCGGCGCTGGACCCCCAGACCACACGTTCCATACTGAAGCTGCTGAAGGAAATCAACTCCCAGCTGGGACTGACTATCCTGCTCATAACCCACGATATGAATGTCATCAAACAAATCTGTGACCGGGTAGCGGTCATCAACGAGTCCCGCATCGTGGAGGTGGGTGATGTGATATCCATATTCAGCAGCCCCGGCACCCCCACTTCGCAGAGCTTTATCAGTGCCATCGTCAGTAAGGATGCGCCAGAAGAATACATAGACAGCCTCATCAACCGCCACCCAGACAGTTTTTCCCGCCTGGTGCGGGTCTCCTTCATCGGCGCCTCGGCGGGCGAACCAGTGATTTCGGCTATGATCAAGCGTCACGGTGTGGACGCCAACATCCTTTACGGCAATATCGACCGGGTCAAAGATGTCCCCTTCGGTAACCTGACCCTGGAATTGATCGGGGATCGGCAGGCGGTGGACCAATCGATGGATTTTCTCAAGAACAACGGCCTGGAAGTTGAGGTGATGGCATGATGTCAGGCTTTATAGCCGTGATCGGCAGCACTCTAATAGGAATCACCCTGGGAGGAGACCTGGCCTGGGTATGGGAAAAGGTCCTGCAGGCCACCTGGGAAACCCTTTACATGGTAGCCATATCCACCGGTTTAAGTTATGTATTCGGGCTGCCGCTGGGAGTGATCCTGGTTACCACCGGAGAAGGCCACATCCTGGAGAGCAAGGGATTCAACCGCTTGTTGGGTACTTTTGTCAATGCGGTGCGTTCCATCCCTTTCATCATATTTCTGATCCTGGTAATACCCTTCACCCGGCTGGTGGTGGGGACTTCCATCGGTACGGTGGCTTCCATGGTACCATTGACCCTGGCCGCCATCCCCTTTGTAGCCCGCATGGTGGAGACATCCCTCAAGGAGATCGACTGGGGCTTGATCGAGGCTGCCCTGTCGATGGGCGCTAACGCCTGGCAAGTCATCACCAAGGTACTGCTCCCGGAAGCACGGGCTTCCATTGTGCTGGGAGTGGCCATTACAACCATCAACCTGGTCGGCTATTCGGCCATGGCCGGTATCGTGGGAGGAGGTGGACTGGGCACCCTGGCCTATTACTACGGATACCAGCGTTATGAGGATTTGGTCATGTGGGTCACCGTCATAGTCTTGATCGCATTTGTCCAATGCGTTCAGATGGCGGGCGACAAATGGGCGGCCAAAATCACAAATCAGAGGAGGTAACCCATAATGAAAAAGAAACTGCTGTTGATAGTTTGCGCGATTTTCCTGATGGCGATTGTGGCAGGCTGCAGTAACAAAACCGAAACACCGGCTCCGTCCGGTCAAACCAACCAGCCGGCCTCAGCCAAAGTGGTGGTAGGAGCTACCGCCAAACCCCATGCCGAGATCCTCGAAGTGGCCAAACCACTGCTGGCCAAGGAAGGTGTCGATCTGGAGATCAAGGTTTTTACCGATTATGTGCAATTGAATCCGGCCCTGAAGGATAAGCAAATAGACGCTAACTTCTTCCAGCACATACCCTATCTGGATGATTTCAATGCCAAAAACAACGCCAATCTGGCCTGGACGGTCAAGGTCCACAATGAGCCGATGGGTATTTACTCCAAGAAGATCAAAAACCTGAACGAGCTGGCCAATGGCGCCAAGGTAGGCATCCCCAACGACGCCACCAATGGTGGTCGGGCCCTGATGGTGCTGGACAGCGCCGGGCTGATCAAACTGAAAGAAGGCGTGGGGGTAACAGCGACTGACAAGGATATAGCCGAAAATGTCAAGAACCTGGATATCATCATGATGGATGCCGCCATGCTGCCCCGGACCCTTGATGATGCCGCCATCTGCGTTATCAACAGCAACTACGCCCTGGAAGCCAAACTGAACCCGGTGAAAGATTCGCTGTTCATGGAGCCTAAGGACTCGCCTTTTGCCAATGTGCTGGCGGTCCGACCCGAAGATAAGGATAAGGATGTCATAGTCAAACTAGGCAAAGCCCTGCAGTCACCAGAGGTCAAGAAGTTCCTGGAGGATACCTACCAGGGCGCTTGCGTGCCTTCATT
>CAZOMS010000288.1:0-2636 GCA_964580805.1 uncultured Syntrophomonas sp. | reverse complement strand
TGATGGCTTCTACCTTGTCCAGCTGCTCCCAGGTAAAATCAGGATCATTGCGGCCAAAATGGCCATAGGCGGCCGTCTTTTGATAGATTGGCCGGCGCAGGTCCAGGTTCTTAATAATAGCCGCGGGACGCAGATCAAAATGCTGGCTGATCAATTCAATGATCTGTTCATCAGGGAGCTTGCCCGTACCAAATGTCTCCACCGAAATGGAAACCGGGTGGGCTACCCCGATCGCATAGGCGATTTGGACTTCCAGTCGGTCCGCTACTCCGGCTGCCACCAGGTTTTTGGCTACATGACGGGCCGCATAGGCGGCAGAACGATCGACTTTGGTGGGGTCTTTTCCGGAAAAGGCGCCCCCGCCGTGACGGGCCATACCGCCGTAGGTATCAACGATTATCTTGCGGCCGGTAAGACCGCAATCTCCCTGGGGGCCGCCGATCACAAATCTCCCGGTAGGATTGATATAGTATTTGGTGGACTCATCCAGCATGTCTGCCGGAACTACCGGTTTGATAACTTTTTCAATGATGTCTTTCTCAATCACGGCATGTTCGATCTCGGGATGATGCTGAGCGGAGACCACCACGGTATCTACCCGCATCGGTTGGCCGTCCACGTATTCGACCGTTACCTGGGTTTTGCCGTCCGGACGCAGATAGCTCAGGATTCCGGCTTTGCGCACTTCTGTCAAACGTTGAGCCATTTTATTGGCAAGGTAGGCGGTCATGGGCATATAAGCTTCTGTTTCGTTGGTGGCATAACCGAACATCATGCCCTGGTCGCCGGCGCCAGTACGTTCCAATTCGTCGTTGGTCATCTCTCCCCGTTTGGTTTCAAAGGCCTGGTTGACTCCCATGGCTATATCAGTCGATTGTTCGTCAATCGCGGTCAGTACCGCGCAGGTTTCGCAATCAAATCCAAATTTGGCTCTGGTGTAACCTATATCACACACCACACCCCGAACCAATTTGGGTATATCGACGTAACAATCGGTAGTAATCTCTCCCGATACCAGTACCAGCCCAGTGGTAACCATGGTCTCGGCGGCTACCCGGGCAAACGGATCCTCGGCCAACATGGCGTCCAGAATGGCATCCGATATCTGGTCGGCCATTTTATCCGGGTGTCCCTCGGTAACTGATTCCGAAGTAAGAAGTTTTTTGGTCATAGAGTCCATCTCCTTCCCCAATTACAATAACAGTTCGGCGGCTCTATCCAGGATCGCCTCCGCCACCTCTTCTTTGCTGGTCTTGGGCATATGTCTGATGTCGGCGCCGCTGCTGATTATGGTGCATATATTGGTGTCATAGGCAAAGCCTGCCCCCTCCATGGAAACATCATTGGCTACAATAAGATCCAGATTTTTGGCGGCCAGTTTTGCCAGTGCGTTCTCCAGCACATTTTCAGTTTCGGCGGCAAATCCTATCATGATGCAGCCGGGTTCTTTGTTTTTACCCAGTTCTTTGAGTATATCGGGATTTTGGACTAATTCAATGGTTATCTGACTGCTGCCGCCTTCGGCTTTTTTTATCTTTTGTTCCGCCGGCGCCGCCGGTCGAAAGTCGCCCACTGCGGCGGCCCCAATAATAACATCACATCCGGGCTGATGCTGCAGCATGGCCCTACACATCTCCCGGGCGCTGCGAACGGAGACAACTTCGATCCCGGTGGGGGCTTCCAGTTGGGTAGGCCCGCTGACCAAAACCACTTCCGCGCCGCGGGCGGCCGCTGCCCCAGCCAATGCGTAACCCATTTTGCCGGTGCTGCGGTTGGTTATGAAGCGTACCGGGTCGAGGTCCTCACAGGTCGCCCCGGCGTTGATCAGAATCTTTTTTCCGGCCAAATCCTGCCGGGACTCCAGCAGGGCCAGGATACGTTGGAGTATATCATCAACATCGGGCAACCGTCCTTTTCCGGTCACACCGCAGGCCAGCATTCCGCTGTCGGGGTCCATAAAATGATAGCCCCGCTGACGCAGTGATTGGATGTTGTTTTGGACGACCAGGTTTTCAAACATGTTGGTGTTCATGGATGGCACCACCAGTACTGGGGCCGTATTGGCCAGCACCGCCGTGGAAAGAAGGTCATCGGCCAATCCATGGGTCATTTTGGCGATAAAATTGGCAGTGGCTGGAGCAATGACCAGCAGGTCCAGCTGCTCAGCCACGCCCACATGCTGGACTTTCCATTCCCGGGACTCGGTCCATAAATCGGTGAGTACCTCGCGCCCGGACAAGGTCTGCAGGGTAAGGGGTGTGATAAACCGGGCTGCCGCTTCGGTCATTATGACGATTACGTCGAAATCATGCTTTTTGAGCTTGCTTACCAAATCCGCGATCTTGTAAGCCGCGATGCCGCCGCACATACCTATTCCGATTGTCTGTGCCATTGCATCTCATCCTCTCAAAGCTCGGGTTCAGAGTCATTTACGATGATTATTTTTTCATCAATGATATCATCCAGGGCCTCGGTTATCATGCCCGACAAACGATAGCTTTCTTCGTTTCTCTTGGTTTCCGACAATGCTCGGGCTCTCTGCGCTGTTGCTACTACAACGGCGTATTTGCTCCGGCCTATTTTCATCAAATCCTTGGCAGAAGGTGGCAGCAAACCAATCACTCCTTAATAATATT
>CAZOMS010000287.1:0-2645 GCA_964580805.1 uncultured Syntrophomonas sp. | reverse complement strand
GCCACAAGTTCGAATCTTGTACGACCCACCATAAGAACACAGTAATACCGGGGTTTTTCGACCCCGGCATTTTTATGGGCTAGTGCCAAAATGGTGGTAGCCCATAAGATTTGGCCACCAGATTGGCCAACCTGGCCAAGGCAGGAAAAAACCTCAAGTACGTCAAATTGTCATAGACAAATCATAAAATTAAGGGAAGGGGGAAACTATTCATATTGGCAAGCTGGAATGGAGGACGAAACGATAGACACTACGGAGAAAATTGATGAAGCCAGGATAAGGGAAAATATAGAACACGCGTTGTTAAGACTCGATAAAGCTCAGTTGATATTTAATGATATAGAGAATGCATATCTTAAGATTCAAGATATGGACCCGGAGGTATACCCCGAAGTAAAAGCAGAATATCAACGCATCGAAGCCCTTTTAAACATGCTCTTTGATTTTTTGTCAGCTGGCAAGTCGGATCTGGCTGAGATATTTGATGCTATCGCCGACCATAAAAAAGAGTGATGCAAGGGAATGGGCAGGGCTAAAGAGAAAGAAGAAGCTTAGGACGAACCAAGCCGGGTTATATAGCCCGGCTTGGTTCACTTTAGTCTCGATTGGCCGGATGTTCAGAGCTTAATTCGGCTTGGTATTCTTCGTGCTAAATCAGGACTAGCTGTTGGTCCCCATACTACCATACAGGGTTCATGTTGGGTTTCATCCAACCCGCAGTAACAGATCTTGGCAATAGCTACCCGGGTTGAAGGTCCGACAGGAATGCCATCATGGTCATACTGCACGGCGTTTTTACTATGGGAGGGATCGCTCCCGTCTTCAGTATAGTAGGCGACACAATCGGGAGGGACATTCGTTATAAGAGTCCGGCCAGCCGAGGTGGCTCTGAACCTGGGGATTGGTATTGGCTTGATACTATATCTCGCCGCTGCCACCGGCCCATATTCCCCGATGGACCTGAAATACTTGACCGCCTTGACGGTGGTGGAGGTCGTCAGGCGAAGATGTTCGTGATAATTGATTAACTGTCTGGTCCGGCTCCTTCTGGGATCGCTGCCATCCATCGTAAAGTAGCCCGCCGATGATACGATGGCATGCAGGCACACCAACTGGAATCCGGAGTAAGTTCCCTCACCAGGGGTCAAAGTCAATGCGTTGGCCCCGGTTGATCCGTAGTCACAGTATCGAAGGGCAGCCTTTAGATTTAACATATTCCACCTCATAGATCATGCCGGAATTTTCGGTTGCTGCCAACCGAGGGGTCATGATGCTTCTGAGTATGATTCTAGCACGTCCATTATCCTCCCAGACCATAAAAAAGACCGAAATTATGCCATTCTCTACCTTGATATGGCATTAGCCTGCATGTTGTGACCAATGAAGTGGTGAAGGAAGGCACATATTGTGGAATATTTCGTGTGAGTAAGGAGAATTCAAGCGAGTCTTTGTTTTTTCCTCAGCCAGTCAGGGGAACAGGATATGCTGACCTTAAAAAAAGCCGCCCAAAATATTGTCTTGGCGGCCAATCTGGCAGATCAATTTGGTTTGATTCCCTGACATGAGACTGCCAAGCCTTTTGACAGCCCGGCCAAAGGGCGGGTTCTAGGTAAAAAACGGTTGTAGTAAAAAGAAGATATTCAGAATAAATACCACCGTGTTCAAAGTCAAGGCCATCAGCAGTATGGATGTCTTGAAACGATGGCCGGAATTATAAATGTCCAGGAAACCGAGGATGCAAACCCCCGCCCCGATAAGCAGCAATATGTAAGAAGTCTCAACCCAATTGCCGGTGAGCCAGTCTATGAATACGCTCAATACCCCCGAATAGCCAAGCGGTACCAGGCTGTAGATGAGGAATAAGATCAAGGCCAGGACCGGATACAAGAATATCATTTATTGACCCCCCGTGTTTGGCGTAAGAGCAAAAGCAGGTTTGACGAGAAGACTTATTGTAATTCCTTTGCATTATTCTTCAAAGAGGGGTATATATCCTGCCTAGCATCAGAAAAAACGAATGCCGGGAGACATACCCGGCATCGATCAGTTACCGTTTGTTTACTTTGAAGAACTGCGGGATGACTGGGCATTGGTCTCGCTCATAAACACCTCGACTGCTTCCTGTAACTGGGACTGGTTCTGAGACGCACTTCTGGCGAAATCGTTGACCAGGGTGCTGAATTGTTGGCGGGCCTGACGGTTCTGGTCCAATTGGGCTTTGATTGAGTTTTCCATCTGGTCATGGACTACTGACATGCTATTCATGGTGAAGCGCCACATATCCATCACCTGATTCATCGAATTTTCGATCATCCCCATGCTGTTGAAATTACTGCTGTTCATTGTTGATCCTCCCTAAAAATTATGTTTTGGACTAGACACTTTCGTTTATATTTCCCCCACCATGACAAAGCTATTCAATAGAGAACAAAAAAACCTAGAAATTTATGGTCTGTTTGACTGTTCCATGGGCCGAGTGATGTACCCTCAAGTAGCCTCCGGCCAGAAAAGCGGATATTACGCATATGCTGCAAATTTTGGATAAGGGCGAACTGAATAATGAAAAATAGCCCCACATATAATAATGTAACATCCAACAAGGAGGCCGTAAAATGGTTTATGAGCTGCAGATAATCACGGCCGCG
>CAZOMS010000286.1:0-2648 GCA_964580805.1 uncultured Syntrophomonas sp. | reverse complement strand
CCGCTATACAGGCGTGCTCGCAATCGACTATGACCTGCACTCCCCGGTAACCCAGAGCCATACGCTCCTCGATCAGGCTGCCCACGACCACACCAAGGGAGAATCCCAGGCAAAAAATGATCAGCTTGACCGGATCGTTCAAAGCCCCGACCACCATGCCGAGGGCAACTGTATAGACCATGATCTCAAAAAAACCAATAATAGCTGCAGTCCACTTATCCCCCCGGATAATCAGGATCATTCGGATCGTACCCAGGGAGACGTCTATGATCCGAGCCATGAATATAAATAACAGCTGCAGGTACATATTGCCTCCTACCACCCGTCGGGTGGGGTTTCCGATAGTCTTACCCGCCCGGCTACCGGGTTGACGATAACGTACATCAATTTATGCCCATTGGTCAAGGTAACTGTCCCCCCTGATCCTGGTGCTCCAGTGGGTGCGAACACACAGGTAGGCAGAGACCCTAATCTGGTGGTGAAGGTCGTACCTCCGACGAACTGGACCCCGCTCTGCAGGCTGGAAGATGGCTTTCCCGCCACCTTATAGCGCGCGCTGGCCGGATAGAAAATCACCGTGGTCGTTTCCATGCTGCTTATAGCCTGCTGACGGGCTGATCTGAGCACATTGGCCATCTGCCGGGCATCGGTGTATAACCTGACATCGTCCAGCGGTCTGTCCAGTGCTGGAACCGCTATTGCCCCTGCTATCAGCATAACCGCCATCACTGCCACTACTTCAATCAAGGTAAAACCTGCGCGCTTGTTAAATAGCATGACTTATCACTTCCTTCATGAAGGCCACAGGAGGCTGCACACCGGTCAGAATCTGCAGCGTTAAAGCACCCTGGTGAACCAGCATCGCTGCTCCATTGATGGAGTGTATGTCTCGATCCCTGGCCAGGTTCAGGAATTTTGTGGCGGGTGGATTGTAAACCAGATCGTAAACCACCGCCTTAGGATTCAATGCTTCCAGGGAATCTACCGGCGACCTATCGATGCCAGGGTGCATGCCCACCGGTGAACAATTGACCACCAGGTCGGCGGCCGGGCATAATTCCGCAAACACGGCTTGATTCATAAGATGGCCGACTGCTCTGCCTGGGGTTGCTTGATTTACAAACTCAGCCAGTGCGGCCGCCCGTTCCGGGAGCAGATCCAAAATATCCACCCGGGCAGCCCCGGCCTGAGCCAGTTCATAAACCACCGAGCGTGCTGCTCCCCCGGCTCCGATGATAATGACCCGGTTGAGCCGGTCCACACCCTCTTCCCGCAGGCTGGCCATAAAACCCTGACCATCAGCGTTATACCCAATCAAACGTCCCTCCGAATGCCTGATTAGATTGACCGCCTGGCAAGCCCGGGCTCCCGGTGAAAGCTCGTCCAAATAAGGGATAACCTCCTGCTTATATGGGATGGTTACGTTGACCCCGGTAAAATTCAAAGCCCGCAGACCCAGAACCGCTTCCCTCAGACGCGGCGGTGTTATTTCCATAGGCAGGTAAATGCCATTCAATCCCATATGGGCCAGGGTGCGGTTGTGCATCAGGGGGGACAAGCTATGGCCCAGGGGATTGCCGATCAGTCCCATCTTTAGAGTATGGTTGTCAATCATCATCTACTTCTCACTCCCATGCCCGGGAACTCGTTTAAAAAGGTGGCGCAGCACGAAAATCTCCAGGGTACGATTTATTTTGGTACCGATAAACTCCCGTCGGGCTAATGGTTTGACCAGAATAGTGAACAAGCCGGTTCGGTTGCCTCCCAGAATATCGGTAAATATCTGATCACCCACTACCGCCGTCTGGTCGGCCCGCACGCCCATTACCTCCACTGCCCGGCGAAAGGCCCCCCGGCGGGGTTTGGCCGCCCGATGTATAAAAGGAATGTCTAATCGGTCTGCTACCAGCTTGATCCTTTGCTCGGCGTTGTTGGACAGGATGCATGCCTTGAATCCCTCCGCTTTGATGCGTCCGAACCACTCCTCCACCTCGCCGCGCAATTCATTGCTGTTCCATTCGGTTATAGTATTGTCCAAATCCAGTATGAAGGCTTCAATATTTTGGGCCTTTAATTTTTCCAACGGTATGTCCAGCAAAGTATCCACATAGTAGCGTGGATAAAGCAGCTCCAACATTAGATGCACCCCTATAAGTATTTTGGGATCTGCTGGCGGAAGAGCTCCGCCGCCAATTCAGGAGCCACCGGATTGGTGTATATGCCAGTGGCGATATCCACTCCGGTAGTGACCAGCAGACGCGGGATCATTTCCAGGAACCAGTGATAACCCGGCTGGTAAGCCGAGTTGACCGGGGCCGTATTTATGACCAGATTGTAAGCCGGGTCCTGCAGAACATCCATCATCATGCCCAAATAGGATCGGCAAATTACAGCCAAATCAGCGATCTCATCTTCGTTAATGTCACCGTAATGATCAGTATGGCGTTTGGGGATTATCCAGGTCTCATAGGAAAAACGGGATGCATAGGGACAAACCAGCAGGAATTGGTCTGACTCATGCACCACCCGGAGGCCCGTTTGTCGCTCCTCGGCCATGATGGCGCACAGCAGGCAGCCGCCATTTTTTTGGAAGTAATCCACGATCCCGCTGTTGCAGCGGGGCATGAACGGCAGTCCCATTATTTGGC
>CAZOMS010000285.1:0-2663 GCA_964580805.1 uncultured Syntrophomonas sp. | reverse complement strand
GTGCTGACTGCAGCCCCGGCTTCGATAAACGTTTCCATGTACCCGCGCCGCAGGGCCTCCAGGTAAATAGCCTGGGTACCGGGCAGGATGATCAGGCGCAGGCCGGAGTAAACCTTATGTCCCTTCAGGATCTCGGCCGCCGTCTGCAGGTCCTCAATGCGGCCATTGGTGCAGGAACCAATCACTACCTGGTCCAGCCACACTTCACCTGCCTGGCTGACCGGACGGGTGTTCTCGGGCAGATGGGGGAAAGCCACCACCGGCTCCAGCTTGGATACGTCATATTCAATAATGCGGGCATAAACCGCATCATCATCGGATTGATAAATATGGTAGGATCTTTTCAGCCGGTCCTTTATATAGGCCATGGTTATCTCGTCGGCGGCGATGATTCCATTTTTGCCCCCGGCCTCGATTGCCATGTTGGCCATGGAGAAGCGGTTGTCCATGGACAGACCGCGGATGGCTTCACCGGTAAACTCCATCGACATGTAGCGTGCTCCATCCACCCCTATATCCCCAATGGCATGGAGGATGAAGTCCTTGCCTCCGACCCAGCGGGGGGGCTGGCCATAATAAATGAACTTGATGCTTTCCGGTACCTTGAACCAGGCTTCCCCGGTCGCCATGGCTGCAGCCATATCGGTAGAGCCCACCCCGGTGGCGAATGCCCCTAAGGCGCCATAGGTACAGGTATGGGAATCGGCTCCGATGATCAGGTCGCCGGGAGCCACTAGTCCCTGCTCTGGCAGCAGACAATGCTCAATGCCCATCTGCCCGATCTCAAAATAGTTCCGGATACCTTGTTGGCGGGCGAAATCACGGAGGATTTTGGCTTGCTCGGCCGACTTGATATCCTTGTTGGGAGTAAAGTGGTCTGGCACCAGCACAATGCTTTCACTGGCATAGACGTGCTCCCTCCCCAATCTATTGAACTCGGCGATGGCCACCGGGGCGGTGACGTCATTGCCCAGGATAACGTCCACCTGGCAGTTGAGCAGTTCGCCCGCTTCCACATACTTTCGTCCCGCATGCGCGGCCAGTATCTTCTGGCTGATTGTCATTCCCATAAAATGTCCCTCCAAAAATGCCTTTACTCCTGGGAGTTCAAGGTCAAATCGTAGTAATATTTATTGATGGCATTGACGTAAGACTTGATGCTGGCCTCGATGATGTCGGTGCTCAAGCCCCGGCCATTATAGACATTCTCGCCGATCTTGATCCGGGAGGTCACTTCACCCAGAGCATCCTTACCGGAAGTGACGGCCTGCAGCTTATAGTCGATCATCTTACCATAGATATCAGTAATCTTGTCGACCGCATGGCAGCCCGCCTCCACCGGACCCGCACCGGTGGCAGTGGCCTCGAAAACCTTATCTTCAATAGCCAGCCGAATGGTGGCGGTGGGTATTACCCTGGTCCCGGCAATTATTTGCAGGTAATCCAGACGGAAACGCTCCGGAACCGCCCGGGCCCGATCCTTAACCAAGGCATGCAGGTCGTCGTCGTTTATCTCCTTTTTCTTGTCAGCTGTTTCCTTGAAACCCACGAAAGCCCGGTCCAGCTCATTTTCATCCAGGTTGTATCCCAGCTGCCGCAACCGGTCATTAAAGGCATGGCGTCCGGAGTGCTTGCCCAGCACCAGATTGCTCTTGAATACCCCTACCAACTCCGGGCTCATGATCTCGTAGGTGGATCGCTCCTTCATAACCCCATCCTGATGGATGCCAGACTCATGGGCAAAGGCATTGTCGCCCACGATAGCCTTGTTGGGCTGAATCAGCATGCCGGTCATGCTGCTCACCAGCCGGCTGGTAGGGAATATCTCCTGATAATTGATGCCGGTCTCCTTCTGGTAAAACGCCTTGCGGGTGTAGAGGGCCATCACTATCTCCTCCAGGGAGGCATTTCCGGCTCGTTCCCCGATCCCATTCACCGCGCATTCTATCTGGCGGGCGCCGTTGACTACTCCGGCCAGGGAATTAGCCACCGCCAGGCCCAGATCGTTGTGGCAATGGACGCTGATTATAGCCCGGTCGATATTGGGCACCCGCTCCATGAAGGTACGGATAAACGCGCCGAAATCCTCCGGCACCGCATACCCGACCGTATCCGGCAGATTGACCACCCCCGCACCGGCGTCGATTACCGCTTCGATCACCTGGGCCAGGTAATCCACATCGCTGCGGTAGGCGTCCTCAGCCGAAAACTCCACATCCGGGCAAAACCGGCGGGCGTATTTGACCGCCTCCACCGCCTGTTCCAGGGCAGCCTCCCGGCTTATCTGCAGCTTATGGCGCAGGTGGATATCGGAAGTTGCCAGAAATGTATGGATGCGGGGTGATTCCGAGTATTTGACCGCATCCCAGCCACGGTCTATGTCCATCCGGGTGGCGCGGCATAACCCGGCAATAATCGGTCCTTTCACCTTTTGGGCGATAGTTTTGACCGCCTGGAAGTCCCCGGGGGAAGAGATCGGAAAACCGGCCTCGATGACATCGACGCCCAGGCTGGCCAGTTGGTAAGCTATCTCCAGTTTCTCTTCCACATTGAGGCTGACTCCCGGTGACTGCTCACCATCGCGCAGGGTGGTATCAAATAGATAGATCCTGTTTTTATCACCCATAATTAACCCTCCAATCTAATCACCTTGGCCGGAAAAC
>CAZOMS010000284.1:0-2665 GCA_964580805.1 uncultured Syntrophomonas sp. | reverse complement strand
GTGGTGGCCCCGATACAATGCAGTTCGCCCCGGGCCAGCATGGGTTTGAGCATGTTGCCGGCATCCATGGAGCCCTCGGCCTTACCTGCCCCCACAATATTGTGCAATTCATCGATGAAGAGGATGATGCGGCCTTCACTCTTGGTGACTTCCTCCAGTACCGCCTTGAGCCTTTCCTCGAATTCGCCCCGGTATTTGGCCCCTGCCACCAGGGCGCCCATGTCCAGTTCGAATATGGTCTTGTTCTTAAGGCTTTCGGGCACATCGTTGCGTACGATGCGATGGGCCAATCCCTCGACTATGGCGGTCTTGCCCACCCCCGGCTCACCGATCAAAACCGGGTTGTTCTTGCGTTTGCGGGACAGGATCAGGATCACGTCCCGTATCTCGGTGTCCCGGCCGATAACCGGATCCAGTTTGCCGCTCCGCACCAGGGCTACCAGGTCACGCCCGTACTTCTCCAGGGCCTCGTAAGTGGTCTCCGGAGTAGGACTGGTCACCCGCTGGTTACCGCGCACCGAGGTCAGGGCGGCCAAGAAAGCATCCCGGCTCAGCCCGGCTTGTTTCATGATCCGGGCCGACGCCCCTGATGCCCCTTCTTCAAACATGGCCAGGACCATGTGTTCCACACTGACGTAATCATCCTTCAACCGGTTGGCTTCCTGCTCGGCTCTGGCCAGCAGCTGATTCAGGCGCTGGGTTATATAAACCTTGCCGGCTTCAGTGGCGCCCCCTGTTATCCGGGGGCGTTTGCCCAAGTTGTCCTGCAGTTCCCTGGTTACCGTGCCGGTGTTGACATTGGCCCGCTCCAGCAAGCGCGGTATAAGGCCGTCGTCCTGCTGCATCAGAGCCATAAGCAGGTGCTCGACATCCACTTCCTGATGCCCTAAACCAGCTGCCAGGCTCTCCGCGTTCTGCAATGCTTCCCTCGATTTTTCCGTTAATTTGTTCATGTCCATTTACTTACACCTCCCGCGAGGAAATGAATCTTCTATTTCCTGCTCAATCTTTCAATCTCGCTCTCCAATTGCCCAATACGTTCCAGTAAATCCAACACCAGGCCAACCCCCGCCCAGTTAATCCCCAGTTGGCAGCGCAACCGCACTGCTTTACCAATGGTGCCCACCGCTTCCGGAGCAAATAGAAGTTCGGGTCTGGACTGTTCCGGTTCAATCAATCCCAGATCCACCATCCGGAGCAGCAAATCCGGATGCACGCCAGCCTGCCGGGCGGTCTCCATCAAATCCAGCCAGCCGTTTTGGGCCGGAGGACGCCGCAGAACCAAATAATAATGACGGTATTGCATGCTGCCTACGCCTCCTTCCCGGCCGAGCGGGGTTCGAAAGCCGACACCCGGGACAACTGTTCGAATAACTCCCGCTCCTCCTCGCTGAGCTTTTTGGGCACGGCGACTTTTATCACCGCATACAGGTCGCCATGTCCTCCCTTGGGAATGGGCATGCCCTTGCCCCGCAAGCGCAGTTTCTGCCCCGATTGTACTCCGGCCGGGATGGTGAGGTTAACCTTGCCGGTCATGGTGGCCAGTTCAACCTTGGTTCCCAGGGCAGCTTCCCATGGGCTTACCGGCACTTCCTCCTCCATGTCGGAACCGCTGACGGTAAATATCCGGTGGGGCTGGATATGAACCTTGAGGTAAAGGTCCCCGTTGGGCCCTCCGCCGACCCCCGGCCCTCCCTGACCATTCAAGCGGATGCGTTTGCCATCTGTGACCCCGGCCGGGATATTGACGTTTATTTCCCTGGTTTTGGGAACATATTGCGAACCCTCCTGCTCCAGGGATTGCAGGCGGATGGCCTTCTTGGCGCCGTGGTAAGCCTCTTCAAGAGTAAGTTCGATATCCGACTCCTGGTCCTGACCGCGCATGGCCCAGCCCTGCATATCCTGGCTCGCCCGGCTGCGGGCCCGGCCCCTGCCAAACAGACCTTCAAAGAAGTCACTGAATTGACCGGCATTGCCGCCCTGGAATTCGAAACCGCCCGTGCCATCACCATAATCATACTGGACGTTTTCCCATCCCGGGGGCGGGCTATACTGTTGACCCTCCCGCCAGTTGGCTCCATAGGTGTCATATCGCTTGCGTTTCTCCGGATCTTTAAGGACTTCATAGGCCTCATTGATTTCCTTAAACTTCTCCTCGGCATCCGGCTTTTTGTTTACATCCGGGTGCCATTTGCGAGCCAGTTTACGATAGGCCGCCTGAACCTCTTTCTGGGTGGCGTCCTTTTTTATACCCAGGGCCTGGTAATAATCCTTGTATTCCAACACTCATCACCACCTGCAGACGGAATTAAACCGGGCCGGATACTCCGGCCCGTGGCTTAATTCTCCTCAAAATCGGCATCTATGGTATCGTCACTGCCGCTTGGTTCCGGCCCCGAAGAACCGCCCGGCTGGCTGCCGATACTGGACAGACTGTGCACGGCCTGCTGCAGGTCGCTGATCAGGGTGCGCAGTTTTTCCGTAGGGGTCTCAGCCTCAACCGCTGCCTTGGTGTCCGCAATCAATTGTTCGATGCGGGCCTTCTCGTTAACCGGTACCCGCTCACCGAGCTCAGTCAGGGTCCGATTCAATCCATGGGCCAGAGAATCCGCCTCGTTCTTGAGATCTACGTTCTCGCGCCGCTTCTTGTCCTCGGCGGCATGGG
>CAZOMS010000283.1:0-2665 GCA_964580805.1 uncultured Syntrophomonas sp. | reverse complement strand
CACCGGGATTTGGCCCGTTACAAGAAGGATGTCTGATGAGTTTTTCCAATGACGTGAGGAATGAACTGGCCCGGATCATACCGGAGAAGAAATGCTGCCAGATGGCTGAGCTTGCCGCGCTGTTGGCAATGCGAGCTGATATCAGGCCCAACCGGGATGGTTTATTGACACTTTACACCACCATGGAGAATGCAGCCCAGGCACGCAAGGTATACACACTGCTGAAAGAGACCTTCGGACTAGCTTCAACGGTCCACATCCTGCAAAAGAAACGGTTCAAAAAGTCCAGGATCTACCAGGTAGAGACCCATCTGGATAACCCGGACGGTTCGGCCCTGCTTAACGAACTGGGATTGTCGGAAGAGGGAATCAAACGGCAGGTGAACTGGAATGCTATTAGAAAAAATTGCTGCAAACGCTCATTTCTGAGGGGTGTATTCGTCAGCAGCGGTTTTATCAACCGCCCTGAAGGTAACTACCACCTGGAAATTGTATTCAACGATTCCCGGATGGCTGCCGATGTTTTGAAGATATCGCGTAAATTGGGTTTGGATGCGCGTTTGACGGAGCGTAAGAACAACCTTCTGATATATATTAAAGAAAGCGAAAGAATTGTTGATTTTCTCCGTTTGGTTGAAGCCAGCAATGCTCTGCTTGATTTTGAGAATGTACGGATAATCAAATCCATGCGCAATCAGGTCAACCGCCAAGTAAACTGCGAGACGGCCAACCTGGCCAAGACAGTTGATGCCTCGGTACGGCAGGTCGAGATGATCAAGCAGATCCTGGCCCGGATAGGGATCAAAGGCATCCCCCCCAATCTGCGGGAGCTGGCTATGCTGAGAATGGACCACCCCGACAGTACCCTTAGAGAACTGGGTTTATTGCTTGATCCCCCTCTTACCAAATCGGGGGTAGCCTACCGTATGGCCAAGCTAGAGAGGATTGCCGATACAATCGATCAATCCATAGAATGAGGTAGAGTATGCGTCTTAGCAATGACATCTTTCTGGAGCAACAGCAAAAACTGGTTATGACCCCCGAATTGCGACTGGCTATAGCCATTCTGCAGATGTCGACCATGGAGTTGGAAGAGTACGCCCAACAAGAGTTGAATGAGAATCCCCTTTTGGATGTGCAGGAGCCAGAAGAACCCAGTGGGGAAAGTGCTTCTGCCGAAGCTGCCGCAAGTGAAAAAAGCAGTGAACCGGAGCCAGCCACCAGCATGGAAGAATGGGCCGATTATTACCATGACCGTGATATCGGCTATAGCGCTGGCGAAAGTGAAGCCAAGTCCTATGACAATTTCCTCACCAAACGGCCAACCTTGTATGAACATCTTCAGTTTCAGCTCCGTCTGGTGTGCACCGAAACCCTGGATTGGGAAGTCGGTCTTTATATAATCGGCAACATTGACAGCCATGGCTATCTTTGCGTCAGCAGGGAGGAAATAGCGGGCCAAACCGGGGCTACTACGGAAAGAGTCGAACGGATCCTGAATATGGTTCAATCCTTCCACCCCCATGGAGTCGGTGCGTCCACCCTCAACGAATGCCTGAAGATTCAACTGCGCTACTTTGGCAAAGAAGATCTCTGGGCGGAAGAAATAATCGATCAACACCTTGACGACCTGGCCCAGGGGAGGCTGGCCAAAATCGCCCAATCATTGGGCGCCTCGATCCAGCAAGTGCAGCGTGCCTGTGACATCATTCGCACCCTCGACCCCAAGCCGGGGCTGCAATACAGTTCCGATGATGAGATTAAATACATTATCCCGGACGCTATCGTGGAAAAAATAGAAGGCGAATATGTGGTAGTTCTCAACGACAGCGCTTCCCCCCGTTTGGTAGTAAACCGACTGTATGAAAGCATGATGCGCAAACCAGGGCAATTTACTGACGAAGCTCGTAAGTATCTTGATGATAAAATGAACTCGGCCATTTGGCTGATCCGCAGCATTGAGCAGCGCCGCCGGACTCTGGACAAGGTTATCCGCTGTATTGTGGATATACAAACGGATTTCCTGGATCGGGGCATCAAATACCTTAAACCGTTAACCCTGAAACAGGTCGCAGACCTGGTAGAAGTACATGAATCGACGGTCAGCCGGGCTACTTCCAAGAAATATATTCAAACCCCGCAGGGACTTTTTGAACTCAAATTCTTTTTTGGCAGCGGGATAAGTTCCAGCGTGGGGAGCGATAAGATATCAGCCAAGAGTATTAAGAGGATGATGGAGGAGATAATAACCGGGGAGGACCCCGCTCACCCCATAAGCGACCAGGCTATTGTAGATCAATTGAAGGATAAGGGAATAGACATTTCGCGGCGGACAGTAGCCAAATACCGGCAGGAAATGGGGATACAGTCAACCTCGGCCCGCAAGAGATATTAGAAGCACATTTTGGCAAATGTGCTATAATAATTTATAGCGAATATGGTTTTGGTAAAAGAATAATCTGGCTGGGACAAAAATGTCCCTTTATTATATTTCGGTCCTGAGGTTTTGCATGGATAGGCTTTTTTCGTTAATCGAGCGTTTTGCTCCGGAAGTGATGGAATTGTTGACTGGCCGCTATCAGATCCTGAGGCAGGTTTTGTATAACCAGCCCATCGGGCGCCGCCAGTTGGCACTTAACGTGGACCAAACGGAGAGAATGGTGCG
>CAZOMS010000282.1:0-2669 GCA_964580805.1 uncultured Syntrophomonas sp. | reverse complement strand
TATTTTTTCCCGATGGCAACACCGTTATAATGAAAACCGAGCAGCTGGAGGAGATTTTCCGCTTCACCCGGGAGTTGTTCCCTGAACTACAGCGGATCACCATCTATGGTTCCGCCCGTTATGTGAACAATAAAAGCCTGGTAGACTTGAAGCGACTGAAAGATGCAGGTCTAACCCGTATTCATATGGGCATGGAAAGCGGTGATGACATAACCCTGCAAAGGGTCTGCAAGGGGGTAACTGCTGCGGAGATCATAAAGGCCGGGCAGAAACTGAAAGAGGCCGGCATAGAGGTCAGCGAGTATTACATCGTCGGTATTGCCGGCAGGGCCCGTTGGAGTGAGCATGCTGAGGCCAGCGCCCGGGTTTTGAGTGCCATCAATCCCGACTATATTCGATTACGTACCTTCGCCCCGGAGTACAAGACTCCCATCATGGAGGAGATCGAAGCTGGAACCATGCAGTTATTGAGCCCTCACGAGGCCTTGCGGGAGATACGGGTCCTAATCGAAAACCTGCACTGCGATGGCAGCATGGTGGTCAGCGATCACATTTCCAACTACTGGAACATCAACGGCCCCTTGCCCCGTGACCGGGATAAGATGTTGGCCGAAATCGATCGAGCCCTGCAGATCAGTGAGGCCCGCTTCCGTACTCCCAACATGCACCATCCAAAGCTCGATTAGACGTGCCAAGGCCGCTTCCTTCACCGGAACGGCCTCCGCGCTTTTTACAGCTGGGGGGGCACGAAATAGACCTCATCGCCCCTGAAGTCGAAATTCTCACTCATTTTCCAGTAAACGCCCCGGCTCAAACGGGTATCCCCTTCATGGTGATAAGATATATAGGGAACGTCGCCTTTAAAGGTAAGTTTCAGTTCCTGCTCCAGAACCAGCTCCTGCAGATCATGGAAGACCAAAATTAGCGGAACCTGGTCTTCCTTGATGCCGCTGGCCAGGTAAGGCACATCCTCGACTATCACCGGGTTTTCTTCATCACCCATTTTTATATAATAGCTCCCGTCATCACGGCGATGCATATTTTTGGCCAGAATGTTAAGTATCTGACGCCGAAACATTTCTGCCTGTCCGAAATACCACTTGCCGTCCGCCTTAATAGTTATGTCCTGTACCCATTCATTCATCCCAAGTCCCTCCTCTGAGAAGCCTACGCAATTATATCATTTATACATATTCGATTCCGGGTCTCTGATTCCTGCCACTATCGAGGCTACAGATTTCCAGCTCGTTTGAATTGCAGTGAATTGCGATAAATTCTCTCTATATCATGGTCATCGATCTCGTGGTTCCCCATCCGCAGGCCAGCCAGGGAAAACCCATGCTGGCGGGCCAATTCTCTTAAGTATTGGATGGTATCCAGAGAGAGGATGCTGCCGATACTGTAGTCGCGGCAATCTCCTGCCATGGCCAGAAGGACTGTCTCCGACAAACAGGCCAGGTTTACCCCGTCACGATATCCCAGGTTGGGGCCGAAACAGATATCATCCGGATATTGTACCAAACCGCCTTCCAGAATCAGCACGTCATCTCTTTTTTCATAAACCTCAGGAGCCACATCAGCCGGACGGGCCACATCGCAGACTACTGCGCCGCAGCGCAAATTATCCGGGTATATAAGGTATTCGTGGCTGTTGCTGGCTGCTACTACCAGTTCGCAATCGAGCAGGTCAGCAGCGATATCGGTGCTGGTGGTCAGGGGAACACTGATCCCCAGGAACTCACAGATTTGCCCCATAACTACCAAGCTGAGCTCCTCTTCTCCGGCGATCAGTTCGGCGAACCGCCCGGCCGCTGCTCCCGGCATCCTTTCCAAAGCCTTCAACACGCGGCAGAGCCAGAGACTCATCCCATCCAAGACTCCTTCCCTCATCCGGGTTCGGGCATAAACCAGAATATCACGGGCCAGGGAGTCTAAACGCAAACGGCTGCTGGTGGGATGCCGGGGACTACCAAACAGGGTCATCTGGCACACCCTTTCCGATACCATCATGGCACAGGCCCGCCCTATGGAACCGTTGGCCCCTACTATTCCCGCCCTCGCCGCAATGGGCTCGACGTTCATCTTTTCGGCGCCCAGAAACACGGCTTCGATGGCCATCAAGGTGGTAAAACTGTTGCCACTGGTAACCGCTACGTTCCTTCCCGTAACAGCCCGACCGCCCTTGGTAACTACTGAAGTCAGAGCGCCCAGACCAACGATCTCCGCCCCCAGATCCCGCCCCAGGTCCACTGCCCGGGCAATTACATCCACTACCTCCTGGTTGGGCCTGCTCATTAATTCCCGGGCGCCCATGGGAACGCCAATCAGCCATCCCTCGACCACCGTTCCGTCCAAAGACTTGATGGCGGGCATGGTACAGGTCAGACCGGGTTCGTTGATAGTACTCTCCCACTCCATCAATTGGCACAGTTCATCGCGACTATAAGCCGCAAATGATGGGTTGTTGATCACAACGTCCTCCGGAGCCGGATAATGGATAATAAATGCGAATCGGCGGATGGGTTTTTCTCCCGGTTTCAATTGAGAAGCCTTGATCCTCCGCGACGCGGGTCGGAAATCATTGATCACCTTGGGTCGGCGCTGATCTCCAATAAGATATCGATAAAGACTGGCGTAGTCCCGGTAGTTGAGCAATTGGCATATGACCT
>CAZOMS010000281.1:0-2689 GCA_964580805.1 uncultured Syntrophomonas sp. | reverse complement strand
CTGGTTCCGGGGCCGTTGGCAGCGTGGTATTTTTCCCATCCCCGATGTGGTGTATGCGCGTGACGTTTCCTACTCGGCCGCTACCCAAAACGTGCGCCGCCGGTTGGCCAACCTGGGCTGCAAGTTCATCAACCCGCCGCTGATAGGCAAATGGCAGACCTATCGTATCCTAGCCGAATCGGAAGAGCTTAAAGAATTCGTGCCCGATACCAAACGTGCCAACAGTTATGAGCAGATCGACCGCATGCTGCGCAAATATGGCTCCGTCTATATCAAGCCAATAAACGGCTCAATGGGCCGTAATATAATCAAAGTGAGCCGGGGCACAAATTCGGGCTCTTACCAATATCAATACAAGGTCAACCGTCAGCCTCGCACCGGGTATGCATCCAACCGCAACGCCCTGCGCCAAAAACTGCGGAGGATCATGGCCGGTCATACCTACATTGTCCAGCAGCAGATCAACCTGCTGCGAATAAACGGCAGCATCTGCGATGTCCGGGTGATGGTGCAGAAGGATGGCAGCGGTGATTGGTCAGTGACCGGAAAAGCCTTCCGGATTGGTCCAAGGGGATCTATTACCAGCAATATTTCCGGGGGTGGCAGCGGGGGTAAGGTAGAATTCGTTCTGAAGCGCCGTTTCCCCGATGCTCAAGTAAGGGAGCGCATCACAAAGGAAATTGATGAGCTGGCGGTAGAGGCTGCCCGGGCACTGGAAAAGGAGACTGGCGCCATCGGCGAATTGGGAATCGATATCGGCATCGACGTACATGGAAAGGTATGGTTTATCGAAGCCAACCTGAAGCCTGCCCGCAAGGTATTCCTATTGATCGGGGAACCGTCCACCCGTCGCATGACCGTACGCCAACCGATGCTGTATGCCCGTCATTTGGCCGGTTTCAATTTGGGAAAGGTGGATGTTTGATGCAGACCAGCGGAGAGATCTATGTAGCGTCAAAGACGATTAAAAAGCTGGGTATACCAGTCGCCGAACAGATAAAGGTGAGAGTGGGCGTAAAAACGGTGTGTGCCGATTTGGTTGTCCGGGAAAATTTGCCCGCCGCCTACCGGTTGTCAGATGCTTTGGCCCAGTCTCTGCACCTTTACAATCAGGCTGGTCTGCGCATTCGCTACGATCGGGAAAGCTATACTATCCATATTGGGCCCTTGATAGGGATTCTTATCGATTTTCTGCCCAACCGGGAAGAATACGATCCTAAAAGTGTACAGGCCGAGCTGGTTTATCTCAGTACCATTGGCAGGCGGCTGCCAGCCCAGTTTTTTGTTTTCACACCCAGTTGTATCAAATGGAGCAATCAGACCGTCAAAGGTTATGTCTGGCGCAACGGAGGCCTGGAACGAGGCAGGTGGTCAAGTTCCATATATCCGCTTCCTGATGTGGTTTATGACCGCATTTCCACCCGGTTGGCCCAGACCCGCAATAAAAATACCTGCCAACGGCTTATTAGCCTGCCCGATCTTCAATACTTCAATCCCTCTTTTTTGAATAAGTGGCGGGTACACCAGCTGCTGGCCCAGAATCCCGATTTGCATCAGTATCTGCCCGAAACCCACCTGTTGAACCAAAACAACCTGGAGCTCATGGCCAACATGTATAAAGTCCTCTATCTCAAACCCAGCAACGGCAGCCTGGGCGCCCGCATCATCAAAACCAATGTGGGCGATAATAAGCTGAATTATACGATTTATAATCATGGCCGCCGCTCCGGCCAGGCCGCGGATCCGGCTGAACTTATGCGGAAAACTAGGGGTACCCGGGGAAGGCGAAGCTATATAGTCCAGCAGGGAATTGACCTGGATACCTACAATGGTTCCCCCTTCGATCTGCGTATCATCACCCAGAAAAACCGCGAGGGGAAATGGCTGATAAGCAAATGGTTCGCCCGGGTGGCCCCCCGCGGCAGCAGCATAGCCAACCTCAGCCGGGGAGGCACGGCCGAGCCCAGCCTTAGAGTAATGACCAGGACCTTCCATGGCAGCCGCACATTGATCAAAGCAAAAAAGGAAGAAATAAGACGTCTCTGCCTGACCGTGGCCGAGACCATGGAAACCTGCAGCCAACAGAGTTATGGTGAATTGGGTCTGGACATCGGCATTGATAAGAAGGGCAATCTCTGGATTATCGAAGTGAATTCCAAGCCCCGCAAGACCACGGTCACCAGTATGTCACAGGCGATAGTGCGCAACACTTTCCAGCGACCGTTGCAGTATGCCATCTACCTGGCCGGCTTTCGCTCGCCCAGATAATACCGGCCCGCACAAACATTTGGTTTATTACCTATTCCCGGAGTGGTAATATTTATGATAGCAGGTATCAACTATAGGAGTTGCAAAAGGAGAATCACTATGGAAAGTATAAGGACAAGGTACATCGTTAACACATTGCTCATATTTGTGCTTCTTTGGTCAGCTGGCGGGTGTGGCTTGCTTGGCCCTAACCAGCCATCTCCTAATACCAATCCAACCGAAAACAAGCCGAGCGCTACACCGGCGCCCAGCAGTCTCTTGCTAAATAGTCCAGCCATTATAGGCGCCTCCAACATAGCTGACATCGTGGAAAAGGTGAGTCCGGCGGTGGTCAACATCGAGACTACTACTACCGTCAACAGCAATGATGTCTTTTTCAATAACGAATTTTTCCGTGACTTCTTCGGCAATGACGGCCGGG
>CAZOMS010000280.1:0-2707 GCA_964580805.1 uncultured Syntrophomonas sp. | reverse complement strand
TTGGAAAAATCCTATGGACGCTATGGGGTAGGTTTGCTGATCATTTTGATCGGGGGCATCGCCCTGCTCAACAATTTCGGTATCACTGCGGTCAGCCTGGGTTGGTTTCTCAATCTGGTGTGGCCCTTGCTTTTTGTAGCAGCCGGGGTTAATTGGATATCGCGGTCCACGGACAGGGATGGGGTCCAAGTGGCCCAACTGGTGACCGGAGCTGTCCTGGTGGCGGTGGGGGTCCTGTTCTTCGGCGCCAACGCCGGCCTGTTTGATTTGGACAAGACCAGCTTCTGGAAAGGCTTCTGGCCGGTGATCATCATCCTGATCGGAATCAACGTCATGTTCAAGAATGAACACAATATAGGCGGCAACACCGCCATCATGGGCGCGGTGGACAAGACCAAGGACTCCTGGGAATTGAGCAGCGGCGATTATACCGCGGTGATGGGCGGTATCGACCTGGATATCCGCAAGGCCAATTTCGCTGCAAGGGAAGTGACTCTTAACCTAACCGCCATAATGGGCGGCATCACCGTAATCGTCCCCGAGGATGTGGCCATCACCTGCCAGGGGACCGCCATACTAGGTGGGGTCGACCTGCTGGGCAAGGGATCAGGCGGCATTGTAGGCAACGCGTCCCTGCAGACTGGTGATCTGCAGAATGCCGCCCGGGTGCTGCACCTGAGATGCAATTGCATCATGGGCGGAATCGAGATCAAGCGCTGATAATCAAAACCAAGGCCAGCGCCGCCGATCTGACCAGTTGGAAGAACTGGGCCTGGATAAGTTGCCATAGGCTGGGCATCCTAGTGGTGCCTGAGTGGCAAAAATATTAATGAAAAGGTGATGTGTTGTGAATTTAATGATCATATATGCTCATCCCAATCCACGCAGTTTCAATGCCGCTATCGCCGCGGTGGTGCGGGAAGAAGCCGAGAAAAAAGGAGCTCTGGTCAAATTTAAAGATCTGTATGCCATGAATTGGGACCCGCTATTGAAGGGGCAGGACTTCGAAGGTTACAAATCCGGAAATCTGCCCGCTGATATCAAAACCGAACAGGATGATCTGCGCTGGGCTGATGCGGTAATAATGATCGCCCCGGTTTGGTGGACCGGGGTACCGGCCATACTTAAAGGATATATTGACCGGGTCTTCAGCAACGGTTTCGCCTTTGAGTACACAGCAGCTGGACCCAGGGGCTTGTTGACCGGCAAAACCGGTCTATTGATCACTACTTCCGGCATCGATGAAGAAACGGCCAGGAAAGGAACCATGGTCGAGACCATCAGAAGATCGGCTGTCAATTCGGTTTTCGGCTTCTGCGGATTTGATCGTTATCAATACAAGAATTACTTCGGAGTGCCCCGATCCACGCAGGAGCAGCGAGTCGGGATGCTGGCCGAACTGCGCCAGTACATCCAGAACTTTATCTAGAATAATTGGCTGGACCGGGCATATATGTTAGCATCGACTCAGAATGGGGGAACAAAAATGAGGTATCTGCCCAGCGGGACGGCTGAGGGCTTGGCTTACCTGCGTTACCGGGAAACGCTCCGCCCGCCGGAGGAAATGATATGCAATGATTACCTGGCCTATCATTTCGCTTCCTGGTGGACCCGCATGGCAGCGGTCATGACCCAGCCCCTGCCCAATAATCTGGTAGAATGGTCCCTGGAGTTGCAGGGGCGGGGGGTAGTAGGTTTTATCGCCGCCCGCACCCGGATGTTCGATGACTATGTAGAGCAGCAGATTGCCGACGGTATCCAGCAATTCGTGATCCTGGGCGCCGGCCTGGATTCTCGCGCTTACCGGTTTGCCAAACAATTGCGGGGTAAAAAAACCTTCGAGGTCGACCACCCCATTACCCAGATCGAAAAAAAATCACGGGTAACGGCGATCTTTCAAGGTCTTCCCTATAATATTCGCTACGTCCCGGTCGACCTGATGCGGGACGACCTCATAAAGGGCTTGCTCCAGGCCGGTTATGATCCCACTCTGCGCACCCTGTTTACATTAGAAGGAGTAGCCATGTATCTGGATGAAGCCACCGTGCGTAAGACCTTGTCCTGCGTGGCCGCCAACTCCGGCCCCGGTTCCAGCCTCATCTTTGATTATGTCTACCTGGCCGCTATCGATGGACGCATTTTGGGACGGGCCATACAACATATGAACTATCTGCAGTACTGGTTCGATGAACCAGTGCTGTCAGGCATCGAGGCTGGGGAAGCGGAGAACTTTGCCCACAGCTGTGGTTTCGAGCAGGCAGAGGAATTCACACCCCAGCGCCTTTATGACATGTACTTTAAAACCGTAGTACCCAATCGGCCTATGTCTGATCTTTTCGCAGTGCTCGTCGCCCATAACCGGAAATAATGAATCCGATCCTAAAACCATCCGCCCCGCACCGTCGCTGGTACCGGATTATGCTAATATAAGATGAGAACAAATATTAGGTGTTGAGATGCTTTATGGATGAGAACAACCAACCTGACAGGATCGGCTTTGACCCTGATGATGAAAATGAATTTCAGGAGGACGAAATAACCAGACCGCGGCGGCGAGGTTTCTTTGTTAGGATATCAGCGGTTCTGGTCTTGTTGGCTTTTATAGTCGCCAGCGCTCCTGAACTCTCCTATATTTTTAACGATCGCTTGGGCTTCCTGGAACAAAACAGGGTCCTGCGCAACGACCAGATCGTGCAGATAGCCAAAC
>CAZOMS010000279.1:0-2711 GCA_964580805.1 uncultured Syntrophomonas sp. | reverse complement strand
GGATAGATGTCACCACGGCAAAGAAGAGGATCACCTGTTTCCGGAATTGGTTAGCAAAGGGATACCAAATGAAAATGGACCAGTGGGGGTAATGCTGCAGGAACACAAGCTGGGCCGGGATTATATCTCTGCCATGAGCGGGGCTGTGGAACCCATGGACCGGGTATCATTCGAAACTGCGGCGGCGGGGTATGCCGACCTACTCAGGAAACATATTCAGAAGGAAAACAACGTGTTGTTTGTCATGGCGGATAAGGTGATAGATGCGCAGGAACAGGAAGAGATGTTCGAGAGATTTGAACAGCATGAGGAGAGCGTGATCGGGCACGGGGTCCATGAGCAGCTGCACGCCATGATTCATAAATGGGAAGCAGAATTGTAGCCTCACCGAAGTTAATTGCCTCAAGAATAGTTTTAAAAAATATGGAGCCTGCCGAATAGGCAGGTTTTGTTTTAGGCTCAGACGCGTGCTTCGTCTGGTTTGAATTGGCCTCGATATGATTTTCACTATCCATTGTCATATAAGAGTAACTCCGAATATACTGTAAGTGAACGAACGTACACTCGGAGGGATATATAATGCCTATTCCTGAACCGAAGCAAAGCAAAGAACGACGGCAGCATCTTCTTCGCAGTTCGCTGCAGCTTTTCATCGATAAGGGTTATTTCAATACCGCTATAAGGGATATTATCGCCGCCTCGGGGGTCGGCACCGGGACCTTCTACAATTATTTCGTCGATAAAGAGGGTGTCCTCAAAGCCCTTCTGGAGGAATTCGCCGAACAGATCATCACTGGAATCAGCCAATATTATATGGAGGAAGAAGATTTATACGAGCGATTCGTAGAGACCAAGCGGATTACCATGGAGATATTTGCCCGGAACCAGGAATTGTCTGAATTGTACAGCCGGGTGGCAGGCGCCAGTGAACCCATCGACCAATGTCTGAAGGCTTTCGAAGACAAATTGATCGGGTTCTATTCAAGAAACATTGAATATGGGATTAAGAAAGGCCGGTTCAGAAATGTACCAGTGATTCCGGTGGCTCACTCCATTCTGGCTGCGGAGAAGTTCCTCCTCTACAAATGGGTCGTGCTTAAGGACATCAGTAAGGAAGAGATGGTCGAGATGGTGGTGTCGTTCCATGAAACCCTGGCCCGGGGGTTACTGGCCGACTAGCAGAGAAGGGCGGCAACAAATGAGGTTTTGCGGAAAACTCGAATTGAGAGCCAGGGATGCTCACCAGGATGCCAGTGGAGAGGGGTAGTCACCAATGTGCATAGTAAGGGAAAGGTTTACTGGTAGGCATGGAAGCAGCAGCAGCCTAATTTTTGGGGGGAGGATGATGATAATGAGGCGGATCAATCCGGAACACATCAAAGGGATAATCGAGATGATTAACCAGGGGCCCTATTTTGTGCTTTTGAACATGGTGGTCAAAGATTTGGGCATTGGTTACAGCCGGGTAGAATGCGAACTGGAGAGTAAGCACTGGAATCCTTTCGGCACGGTCCATGGCGGGGTTTATACTTCTCTGATCGACACCGCTGCCTACTGGGCATCCTATTGCGAGATTGAAGAGGACGCCGGTTACACATCTCTGGACGTTCAGGTGGATATGCTGGGGGTTTCCCAAAACGGACACCTGGTGGTGGAGGGCCGCCGTATCAAAGTGGGACGCAGCGTCTGCAAGTCGGAAGCGGTGATAAAAGATACCAACGGCAGGATTGTGGCCCACGGGACCTCCAAGCAGCTGGTCACCACCGGCGGTATGCAGACCATCAGCCAGGCGGCGGCGTCCATGGGATATAAAGCCCTGCCGCCCAAATTCATCTACAGTGATTAGCTTGCCGCTGGATATTAAGGACTAATCTTATTGAACAAGGGACAATAACTATGGAGTTAAATCCACTATGCCCCGATACCAGCCGGGGTCTTTTCCTGGCAAGTCATAAAGATTTGTAGTGGTTAAATAAAACAAAACAAACGTGGGGCAATAGCCGCTATGATGGACTGTTGGTAACATAGATGTCCTGATGGTCGCAGACTATGTTTTGGTAGCTGCCGTTTACTCTGAGGTGGAGCCTGACTTTGTGCCCCCAGAGGCGGGCTAAATATTTCAAGGTCTCATGAGCATATTTCAGCAGTAGTTCCCGGCCATCCTGTTCCTGGGCCAGGTCCAGGACATTGCCGGCGCCGATGTCGATTACCTTTATCACTGGCACCCCGTTCATGCCCACATTGGTCAGCAGCGTGTCACGGATCTTTTCCCAGCCCGGTTGGTCGGATACCTCGGTTACCACATAGTTACTACCTGCCTTGCGGTACTGGAACAGATTAAGGTCCCGGCACAGTTCCTCATCCAGGTAGCGGCGGATAAACGACACATCCCTTTCCTGCTCTCGGATGTTAAAGATGCGATGCTGGTCATCCGATTCCCGGTCGAGTTTGTTCCACATGGCAAAGCCCAAGTGATAGGGGTTGAGCCCTCCCTCGTGGGCGCAAACCACCTGATTGTGGCGTTTCATGAATTCCAAATGCATCTCCTGGGGGAGTTGCAGGTGGTTAAGGATCCGGTAGTGCCAAAAGCTGGCCCAGCCCTCGTTCATTATCTTAGTTTCGATCTGGGGGATAAAATACATGGTTTCTTCGCGCACGATGCCGATTATGTCTTTTTCCCAGTCAGTCAAGCGAGCGTAGCGCATCAAAAA
>CAZOMS010000278.1:0-2719 GCA_964580805.1 uncultured Syntrophomonas sp. | reverse complement strand
TCGGCTGAGAAAGATGTCAGATCTGACCCGTTGACCTGATCTGGGTAATGCCAGCGTAGGAATTGCTTCATAGTCAAGCACGCTATGGTCTTTTACTCATGCTGGGTAAAAGATTTTTTTATGTCGGATGGGAGGTGAAGCTGATGGCAGAGGCCAATTTAAGTCTGCAGATACTGCCGGTGGTAGGTGAGGAGGAAATCTACCCGGCGGTGGATAAGGTTATCGCGTTGATTGCCCAGTCGGGTCTGAAATATGAAGTGGGTCCGATGGAGACAACCATTGAAGGGGATGTGAAAACCCTGCTGGGACTGGTGGAGCAATCGCTGGAATTATGCAAAGAAGCGGGGATACCCCGGACGGTGGCGGTGGTCAAGATTGATTATAAGCCGACTGGAGTGACGATGGATGAAAAGGTCGGGAAGTATCGCCTCTAGAATAATCCCGTGGACCGCCCTGGCGGCTTTGCTGGTCATCTGGGAAGCGGCCGTGCGGCTGACCCAGGTCCCGGTATATATCCTGCCGGGGCCGGTGCAGATCCTCACCACTCTGGTGGCCAGCCGGGACCTGCTCATGAGTCATACCGGGGACACCCTGCTGGAAGCGGTGGTCGGTTTTGCCCTGGCGGTAGTGGTAGCCTTCATCGTCGCCTTCGTCCTCAACCAGGTTTACTGGCTCAATCAGGCCCTGATGCCCTTGCTGGTGGTGTCCCAGACCATCCCCATCATCACCCTGGCCCCGCTTTTCCTGATCTGGTTCGGTTGGGGCCTGCTGCCCAAGGTCTTGGTGGTGATCCTGGTGTGTTTCTTCCCGGTGGTCATCAATCTCTTGAACGGATTCAACTCCGTTGATGCCGATCTGATCAACCTGTTCCGCTCCATGGGAGCCGGGCGTCTGGCCGTCTTCCGCATGGTCAAGCTGCCCTCGGCCCTGCCCGGATTTTTTGCCGGCTTGAAGATATCGGCCTCCTATGCCATTATGTCCGCAGTGATCGGCGAATGGCTGGGGGCTCAGGAGGGGCTGGGTTACTACATGACCATCGCCCAGAAGTCCTTCCGGGTGGACCGGGTTTTGGCCGCGGTCATGATAATCACGGCGCTCAGCCTGCTGTGGGTGAAACTGATCGAATGGCTCGAGACCCATGCCATGCCCTGGGCCGCTCACGAGCGCAAATGGGAACTGGATCAGTTATGAAAATTATGGAAAGGATGTTTATCTGAATGAGAAGATTCTTAGCCTGGTCACTGGCCATCTGCCTGCTGTTTACAGTAGTCAGCGGTTGTGCCCCAAATACCAATGAACCGCCCAAAACCGAACCCCAGAAGGTCTCGGTCCTGCTGGACTGGTTCCCCAACACCAACCACACCGGGTTATATGCCGCCCAGGAGCAAGGTTATTATGCGGCGGAGGGACTGGATGTCACCATCGTGCAGCCCTCGGGGGGCAGCAATCCGCAGCTGGTTGCCACTGACCAGGCCGATTTCGCGGTCAGTTACCAGGAAGAAGTAACCACCGCCCGGTCCCAGGATATCCCAATAGTAGCCCTGGCCGCAGTGATCCAGCACAATACCTCGGGATTTGCTTCGCCGGCGGCCAAAAGCATCAAGACCCCCAAAGACTTTGAAGGTAAATCCTACGGGGGCTGGGGTTCACCCGCCGAAACAGCGGTTTTGAAAGCCTTGATGGCCCAATATGATGCTGATTTCGATAGAATCCAAATGGTCAACATCGGGGATGCTGATTTCTTCGCCAGCATGGAGAGAGGCATCGACTTCGCCTGGATCTACCAGTCCTGGACCGGGATCGAAGCCCAGCTCAAAAACATGCCCTTAAATTTCGTCAGCCTCAGGGATGAGAACAAGGTGTTCGATTATTACACCCCGGTGTTGATCACCAGTGAAAACAAGGTGGCCCAAAATCCCGAACTGATCAAGAAGTTTATGCGGGCTACCGCCAAAGGTTACCAGTACTCCATCGATAATCCCGACCAGGCGGCAGCCATCCTGATCAAAGCGGTGCCGGAACTGAACCAGGAGCTGGTGATGGCCAGTCAGAAGTACCTGGCGGCTGAGTATCAAGCTGATGCCCCGCGCTGGGGGGAGATGAAAACCGAAGTCTGGAAGGACTACGCGGATTTTATGTTTAACAACCAATTGATCGATAAGAACATCGATACCCAGAAGGCCTTTACCAACCAGTTCTTGCCGGAATAGGAGGAGCAGCGGTGTCGGCAATCAAGGTCACCGGGGTCAGTAAGACCCTGGAGGGGCTGCAAACCCTGGACAATATATCCCTGGCGGTCGAATGCCGGGAATTCGGGGCTATCCTGGGTCCCAGCGGCTGCGGCAAGAGCACCCTGCTTAATATCATCGCCGGATTGCAGAAGCCGGACCAGGGCCGGATTGAACTGGGCGGTTTGGATTGGACCGGCCGCACCGGGCGGGTCAGCTACATGCAGCAAAAGGACCTGCTCCTGCCCTGGAAGAACATCCTCGACAATGTCTGCATCCCTTTGCTGCTCCGGGGGTTGGGCCGTAAAGAAGCCCAAGCCACCGCCCGGACCTATCTGCAGGACTTTGGCCTGGATGGCTTTGAGGACTACTATCCCCGCCAGCTGTCGGGCGGTATGCGCCAGCGGGCGGCCCTGCTGCGGACCTATCTGTTTACCAGCGATATCATGCTGCTGGATGAGCCCTTCGCCACCCTGGATGCCATCACCCGG
>CAZOMS010000277.1:0-2751 GCA_964580805.1 uncultured Syntrophomonas sp. | reverse complement strand
AAATGATTCACCCTAGGTGCGCCTTGCTCTATCATGATACCAATCACATCAAATCTTAATTCCTTGAAAGGCCGTCGCCCAGCGGCCAGATAATCGAGGGCCGTTTTTCTGATGTGGTCCCGTTTTCGCCAGGTGATCGATTCTTCCGGAGAACCATAAAGCTTGCTGGTGCGGGTTTTTACCTCTACAAATACTATTATTTCAGCCTTGCAGCATATTATGTCGATCTCCCCGCTCTTGCTGCGATAATTTCTTTGCAGGATGCGGTAGCCTTGTTTCTCCAGATAGGAGGCCGCCAAGTCCTCTCCCTTAGTGCCGAGCTCCTTTTTCATGCCCCTGCTCCAATCCATCCGTCCATCCGGGCCATTGTGCCGGGCGGCGAAAGATGCATTTATGTATCGAAAAGACCGGGTTGAATCCAGTCGTAAACCCCAAGCAGACTTTTTACCGGTTCGAAACTGCTGCGGTGTATGGCACAGGGCCCCAAGCTCTCCAAGGCCATACAATGTTCGCGGGTTGCGTATCCTTTATGCTGCTTAAATCCATATCCCGGGAATAGTTGATCATATGATGCCATCACCGCATCCCGCTCCACCTTGGCCAATATGGATGCGCAGGCTATGGAAATACTCAAGCTGTCGCCTTTGATGATCGGATGTTGCTCTATCTCCAAATTTGGCAAACTAACGGCATCGATAAGAAGAAAATCTGGTCGGGGGGTCAGCTCTTCAACACACATACGCATGGCTTCGCGGGTGCATTGCAGTATATTTTTCCGGTCTATCTGCCGTGAAGATACCGCCGCCACTGCCCATGCCATTGCCTTTTGTTTGATTTCCGCGGCCATCTCCAGCCGCCGGCCGGGACTAACCAGTTTGGAGTCATTTACTCCCGGCAGAAAGAAATTCCGGGGCAATATTACTGCGGCTGCCACTACCGGCCCGGCAATGGGGCCGCGGCCAACTTCATCGAGCCCGGCTATGCGGCGAAATCCTTCCCGGTAAGCGCGGTTCTCGTATTTTTTCAGCGTCCGGTGCCGCTCCTTTTCCTGGCTCAAGTCATCCTGGCTGTTGCTCATCTATTTGTTGCTCCGACGCCAGATCCCCATCCGGGGGGCGTCTTTAATCAAATCATCCTGGTAATCAGGGTGGGCCATGGCGATCAGCGCTTCCGCTCGCTGCCAGGCGCTCATGCCTTCGATCCAATCCCCCGACTTTACTAAACCAGCAGCAGATGCTGATATCAATTTGCCCTGATACATTTCCCTGAGGTCCATTCTCATCCTCCCCGGCCGTTTTCCGCACATTTTGTATTATATCTGACCACCTTAGTCTTTGCTACCAATAATAAACAGCGGTTGCCTAATCCAGGCTCAAGCGGCCCAGCCTGCCTTTGCGGAAATCTTGCAGCAGGGCGGTACAGGTTTTCCCCAGATCTAGCTGCCCGCCTTTGAGCAGGTGACCACGCTGGCGGGCTACCTGTTCCAGCAATTCGGCTGCCGGGCGGTCGCCGTCCTCGATTTTCAGTCTATCCCTGAGGGTCTCCGGAGACCTCGACTTCAGAACGTCCAGCAGGTACAAGGCCACCTCTTCTTCCTGATAGGCGTTTTCACCGACGATGCTCAGCAGGGCCAACTTCAAACCTTGTTCATCATTTTCGACCTTGGGCCACATAAGCCCAGGTGTATCCATCAGTTCTATATCATCTCGCACTCTTACCCATTGCTTGCCTCTGGTTATCCCCGGTTTGGCGCCGGTAATGGCCATTTTTTTGCCCACCAGGCAATTCAGAAAGGTGGATTTGCCAATGTTGGGCACCCCCACTACCATAACTCGCATCGGTCTCACCCGCCGGCCTTTGTCCTGCAACGCCTGGGCTTGCGGCTCATAAAGAGCTTTCAGGGCTTGGAGCACTTCATTAAGGCCCTTGCCGCTGGTCGAATCCATTGCGGCAGCCGTTATTCCGCTCTGGCGCAAACGGGTCAGGTATTGACCGGTAGCCTCCGGATCCGCCAGGTCCATTTTGTTGAGCACGAACAGCATCCTTCTCCGGCTGCTCATGTTTTCCAAATCCTGATTGCGACAGGAAAATGGAGCCCGGGCGTCTAACAACATGGCGACGATGTCCACCAATTTGATGTTTTGCTGTATCTCCCGTCTGGCTTTAACCATATGTCCTGGATACCAGTTGATAGCCAATTACGATCCCTCTTTCTTTACGCTCCGGCAATGGCCCTGGGAATAAAAAAAGAGAATACCCGCAAGTATTCTCCTCTTAGTTGTTTTATCTGGAAAAACGGCCCTTTTCCTTGACCCGGGCTTTCTTACCGGTCAGGCCCCGCAGATAGAAGAGTCTTGCCCTGCGCACCTTTCCTCGCCTGGTCACTTCAATCTTGGCGATCTTGGGCGAATGCAGCAGGAAGGTCCTTTCCACCGCTACCCCGTAGGTTACCCTTCTGACCGTGAAATTCTTGGATAGTCCGGTACCCCTGATTTTTATAACCACACCCTCGTACATCTGGATTCTCTCTCTGGTACCTTCGACGACTTTGGTGTGCACTTTCACCGTATCACCCGGGCCGAATGCGGGCAGGTCTTTTCTATAGTGTTCCTCTTCAATAGAACGGATTATGTCTTGCAAAATATCTTACCTCCTTTCTGCAGGTGGTCTGGCCCAGCCATATGCCACCTTTGATACAGAACAAACCTATTCTAACATAGCTTGATGGCTATCTCAAGAAAATGCTCTTAA
>CAZOMS010000276.1:0-2761 GCA_964580805.1 uncultured Syntrophomonas sp. | reverse complement strand
GGGCCTTGCAGGAGATCAAAAGCCAGGCCAAAAAGGTATATTGGTTCAATCCGGAGCCCATGTCCGCATGGAATACCGGGGACAGCATCATCTACGACTATATGCCCTATTGTGACCAGGTTTTCGCCTGTCCGAACCTGGCGGAGCTGGAAAAATCGCTGGCCAAGATTTAGGAGGGATCAAGTGAGCAAATATCGTGGGGAGCGCCTGCCGCCGGTGCTGTATGAGTTCTTTGCCGTCGATACTATGGTGGGGGTGGTGTCGACGGTTGATGAAGACGATTTTCCCCGGGGGGCGCCCATGTCCCAGTTCTATGCGCCTGGGGATCGGGTGATGCTGATGGCCGCCCAGAACCAATCGGCCACTTATAAAAATGCGGTGCGTTCTGGGAAGATCGCCTTGACCTTTATGGGGGCCAACAACCTGGTTTTCAGTATTCGGGGGGCGGCCCGGGTGTTTAAGGAGTCTATGCAATCCAATCCCAACCTTGGCATCCTGGCGGTGGATATAAAAGAGGTAAACAGCAACGAAGCCTGTGACGTGGTGGTAACAGGGGGCATCAGCACCCGGTTTGTCAGCCGGCGCTGGCAGCAATTGCTGCAGACTTGGCTGGCCGAACTGCGCAGTTACAACCTGGAAGACGTTTGAATCCAATCAGGGGGACGGTTCTCTCGGTCGACCAGTGACCGACCGAGAGAACCGTCCCCCTGATCGCAGCTGCTAACGCCGTCCATATTTATTATAATGAAAGCATAAGTATTAGCAGGTGGTGAGCAAAATGGAACCAGCAATTAACGGGCAGGCGGGAAAAGAATTGCGGACCCCGCATATGTTAAGACAGTTCTTGCTTATATGCGGCATTATGGCCACACTTCTTTATATCAGCACGGACATACTATTGGCCATGCACTATGAAGGGTATAGCTACAGAGACCAGGCGATCAGTGAATTATCGGCCATCGGGGCTCCCACCCAACCCCAATGGGTTGCTATGACCTTCATATTTAATCCCCTCCTTATAGCCTTCGGAATAGGCGTGTGGAAATCAGCTGGTAATCGGCGCCCCGTGCGCCTCACCGGAATCCTTCTATCCATGTGGGGCTTGTTTGGATTCATGTGGCTTTTCTTCCCGATGCACATGCGCGGAGAAATCGGATCAGCCACTGATACCGGGCACCTGGTCATGTCGGGCTTAACCGTACTTTTAATAACGATGTTTATATGGTTCGGATCTACTGCCAACGGGAGATGGTTTCGCCGATATTCTTGGGCAACACTTGCGATCATGCTGGTCCTAGGTGCTTGGGTGGGTCAGCAGGCTCCCCGGGTAGCAGCCTAATTGCCAACCCCATGGATGGGAGTTATTGAGCGGGTGTTAGTTTATTCACCAATGCTATGGGTCGCGGTTCTGGCTATTATCCTGTGGCCCTATGAAAAGTATTTAGACTCAACAGTGGCTAAAGAATAAAACCCATATGCTCCCCCATTAACAAGGATACAGGGGTATTGATCGGTCCGGAAGGAGGAATGGTGAAGGAATGGATACCAAATCAATTGTTTCGATAATTCTGGTTGGGCTGGTCCTTTTAGCGGGATACGCCGCGTTTCGCCCGGATAATTCTGCCGGAGCCAAGAAAATCAATGCCGATGAGGCCAAAGCCCTGCTGGATAGGGGAGAAGCTATAATCGTAGATGTACGTACACCGTCTGAATATAATGGCGGACACCTAGGGAATGCCTTGCTGTTGCCGGTTGCCGACATCAAGTCCAAGGCACAAGCGTTGCTGCCGGACAAGGACCAGGCTATCATTGTCTACTGTCAAAGCGGTCGGCGCAGCGCCAATGCAGCCAAGACCCTTGCTGCCATGGGCTATTCAAATGTGTATGACCTGGGAGGCATAGGCAACTGGACTTATGGGACGGTCAGGTAAATGACAAGGTCTTGTGATATGCAGTGCCAAGAGCAGTGAAGCATCTCGTAACTGTAGAAAGCCGTACTATATTGTTGATAAGATCCTTCGTTGCCTTCGGCCCCTCAGGATGAAAAAGATGATTTTCCATGGCCTCGGACCGTGCCCCTGATCGCTAGGCGCGAATGGAGACCGGAGTACCGGTGGGGATGTTGCGGTACAGCCATTGGGCATCCTCGGTCGCCAGCCGCACACAGCCATGGGAAGCCGGCGTCCCCAGTTTGGCCGCTTCCCCATCTATGACCGTTCCCTGCCGATCCATGGGCACACTGTGAAAGAGATAGGTGCCCCAATCCTTGAACGAAACCCAGTACTGAGCGCCTTGCTGGTATTTGGAACTGAAGAACCATTCCCCCCGGTTCTGGAGCAAAAAGGTGCCGGTGGGAGTGGAGTTGTTCACCCCGGTGGAGGCGGTCCAGTCCTTGACCAGCGTATCGCCGTCATAAACACGTACCTTCTGCTCGCCCACGCTGACGTCGATCTTCCAGTCCGGTGGATTGGCGCTGAGATTGGCGGAGGGGAGGTATTTGACCTCTGCCCCCAGGGCTTCGCTGACAAACCGCAGGGGGACCATGGCCCGCTGCCCGGCAACCTCCGGCGGGGCATCCAACAGGAACGCCATGCCATCGATGGTGGCCTGGTTGGAATCCAGGCTGAGCTCAACTATTTGGTCGCCTTTGACCACCACTCGGCGGCTGGCTTCATCCCAATCGACTTCGGCGCCCAGGGCCTCGCCTATAAATCTCAGGGGGACCATGGTGCGGTTGTTGGACAGATAGGGAGACTGGTCG
>CAZOMS010000275.1:0-2772 GCA_964580805.1 uncultured Syntrophomonas sp. | reverse complement strand
TGAATCTCAGCCATGGCGGCCATTTAACCCACGGCAGCAAGGTCAACCTGTCCGGCAAATATTTCAACTTTTTCGAATATGGTGTAGATCCTGTGACGGAGACGATTGATTATGACGAACTCCGTAAAGTTGCCCTGCAGACGAAACCAAAGTTGATCGTAGCAGGGGCCAGTGCCTACCCCCGGACCATCGACTTTAAACGGTTCAGGGAGATAGCTGATGAAGTCGGGGCTTTGTTGATGGTGGATATGGCGCATATTGCCGGACTGGTTGTAGGCGGGATTCATCCCAGCCCGATTCCATATGCCCATTTCGTCACTACCACTACCCACAAGACACTGCGGGGACCACGGGGCGGTCTAATAATGTGCCCCCAAGAATGGGCGGCCAAGATCGATAAGGCTGTTTTTCCCGGTATTCAGGGAGGCCCGCTGATGCATGTAATCGCAGCCAAGGCGGTCTGTTTCCACGAGGCGGCCCGGCCCGAGTTTAAACTGTATCAAGAGCAAATAGTAGAAAACGCCCGCGTGCTGGCTGTTGGCCTGGTACAGAACGGCTTGCGCCTGGTATCCGGCGGCACGGATAACCATTTGATGCTGGTAGATGTTCGGCCCAAAGGGTTGACCGGAAAGGATGCCGAAGCCATTCTGGAATCCATCAATATTACCGTCAACAAAAACGGCATTCCTTTTGACCCCGAGAAGCCCACCGTCACCAGTGGGATCCGGATTGGGACCCCGGCAGTTACTACCCGCGGTCTGCGCAGCCAGGACATGGTCGAAATCGCCCAGGCGATTGCCATGGCCATGGATAACCCACAATCAGAAGAACAGCAGGCCCAGGCCCGGGCGATAGTGGACCGGCTTTGCGAAAAGTATCCCCTTTATTAGGATTGTGGGCATATTATGGCAACAACGGGTATAAATTGTACGAGGCCTTCTTGGGATGAATACTTTCTTGAGTTGGCCGATATGGTAGCCAGTCGGTCAACTTGCCTGCGCCGCCATGTGGGTGCGGTGCTGGTCAGAAAGGACCGTATTATCGCGACCGGATACAATGGCGCCCCCAGAGGTTTGGGTCACTGTTTGGACATGGGGTGTATGCGTGAGCAAATGGGAATCCCCTCCGGGCATAGATACGAGCTTTGCCGCGGCGTACACGCCGAGCAGAACGCCATTATCAATGCTGCTTATTATGGGGTATCAACCCAGGATACGGTGTTGTACTGCACCAATCAGCCATGCATCATATGTGCCCGGATGCTTATCAATGCCGGTGTAATCCGAGTAGTACATAGAGGGAATTTCGATGACGACCTGGCGCTGCAATTCATGCGGGAAGCCGGCATAGAAACGGTGGAAATACCCTCATTGGGGAGATAGACAGATTGGATACTAAAATTTTATCCTTGCCTCGCTTGAATCAACTCAATCCCACCCTCGAATCAACTGCCCTAAAGCTAATGGAGGAAGCCGGCGAACTGGCTCAATGCATCGGCAAATACCGAGGCTTAAGCGGCGAGACGGTCAAACTTGACGAAACCCTGGTGGTCGAAGAGATCGCCAAGGAATTATTGGATGTGGCTCAAACGGCGGTAACCATGATGTTCGTGATGGAGGACCAGTTCGGGATCGATATCGAAGCAATGGTCCAAAAGCATCTTGAAAAGTTGCTCCGCAAGGGCTATCTGACCGATCTGTGAGAAAATGAGGAATTTTGTTGGAGAGAAAAGGGTTTTCAAAAATTTTGGCGAATAGTGTGAATTGCGACTTTTTTAACAAGCTTAAACCAGGAGTGGGACTGGCAGTCAATCCCACTCCTTATGGAGAGACTCGCGGGGGTCTTTTGAAATCGGGGATAGGGGCGTTATCCTCAGTATTCCGGGATGGAAAAGATATAATATTTTTATCTTGATAAAAAGGATTTTCCCCAACGATGTAGAATTGGTATGAGGGGATTGCACTTCAAGATATTGGGCCACAGATGAGGATGGTTGAGATGGCACCAAAAAAACAAAACTGGGCCAAATCTCTGACGATGGCCCTTAACCTAGGTACCTCGGTCGCAGCAGTAATAGCCATTGGGTTGTTTGGTGGGCGATGGCTGGACGCAAGATTTGAAACCGGCAACCTATTAACCATTCTTGGATTTTTACTGGGTGCTGCCACTGCCATGAAGATACTGTGGGACCGAATGATGGAAAGAGAACGGGAAGAAACAGAGGAAAACCCAACCTCTGATAGACTGAAGAGATGAGATAAACAAGATTTGAAGTTTTGACTCTGGTCACGGAAGGTTGGCCAGCAAAACCTAGAATAAAATCTTTAATCAAGAAAGGGGGGAAAAAGATGATATTTGGTATGTGGGATGGTGTACTCTTTCATTTGGGTCCTATTCCGGTAGATCACTTGGTCGTAACTGAGTGGGCAATCATCGCCATTCTAGCCATCGGAGCTTATCTGGGCACCCGCGCTATGAAGCTGGTCCCGACGGGGGGGCAGAACGTTGTTGAGATGGTTGTTACATTTACATACGACTTCTTTACACAGGTGATGGATGATGAACACACAGCCAAGAAATATGCACCCTTGCTGTCGACATTCTTCCTGTTTATTTTAATGAGCAACTACAGTGGTCTGATCCCGGGAGCAGCTCATATTGAAGGTTTCCAACCCCCCACCAGTAACTGGAACGTTACGGCCGCCTTAGCTCTAATTACATTCTTTGCAGTTCACATCGGAGGTTTTTCCTCACATGGCGCAGGCTATCTAG
>CAZOMS010000274.1:0-2798 GCA_964580805.1 uncultured Syntrophomonas sp. | reverse complement strand
CTGGTTATGGATGAGCAGTTCAAACGAAGCGGAATAAATGGGATACTCAACAACAATTCCACTTCCTGGGGATCCCAGTATTTTGGGCAGATGTTGACCGAGGTTCCTGAACAGGTTCACAAGTCCAATCCGGAGACCTATATCACCCCGGATGATCCTCCCGTATTCATACAGCATGGAACCCTGGACGACTGGGTCCCGACTCAACAATCCGTCGACTACGCCGCACGGCTAAAACCGATATTGGGAGAAGACAAGGTGTATCTGGAGATAATGGAAGGGGCCGGCCATGGCGGGGTGCCTTTCAACAATGGCCGAAATGTCGCCAAAGTCTTGGATTTTCTGGATCGAACCCTGAAGTAGGGCTTACCGAGTATCGTTTTAACCAGTCCTCTTCCAACCGGAGCCCGGGACTGACTTAAACATCATTATTTCTTGATTACCGATAACCGGTTGATTTGAAAATCGCCCCAATGCCCTTCTATATTCAGTCGGAAGCAACTCTCCCCGCCTTCCCCGCTGGTTCTCCCCTCCCATTCAACCGGTAACGCACCCTGGAACCGGACCACCGGTTGTTCTTCTCGAATCCGGGATAGACGGCTGAACTTATACAAGTCTTCATAAAGGCTGCGGCAAGCGGGATCAACGCTCCGGGCCAGTTGATAAATCAGGTTGTAGCTTTGGAAATAGGCTTTGAACCCCCCTGCCCAACCCTGTATCCGGGCCATCTCAAGATAGTCCCTGACTATCGCCTGACCGGTCGGTTCCAGTACGTTGTAGGGCAGTTCCACCTCCATTCCCATCCTATATTCACGGGCTATGCGAGCAGCGCACTTGAGCCAGTATTTAGGCGGGCGCCCCAATAGTTTGCGAAAGGCATGCGACGACTGCAGGTTTATACCATCAAATCCAGCCCGGCTGAATTCAGTCATCCAGGTAGAGGTTATTCCGGGGATGGCAAAGGATTTCAGACCGTACTGGCGGCACAAATTAGGAAAGGCATGCAGGAGCGGATCATCATAACTGCCTTGTTCATTCATGTAGTAAAAACCCGCCAGCTCCAGCCAGCGGTGCTGGGCCCTATCCCAGCGGCCAATCAGATCCTGCATCGCCCAGGTCAGGACTTCCAGGCGCCGTCCGGGATCAGCCAGGGAGGTTCCTTTTTGATCCCAATCAGGGCAGCGGGGATCGGGAACGGGCAAGGCCAGGACCACTTTGAGCCTGAACCGGGCTGCTTCCCGGGGCAAACGGCGGGCCATTTCACCGGCACACGCGTCAAGCGCGGCCAGATTGGCGGTGGAGTGAAAGTATTCATCGAAAAGGGCCACCCAATCATCCTGGCGGGACGGAGATCCTTTCAGGTCGGTTCCAAAGACCCGTCCGTTAAGGAGGGGCGAATATTGAGCCAGCAGCAGGAAACCGTCCATAAAGGCATCCTCCATCTGACTGGTGGTACCTTCATAACCTACCAATGGACGCAGCTTGTCAGTATCGTAGCGATGCACCCTTTGGCTTCCCTCCCCGCCCACGTACAAAAGGCAAAGATCATGGATTCCCCCCGTTGCGCTGGTTCCGGCGGGCAGATATCCCGGGTGACTGCCGCCGGCCACCGGACTCCCGGCGACTGGCAACATGGAATCAATGCTGTGGGCGTGATGAAAAAGTTGGTGTTCTCGATCCACCATCATTAGCCCGTGGTGCGAGAAACTAAGACTGGTTGCGGCCGCCTCCGGCCAGGTGGTGAAAACTTGGAGCAGGTTCCCGCTTACATCATAAAGCGATAACAGGTAAGACGAACCGCTTTGGCCGCCAGTCCGTAATACCCAAAAAGACCGTCCGTCATAGGCCAGGGCCCGAAAAGCACCCCGGCCCGAAAACAGCCTCCACAGGCCGTAATTGCGATTCCTTATCGCTCTATAGATGCTGAGGACCATCTGCTGAATACCGGCAGACACAACTGTTTTTTTGCGCAGGCGGCATTGCTCCGTCAGCACCGCTCTGGCCCCCTGTCCCACTCCCCCAGTACAAATCTGAACTTTGTAGATTACGCCCGCCGGGCTCAGGCCCCAAACGTGTTCTGCGTCGTCCTCGGCCAAAGCCACCAGACCAATCGTCAGGCTGACTTTGGTTATATCGATGACATTGCGACCGGTCCGATCCAAGGCCATAATAATGATGGCGGGCTGTCTTTCTCCGGTTAATGCTATAATCCTGGTTCCGCTGGCCGCCATCGATACGATCGGGCCCGGTATCAGAGTTTGGTTGGTTATGCTTAAGTTGGCGCTCAGGGCACTATCCAGGAACAGCAATCGGTTGTCCTGGGCAGCGGCCAGCACCAGGTCGGGATTCACAGGATGACGGCACATGCAAGTGATATCTGGAGATGGCAATGGCCGGCTGCCGGCCACAAAAATGTCCGACACCAGCGGAATTCCGCACGGGCTGGTTTCCAACTCGATCCAACCGGCCGGGCTGACCATCGCCTCGGTCCTAAGATGTCCCCTTAATTCCAATCCGATTTCACCCGGACCATGGGGATTGTTCAGATTCGCCCCCAGCGAAAACGCTCCCTGACTCCAGGTTAACGGCCGGACACCTTTCTTAATTAGGTGGAGCTCATCCCGCCCAGCAGTCGGGGCTATATCGCAGTAAAGCTGTTCAAATCCAATCTTTCCGCTCAATCATCATTCCTCACGCTATGCTCCCTAAAACATCATGACTCCATACGGATAGACTACGGCTGAAATCTTCAGGTTCCTACCTATAATAATATGGATTCCATAAAAGGCGAAGACGCA
>CAZOMS010000273.1:0-2800 GCA_964580805.1 uncultured Syntrophomonas sp. | reverse complement strand
AGGGCGGGCCGAAGTGTACAACTCAACAATCTGCAGCATAGAATCGATATTCTGCAAGCAGACATAAGAAAACTGAAAGAATTGCCGGGGGGGAGTGCCGAGCTGGTCTTGAGCAATCCCCCTTATTGGAAACGAGGAGAAGGGCATGTCAATCGGAATCACGAAGAGTCCATCGCCCGCCATGAAATCGAGGTCACGCTTAAGGAACTGGTTGAAGGGGCATTGCATCTCCTGGCTCCCCAAGGAGCTTTGGCTCTCATCCACAGGGTGGAGCGTTTGGATGAGATTGCCTATGTATTCGGCCAATTGGGTTTATCATTAAGCAGGGTGCGGAAGGTTCAGTCTTATGCCGATCGTCCTGCCAGACAGGTATTGGTCGAAGCGAGGTTTGGACGAAGGCACGAGATGGTATTGATGCCCCCTCTGATTATATACAGCAAATTAAACTGTTATGGAGATGAACTTAGACAGCTTTATGGGGAGGCGTGAATGAAAGGGAAACTATTTGTATGCGGGACCCCTATTGGCAATCTAGAGGATGTAACCATACGGCTTTTAAAAACCTTGCGAAAAGTAGATATGATCGCATGTGAGGATACCCGTCACACCATTAAACTTTTAAATAAGTATAAAATTAAAAACAAACTGGTTAGTTACCATGAATTCAGCGGACGCGGCAAAACCTCCTATCTGTTAAGTCAGTTGGCACATGGACTCAATGTAGCGTTGGTCTCTGATGCGGGTATGCCCACAATATCCGACCCCGGCCAAGAACTAGTTCGCCAGGCCCTTGACGAGGGCTTCGGGGTAGAGGTAATTCCGGGGCCGTCAGCCTGCACCGCAGCCTTGGCTATCGCCGGTGTGGATAGCTCTTCATTCATCTTTTCAGGCTTTCTCCCTCCCAAATCCGTCAAACGCAGTGAGGCCCTGACCCGTTTCATTGGCGAGTTCCGCACGATCATATTATATGAGGCTCCGCACCGATTAACGGCAACGCTAGCCGATATCGCAACTGTGCTGGGGGATAAACAGCCGGTGGTGGTGGTACGGGAATTGACCAAGGTCCATCAGGAGGTCCGCAGAGGGAAGGTCGAAGAGGTGTTATGTTATTACCGGCAGCAACAACCTCGGGGAGAAATATGCATTATATTGCCAGCGCTAGGGGAGGAACCCCATATTATTGATATGGATCTCATTATTCAGGAAACGCGTGAGTTGGTTCGTGGCGGGATGGAAAAAAAACAAGCCTTCAAACTGAAGGCTACTCAATACAATATTCCAAAATCGACAATATACGCGTGTTTTATTAAATCCGATAAGGATGATGATGGATAACTAAACGATCTGCCGCGACAACTCGACCAAACAGCTCTTACAAAGATTCTTGCCTTTGTAATTAGCTACATCTTCTGCGTTTCCACAGAAAATACAAGCCGGTTCATACTTCTTCAAGATAATTTTTTCGCTATCCACATAGATTTCCAAAGCGTCCTTTTCCTCTATTCCCATCGTGCGTCTTAATTCAATGGGAATTACGATGCGCCCGAGCTCGTCAACACGTCGTACCACTCCTGTTGATTTCATCATAATCTCTTCACCCTCCTTCTCCATTATTTAGGGTCACTGAAAAGATACCAAAATTGGCAGAAAACGTCAAGCCGTTTTTCTACAAAATATACTAAAATATTCGCGAATTTAATAGATATTTACTTTTTCGACATTAAGATGGGCATTGAGAATAAAAAGGCATTTATGTGGTAAACTATACAAAATATACCTTGGCAAACGGATGGAGGAGCATGTGTGGAGAATAGGAAAAGCTTTTATATCACTACCCCGATCTACTATCCCAGCGACAACCTGCATATCGGTCACGCCTATACTACGGTGGCAGCTGATTGTATGGCCCGTTTCAAACGGATGCAAGGATACGACGTCTTCTATTTGACCGGGACGGATGAACATGGTCAAAAGATCGAACGGGCCGCTCGTGAAAAGGGAACGGAGCCAATTGAATATATCGACGAAATAGTGGGTAATATCAAGAAATTGTGGCAGACTTTGTTGATATCGAATACCGATTTTATCAGAACTACCGAGCCGAGGCAGAAAGAAGTTGTACAGAAGATATTCAACCGGGTTTATGAGCAGGGCGATATCGTCCTGTCTGAATATGAGGGATGGTACTGCAGTCCCTGCGAGACATTCTTCACGGAGCGCCAATTGGCGGAGGGTAAATGCCCGGATTGTGGACGCGATGTGGAAATGTTAAAGGAAGCAAGCTATTTTTTCAAGATGTCCAAATATGCCCCGCGGTTATTGGAGCATATAGAAAACAATCCTGATTTCATCCAACCAGAGTCGCGGCGCAATGAAGTGGTAAACTTTATCAAAGGCGGGCTGGAAGATTTGTGTGTTTCCCGCACTACTTTCCAATGGGGAATCCCGGTGCCTTTCAATCAATCGCACGTGGTCTACGTTTGGTTTGATGCTCTAATCAATTATTTGACCGGGGTGGGGTATCTGCAGGACGATGAGTTATTTGCCAAATACTGGCCCGCTGACGTCCACCTGATGGCCAAGGATATCATTCGCTTTCATGCTATAATCTGGCCGATTATGTTGATGGCCCTAGACTTACCCTTGCCCAAGAAAGTAATGGCTCATGGCTGGATCATGCTTGAAGGGGGGAAAATGTCGAAATCCAAGGGCAACGTGATCGACCCCAGCATCCTAGTGGATAAATACGGCGTAGATGCGGTTCGTTATTACCTGATCAAGGAATTAAGCTTTGGGCAAG
>CAZOMS010000272.1:0-2801 GCA_964580805.1 uncultured Syntrophomonas sp. | reverse complement strand
TTCTTCTTACGGGCTGCCTCAGACTTCTTTTTCTTACGAATACTGGGTTTCTCGTAATGGTCGTGTTTTCTAATATCTTGCATAACCCCTGACTTCTGACAAGTACGCTTAAACCGCTTAAGAGCACTATCCAGGGATTCGTTTTTTCCAACTTTGACTTCGCTCATTATATCCCTCCCCTCACCTGACCGGGCTGATAGACGCCATTACATTTTACATTTCATAATGGCTTCAAGTCAAGGTTATTCGGGAGGCCAACCCATCGGTTTGCCGCCCAGCACGTGATAATGCAGGTGGTACACGAACTGCCCCCCCCATTCACCGCAATTGTTCACCAGGCGAAAACCCTGTTCGGCAATTCCTTCCTGACGGGCCAAGCGAGAGGCCAGCAACTGTATGCTGCCCAGCATCTCAGTATGTTCCGGGCCGGCATTCATTAAAGAGGCTATATGAGCTTTGGGAATTATCAAAAAGTGGACCGGCGCAGCTGGATTGATGTCGCGAATCGCAATCAGTTTATCGTCCTCGTATATCATTTCCGCAGGTATCTCCCTGGCTGCAATCTTGCAAAATAGGCAATCGGGTGCAGTCACAGTATGTCACCTCCCTCTTGTAAAAGGCTTATCTATGGTCCCAAAGGACGGTAAAGCACTAAACTGTCGACGCTATATACTACATTTTATCAGATAACAGCCCTATTACAAGCGGCAGGTGTAAAACTTATCCTATTGGCAGCCGGGGACCGATCCCTGCCGTGGCCGGCAACTCCTTTTTTCAAAAATATTATGATTCGCCGGGCAAGTTCAAACCGTCCAAAATATCCTTGAGCCGGGCCGATTCGCCTACATTCAGACTGATCCCTTTGCCCATCTTTTGGTGCTCCGGCCCCCAATCTCTGATGTCCAGCTTGGGCTGGCGTTCATTCCAACTAACCAGGTTGACTTCCTTCTGCCATCCCTTGGTGCTTTCCGATAGCACTCCCAGAGATCTGGTAATCTCATACTTGAATTCCGACATTGCATACCCTCCCCAAAATCTAGTGTTTAGACTCAATTCTTATCCCTTTTTGTAATTTATCTCCTAATAATTACATAATATTACTTTTCGCCGGTAATGTCATCTGCTTTTACTTCATCTCTCCTAAAAAAACAAAAAGCACCCGCTTGGGGTGGCAGGTGTTGATAGATCCGAGAATAAATCAGAAAGAAAAGAAGCTTCCCTTAAAACCTCCGCAGACAAGGGCGCCCAGGTGTCATTCATCTGTTCACATCCAGGTTGGTATCAATGCCGAAAACCGGCCGGGTGTCCGACGGCGAAATCGGGGCAGACCGCATCGATCACGATGGTCACCATTTTGCCCACTAAGTCATCGCCGCTGGGGAAACGAACTTCAATATAATTATCACTAAGACCGGTATAAATACCTTCCGACAGCGTTTTTTCTGTCAAAACCGGAACCGCCTGACCAAGCTGCCCGTCTATAAACTGCCTCTTCTTGCTGTCGGCCAGGGCCAGCAGCTGCTGGCTGCGCTGCTGTTTGACTCCCGGTTCTACCTGCCGGGTCATACTGGCGGCCGGTGTACCGGCCCGTTGGGAATATTTGAAGACATGCAAATCACTGATAGGCAGTTCTGCAATCAAATCAAAGGTGGCTTGGAAATCAGCATCGGTTTCCTGGGGGAAACCCACCATAACATCGGCTGTAAACGCTGCCGCGGGCAATATGGCCGCCGCTTTCCGTATCAATTGCCGATAGCAGTCACGATTGTAACGACGCCGCATAGAGGTTAAAACCTGATCACTGCCGCTCTGTAAGGGTATGTGCAAGTGCCGGCACATGCGGGGATCGGCGGCCATCATCTCCAGCAAGCGGTCCGTCACCTCCAGGGGTTCTATGGAGCTTAAACGGATGCGGTAATCGCCCCTGACTTCACTTAAAATGTAATCGAGCAGCCGGGTGAGATCCCAATCCTCCAGGTCCCGGCCGTACTGTCCGGTGTGGATCCCGGTCAACACCATCTCTTGGTAACCCAGTTCTCTTAATTGAATGATCTCGGCCACCACACCCTCCGGCCTTTTGCTGCGAACCGGCCCACGGGTAAAGGGAACCACACAGTAAGAGCAAAAACTCTGGCAGCCGTCCTGAATTTTGATAAAGGCCCGGGTGCGCTTGTGAGGCCGTGAATAGAAGCAGGGCCGTAATCCCTGCCCCGGATGGGGCGATTCCAACCATAGCGACTGTCCCGCATCCCGACTGGTCAGATGGGTATCCACTATTTCTGCAATGTACTCCTTGGCCTGGTTGCCGACTACCAGGTCCACCCCTTCCATTTCTCCGGTTCGCGCCCCGTCTGCCTGCGCCAGGCAGCCGGCAGCCACCACCAGAGCATTAGGATTGGAGCGTATCGCCCTTCTAAGCATGGCTCTGGACTTGCGGTCGCTTACGTGTGTAACGGTGCAGGTATTTATGAGGCACACGTCAACAGGGTCACCAAAGTCCGTTATCTGGTAACCCCGCCTTAAGAAATCCTCTATCATTTGTTCGGTCTCAACCTGGTTGACCTTACAACCAAGGGTATAAAATGATATCCTCTTCAAATCGTTTCCCTGCTCATCATGGCATGAATGCAATACCTGGTCTCCCGGCGCTTACCAGCGGCGGGCGGCCACCCCGATCCAATCCACGTCCTGCAATACCTGTTCGACCACAAATCCGTTTTCTTCCAACGCCTTCTGTACCGAAGGCCAGCGGCTGTCAACGATCCCCGACCCGAAGAAATGGCCGCCGCTTTTTATTACCT
>CAZOMS010000271.1:0-2806 GCA_964580805.1 uncultured Syntrophomonas sp. | reverse complement strand
TAGTCGGGGACATACGTACCGCGGCTCGTACTGGGGCCCCGCGGCGTTCCACCCCGAAGAAAGGCAAGGCCTGACCCTGTTCTCCGTTTTCCAGCGCCGCCTGCGCCAGTAAATGAGCCAGGGTGACTGAACCCTGCCCGCCAAAACCGTTGATCCGTAGCTCTAACATACTATTCCTCCATTCTTCAATAGTGCTGTCCAACTGTCATTTGAAGCTTACTATAGACGCGATATCCATCGGCAAGCACGCTTGCGATTCAATATCCGTTGGGATGCGCATAATAATTTCAGCTGTTGGTGGAGACTGCTACCCCGACTGTCTGCTGTCCTGGTGGTCAGACCAACCTATTATATTGTAGACATTATATTACAACCGCCGGTAATAATGCCAGCATAAAATTAGGGGGAAGGGGTGGGGATTGTAGGTTGGCGCGGCGGGGAGAGTGTCATATACTGGGTATATGCTAAAATTGAATCGAAAAATTATAAGGAAACGAGGACTTGATATGAAAGAGACGGTTGATGCCCGTGGCTTGAATTGTCCCGAACCGGTGATAATGACCAAAAAGGCTCTGGACAGTCAGGATGTCAGTGAGGTGCTGGCCATTGTGGATAACCGGGTCGCCCTGGAGAACATATCCAGGCTGGTCAAGACCATGAAGCTGGGCAGCATGGTGGAGGAACAGGATGGACTCTATTATATAAACATCACCAAGGAGGAAGCCGTTCCCCAGAAGCAAAGCATAAAAGCGGGTGCCACGGTGGTGGTGAAAAGCAATGTATTGGGGCAGGGGGACGATGTGCTGGGCAGCGTGCTGATGAAGAGTTTCATGTACACCCTGACCCAGATGGAGGGAGAGCTGGAAACCCTGATATTCCTGAACGGCGGAGTCTTGTTGACCACTGCTGGCTCCGAGGTATTGGAGCATATCAAGAACCTGGCCAAAAACGGGGTTGAAGTCCTGTCCTGCGGCACCTGCCTGGATTTCTACGGTCTCACCGACAAGCTGGAAGCAGGCTCTATCGGCAACATGTATACCATTGCGGAAGAAATGTTTCGTGCCCGCAAGCTGATAGTATTATAATTATTATTGAGTTGGCCGCCGCGGCGGGCCGGTTGAATTACGGGGGGACCATATGCTGGTGGGCATCGACATTGTGGACATAGACCGAATCCGGGCCGCTGCCGTCCGGACGCCGCGTTTTCTGGCGCGGGTATTCACCGCCGGGGAGTTGGATTATTGCCGGGGCAAGGCCGATCCCTTTCCTTCCCTGGCGGCCCGTTTTGCCGCCCGTGAAGCGGTGCGCAAATTGGACCCGGTGTTCATTTCCGGGGTGTCATTCCAGGATACCGAAGTGGTGGTAGATCCCGACGGCAAACCCCGGCTGGTACTGCATGGCCGGGCTTTGGAGGAATCCCGCCGGGCGGGCATAAAAAACCTGGTCCTCAGTCTTTCCCATAGCCGCGGACAGGCGGTGGCGGTAGTAATAGCCGACAAGGAGTGAGAACCCATGAAGCTGGTAAAGGCAGACGAAATGAAGACCATCGACAGGCGGGCCAGCCAGGAGTATATGATACCCAGCCTGCTGCTGATGGAGAATGCCGGTCTGCGGGTGGTGGAATCCATCCGGGCCATTTTGGCGGAAGAGAACCGGACCCGGGTGGTAATACTGGCGGGCAAAGGCAATAACGGCGGGGATGGCCTGGCAGCGGGACGCCACCTGGCCAACCGCGGCACGGCCATCGACATTTTCCTGCTGGGGGATCCGAACGCCCTAGCCCCTGATGCCCGCGTCAATTACGACATTTTACATAAGATGGGGATCCCCATCCAACCATTGACCCTGGACCAGCACCTGACCAATCTGATGACCTCATTGCTGCAGGCGGATCTGGTGGTCGATGCTATATACGGGATCGGTTTCCGGGGGCGCCTGGACGATTTTGAAACCAGGGTGGCGGATCTGCTCAACCGCAGCCGGGTGCCGGTGTTGGCGGTTGACATCGCCTCCGGAGTGGAGGCCGATACCGGCAAGGTCCATGGATCGGCGGTCCAAGCCGATTATACAGTGACCCTGGCCTTGCCCAAACTAGGTCTGATCATGGCCCCGGGCAGTGAATATGCGGGGCGGTGGTCGGTGGCCGACATATCCATTCCCCGCTTGCTGCTGGAGGATCCCACCCTCAAAATGAACCTGCTCGATGCCGCCGCTATAAAAGGATGGCTGACACCCCGTGCGGCGGATACGCATAAAGGCACTTATGGGCATGTCCTGGTAGTGGGCGGTTCGGCCGGGATGACCGGGGCAGTCACCATGACTTCCTGCGCTGCCTTGCGCTGCGGGGCGGGTTTGGTTACCGCCGCCCTGCCCGAAACGCATATGCCGATCCTGGACGCGGCGGCTATGGAGGTTATGGGCCGGGCTTTGCCGGAGACCAGCCGGGGATGTATATCCATCGATGCCCTGCCGGCGCTGGAAAGCCTGCTGGGTACCTGTTCAGTGTGCGCAGTAGGTCCTGGCCTGTCCAGATATCAGGAGGCCAATGCTATCCTCCGTTTCATCCTGGAGAATTCCGGGGTTCCGGTACTCATCGATGCTGATGGGATAAATGCCCTGGCATCAGACCCTGACGTTCTCAGGGATCGCCAGGTGCCGGTAGTTATTACCCCCCACCCACGGGAACTGGCCCGGCTGACGGGGCTGACCGTGGAGGAGATCCAACACAACCGGATCGAAGTTGCTTCCCGTTACGCCGCCGACTGGGGGATAACCATGGTGCTGAAGGGACATCAGACCGTGGTGG
>CAZOMS010000270.1:0-2824 GCA_964580805.1 uncultured Syntrophomonas sp. | reverse complement strand
CCTTGCTGCGGCCGAATTGCATGACCTTGTTGCCCCCGCCCTGGGTTTGGTTCATTATGAACAGCAATAAGATGATCAAAATCATGATCGGCAATAGCGTACCCAACAGGCTTATCCACCACTTTGGCGGCGGCACCGGCGGGGTATTAAGCTCCACTCCGTTAGCCTGCATGACCTGGATTATGTCGCTTTCTTTTGGGGCCGGGACCGTTACTATCGCCCCGTTTTTCATATAGGCGGTTATGTTGTAAACCAAATCGTCAACCTCGGCTTCAGCCGAGGCCACTTCTCCCGATACTACTTTCGCATAAAACTGCGAATAAGAAAGCGGCTGCGGCTCAACCTCCGGTGTCGAGGTCAGTCGCACTGCAAACAAAGCCAGCAGTACAATGAGCACATAAATGGCTACATTTTTCAGAATTCTATCCAAACACGTACCTCCCATGATTGCACAGCAACCAGCTAGAAAATCCTAAAAAGCATGGTATATTTTAGCATACCCGGCCAGGCTATTCAACCAAACGGTCACAACCGTCGCCTGACCTTATTATTTCCAAGGGTCTGGACTCGATCCTTATAACCAACCTGGTGTGGCTGCTTACTGCAGCTGTATCAGCTACGAAAAGCCCCAGCGCCGCATACACTTCATGCCCATCCCCGGTCAGAAGGACCACCTGATCTCTTTGGTAATAAGGTATCCGAGCCTCAGCCAGACATTTTTTCAGCTTCTTGCGGCCTTTAAATCCGAGGGGAACATAATAGTCTCCATTTTGACGAGAACGCAGGTTGAGGGGTTGAGGCAACCGTTCGAAGTCTAAACCCATCACATCTGGCCCGGGCACATAATCATTTTTGTCCACTAAATTGACCTGGTAAGATCGGCCCAACGTGGGGATTGCCACCTTTCCCGGCACCGGCAATTCATACCTGAATTCGGTCCGGGCCGCGGGCAAAATAGTAAATACCATTGTATCATAACTCCTAATTACCCGAACTCCCTTTTTCAGATGCAGGTTCAAGGCGGAGCCGACCCTCTCCCGGGCGCTCAAGGCCAGTATCGCTTCCACGTCCCCCAAGCCCCATTCCGCAGCAGTCGCCAATTGATTCAGGGCCTTTTGAACGATGCGGCGCTGAAACGCGCGCGGCAGGCCAGTTAATACACGGTTATCCACAACCACTGTCGCCGGATCTTCCTCCAACCATACCTCATTCCACACCACCTCGGTTTGTTCCTCCATGACCTGGTTTTCATCCCCGGCGATGTCTGCCAATTGGTTTAGTTTATCCACTATACGGGGGTTGAATTCCTTTTCCAGCAGCGGTATGAGTCTGTGCCTTATACGGTTGCGTAGATAATATGGGTCGCTATTGGACTCATCACGGCAATAAGGGATTGACTTAAGCTCCAGATAGTGCAGCAACTCTTGCTTGCTGACCCGCAGCAAAGGGCGAATGATCAACCCATTTAGGGGCAAAATACCGCGCAAGCCTTTAATCCCTGAACCCCTGAGCAAATGCAGCAGTACGCTCTCGGCAACATCATCACTATGATGAGCGGTAGCAATGCGATGGCCGCCCGTCTGCTGCCGCAGCTCCTCAAAGAAGCTGTATCGCGCATAACGACCGGTTTCTTCCAGCCCGGCTTTTCTTGCCCGAGCCAACTCCTCTACCGTCACTATACGGGTAAAACAAGCAACCTCAAGTCTGCGGCAGGCATCCTGAACGAATGTTTCCTCCTCGTCCGCTTCCGGGCGCAGACCATGGTTCAAGTGGGCAGCGGCGATTCTAAAACCCAGTCGAGGGGATAAATCAACCAGAATATGCAGGAGCGCCATGGAATCTGGCCCGCCTGACACTCCCACAATGACCAGTTCGCCGGGCTCCACCAAATGGCGGGTGGATATGAAGTTTTCGATTCTATCAAGCATTTCCCATTTCTCCTCAGCGGCTGTTATATGTATGCTACCCAAGTTACCGCCAATAGTAAACCCCGGGACATGGACCCGGGGCTTAATATACACCGCTTCAATTGGAGGGGTCATTTGGGGGAATGCTGACCCAATTGCAAAGAACGATTTCTGTGCGATTGACCGGCCTCAGAGCCGGTCGATCCTTACACAAATCGCGGTCATATCATCACGTGGTTTGCCGTTGGCGAGGCGCAAGGCCTCATTTATGACCAGTTCCGCAATAACCTGGGGATCATATTCATTGAGCCCGGCCAGCAATTTGGTGATCCAGTCTTCTCCGGGTATGGTTGGAGAGGCCTCCAGGACTCCGTCGCTTATCATGACTACGAAGTCGCCGCTGTGAAGATGTTTTTTTTCGCTGATTACCTCCACATCCTTCAATATACCCATGGGGAGGGAACTGGAACTGATCATCGCCACCCGTTGTCCTTGCTTTATGAAACTAGGGGCACTGGCGGTTTTTATGAAATCCACCTCAGCCGTATAGAGATCGATCAAAATCATATCCAAAGTAGTGAATGTCTCAGTGGTCGAACGCAGTAACAAAACTGAATTGATAGTATGGAGCGCCACCTCCTTGTCAAAGCCGCTGTTCAACATGTTTTCCAAGAGTTTGACGGCTGTCTGGCTTTGCACTGAAGCCGGTTCCCCCACGCCCATACCATCGCTCAAGACCAGCAGTTCTTTCCCTTCCTTTAAGGTGGTGATCACATAACTGTCGCCGGAGACTTCCTGGCGTGCTACTTGGGCTACGGCGCTGTGAGCGCAATACCCAAAAGCCCGCCGCAGGCTGAATTCACAGGCTCCCTGGCCTCGCAGCAGAGGACATTTCTTGGCGCAGACTTCCATCTTCT
>CAZOMS010000269.1:0-2824 GCA_964580805.1 uncultured Syntrophomonas sp. | reverse complement strand
CGGGAACGCAGCGTGGCTGCGCTGAAGAGCCAGGCGGAAGCCCAGCTGAAAAACACCGGTTATGACGAGATCTCCCTGGCCTCCTTGAGTACCCTTGATTATTCGGGCGTTTCCGACCTGGTCAAGCACCTGGTCAAGACCTATGGAGACCGGGGCATTGGGGTATCGCTCCCTTCCCTGCGGGTCGATGCTTTCTCAATCGAGCTGGCCAATGAAGTGCAGAAGGTGCGCAAGACCACCTTGACCCTGGCCCCGGAGGCTGGCACTCAGAGGCTGCGCGACGTCATCAACAAGAACGTTACCGAGGAGGATCTGTTCAAGGCGGCCGAGGCGGCATTCAGCTCGGGATGGAATTCCATCAAACTGTATTTTATGCTGGGCCTGCCCACTGAGACCGAAGCGGACCTGGACGGGGTGCTGGACCTTTTGGCGAGGGTCAAAGCCATCGGCCAGCGTCACTCGCGGCGGACGGTGGAGATACGGGCCAGCCTGGCCTGCTTCGTTCCCAAGGCCCATACTCCGTTCCAATGGCGAGCCCAGAACAGCATAGCCGAGCTGGAGGCCAAACGCCGCTATCTAATCAGTCGCAAGATGAAGAATGTCAAGCTGAGTTTTCATGACAGCCGCACCAGTATGCTGGAAGGGGTCATAGCCAGGGGAGATCGCAGGTTGAACCAGGTCATTCTGGCCGCCTGGCAGAAGGGCTGCAAATTCGATGGCTGGTCGGAGCACTTCGATTTTGGCAAATGGATGGAAGCCTTCCGGGAATGTGACATTGATCCGGAATTTTATGCGTACCGGCAGCGGGATTACCGGGAGCTCTTTCCCTGGGATTTTATTGATACCGGGGTATACAAAGAATATCTGGGGCAGGAAGACCGAATGGCCGATGCGGCCATACCCACGGCCGACTGCCGGCAGATCGGCTGCCTCGATTGCGGCATCTGTATCGACTTTGGGGTGAGCCTGGACGTGAAGGAGGGAAAGGCCGATGCGACTGCGGGCTGAGTATGAGGTGGGCCCTGACCATAGATTTCTGGCTAACCTGGAAATGATGCACGTAATGGAACGTGCCTTGCGGCGGGCGGACATCCCCTATCATCTCAGCGAGGGTTTCAATCCCCACGTCCGGATATCCATGGGCACTGTATTGCCGGTGGGTATTTGGGGGAAGAAAGAGTATTTCGATCTGGAAATGGACACGATGGACCTCGACAACTTTATCCAATGCATGAACCAGGTGCTGCCTCCCGGCATTGCTATAACGGCCTGTCGTTCTCTGGGAGTCGGGGCTCCGGCCTTGATGAAATCCATCAATGTTGCCGAATATGCCTTTCGGGTGAGCCAAAGGTCAGCCGAAGTCGAGGCCTCCATGGAAGAGATAATGAGGCAGGCGGCAATCCTGGTGCCCAGTCGGGGCAAGAAAAAGAATGTTGACAAGGACCTGCGCACCGGCCTCTTCGCCCTGACCGCCGAGAATCAGGGCGACTGTGTGGTTATCAAGGCTTTGGTCAGTGTAAACGAACCGCTTAATATCCGATTTGATGAATTATTGGACCTGCTGGCCAGATTCGGTATCAGCCGGGAGTCAATAGCGGACTTCTGGCGGGAGGGCAACTTCATCAAACGGGGGGAACGATTGCTATCCCCGCTGGTCACTCCTTAATAGGGAAGCGGCCATTTAAGAATTGGGAGAGGTGGATTGGTTGGCAAGAGATCTAATCGCCGAACAATATCCATGGGAAACTAGGGTGGCGATCCTGGAAGAGGGGCGGCTGGTGGAAGTCTTCTGGTCCGATCAGGAAGAGAGCGTGGGTAATATCTATAAAGGCCGGGTCAAGGACGTGATCCCTGGTTTGTCCTGTGCTTTTATCGATGTGGGGATGACCAAAAACGCGTACCTGCATTCCGGGGATATAACCAGGCTGGCAGCCACCCGGGGTACCGCCATCGACGCTGCCCTGAGCAGCGGCCAGGAGGTTATGGTCCAGGTCAAAAAGGAGGCCTTCGCCGAAAAAGGAGCCCGGGTGACCGGTGATATAACCATACCAGGGCATTTCCTGGTATTGCTGCCTTACCAAAACGAGGTGTCGATCTCCCGTAAAATCGTAGCCGATGACCGCCGCGAACACCTGCGCCAGTTGATGGAAAAGAACAAACCGGAGCGGGTGGGGGTAATACTGCGCACCGCCTGCCAGGAAGCCGAGGACAATGAGATAAAAGCGGAACTGCGCCGCCTTTTGGAGGTCTGGAACGGGATCAAGTTCCGTTATGACAAGATGAGGGCGCCAGCCTTGGTTTATGAAGATCTCGGGGTGCTGGAACGGGCCCTGCGGGACTATACGGATGGCGATATCTGCCGGGTAATGACCAACAACCTGAAGCTCAAGGAGAAGGTTGAGGGTTTATTGAAACAAAGCGATCGCGCCAAAACCATAAAAATCAGATATTCGGAGGGTGATCTGTTCGAAAAGTACGGGGTGGAAAAGGAGCTGCGCAAAGCCCTGCGCCGTAAGGTGTGGCTAAAAAGCGGAGGGTACCTGATATTTGACAGTACCGAAGCCATGACCGTCATAGATGTGAACAGCGGCAAATTTACCGGCAAAAACCATTTTGAGGATACCGTCCAGCGGCTCAACCTGGAAGCGGCGGCGGAAATACCCCGGCAACTGCGGCTGCGCAGCATTGGGGGAATAATAATCATCGACTTCATAGACATGAAGTGCGAGGAAAGCCAGGCCGAAGTGATTGCCATCCTGCGCCGGGAGTTGCAGAAGGACAAGGCTCATTCCCGTATAATCGGGATGACCGGACTGGGCTTGCT
>CAZOMS010000268.1:0-2830 GCA_964580805.1 uncultured Syntrophomonas sp. | reverse complement strand
AAGGGAGGCACGATGCGTTTGGGGGTATACGATTGCCAGCTCGTGCCAGGCTCAAGGGTGGGGGAGGCCTATGGAGTACCGCTGATAAAGGAGCGGCACCGTCACCGTTATGAGATCAACAACCGATATCGGACCGTGTTTGATAGCAAGGGGATGAAGATAAGCGGGATAAACCCGGACAAAGATCTGGTTGAAATAATAGAAATACCGGACCATCCATGGTTTGTAGGCTGCCAGTTCCATCCTGAGTTCAAGTCCCGCCCCAATCGTCCGCACCCCCTGTTCCTGGGATTAGTTAAAGCTGCAATAAGATAGGATTTTAAAGCGGCGGGCTGCGAGGCTCGCCTTTTTGGCCAAGCATAGCTGATTGTTATTATGCAAAGAATAGAATAGCTTTGCATGGGGAGATTTGCGTGTGTTTACAACCAGAATCATAGATAGTAAGGAAAAGGACCGTTATGACCAATTTGTACGTTCCCATCCGAAAGGACACTTTTCGCAGACCTGGGAATGGGGGGCGGTGAAGAAGGGCATGGGTTGGGAATCGCTGCCGTTGATATTGGAAGAGGACGGCCAAATCCGAGCCAGCTTGCTCATCCTCAAACGAAAGATACCATTACCGGGGTTGAAGACATGTATATTTTATTCTCCCCGTGGCCCGGTCGTTGACATCGCTAATCCTGAGCTATGCCGGGAGCTTTTCAGAGGAGCAGAAAGAGCCGCCCGCGATCACCGGGCCATATTCCTGAAAATTGATCCGGATGTACCAGTTACTGATAAAGATTTCATGGATACTCTGGAAAAGTGTAAGTTTAGGCGCAATGATACCGGGCTTGATTTTGAGGGAGTGCAGCCCGCTTTCGTATTTCGTTTGGACATAACTCCGGATGAGGGGCAGCTGCTGGCCAACATGCACAGTAAAACCCGTTATAATATCAGGCTAGCGAGCAAGAAGGGGGTTACCATAAGGACGGCCTGCAGCAAGGAAGAACTGCCCGCCTTTTATTCCATCCTGCAGGAGACAGCTGAACGGGATCGGTTCTTGATCAGAGGTTATGAATATTTCGAGATGATGTGGGACCAGTTGGTCGAAGCAGGGTTGGCGGAGATCTTCCTGGCCGAGTATCAGGGAAGGATTGTCTCCGGTACGCTGGCTTTGAAACTGGGGGATAAAGCCTGGTACTTGTATGGTGCGTCCAGTAACGAATATCGTAATGTGATGCCGAATTACTTGATCCAATGGGAGATGATACGCTGGGCTCGCGCACAGGGATGCAAAATATACGACTTCCGAGGGGTATCTGGTGATCTGGACGAGAGCAATCCCCTTTATGGTTTATATCGGTTCAAGAAAGGGTTCAATGGAGATTTTATCGAATTCGTAGGGGATTGGGACCGGGTATACTCGCCTGGTCTTTACTTGGTGTGGACCAGACTCCTGCCGTTATATCGCCAGATGGCGCGCCGGCGAGCTGGAATAGAAGCGTCCCCTGCAGAAGATTAGGATCGGGTATTATGAATAAATGGATCGAGATAAGCGTTGCCGCCATTGAAAATAATCTCCGGGAAATACAATCGCACCTCGAGGCGGGGACCAGACTGATTGCCGTTATCAAGGCTAACGCATATGGACATGGGGCGGTTGAGACGGCCCGCATTTTGAGCGGCCTGGGGGTAGATTATTTTGCGGTGAGTTTTCTGGAGGAAGCGCTGCAGCTGAGAGCCGCAGGGGTCCAGGCCAGCTTGCTGGTGTTCAGCCCGGTGATCGGTGAGGCGGGGATGAGAGAGGCCATCGCCAATAGGTTGACGTTAACCATCGCCTCCGAGAGTGACCAGAAATTGGTTGAGGCTGTATGCTCAGAAACTGGTCAGTCGGTCAAGATCCATCTGAAGATTGACACCGGGTTAGGCCGTTTCGGGCTTAATGAGGAGCAGGCCTTGGCGGTAGGGGAGAAAATCAAAGTATGCAGCTGTATTGAGATGGAGGGAATATACACTCACACCGCCGATCCTTCCTCGCCGCGATTAGCGGAAAAGCAGTTCCAGCGTTTCCTGCAGATGATAGACAGGCTCGAACAAACCGGGGCCAGATTCCCAATCAAGCACATTGCCAACAGCACAATATTCTTAAGATCACCCTACATGCATCTTGATGCAGTGAGGATCGGGACGCTTCTATCAGGACAGCACCCGGTCGGGAATTTTGGGCAACGCTTGCAGTTGCAGGATCCGTATACATTTAAGAGCCAGGTAATATCGGTCCGGGATTTGCCCCGGGGCACCAGGTTGGGATACTATGGCACTCACCGACTCAAGCAAGATGCGCAGATAGCCGTGGTGCCGGTAGGTTTTCATGATGGTTTGGCCTTGGAAGTGGCCAACAAACCAACGGGCTTTTGGGACCTGTTAAAAAAGCTGGCCAAAATAGTTTTGGGATTCTTCGGCTGGCCGGGGCAGGAGATTTATATCATCATTGGCGGCGTAAACTGCCCCGTACGAGGCAAGGTGTTCATGCAAATGGCCCTGGTAGAAATCCCCCCCGGAATGGAAATAGCCGTGGGAGATGAAGTAGTGGTTCCAGTTCGCAAGACCCTGGCCGCCAATGACATCAGCCGGGTGTATCTGGATCCAGGTGGAGCACGGAGGCGAAGTAAATTGGACCCGGGATACTAGTCGGCGATGGCAATATATGGCATAATATTAGTTGTGTTGGCCCCCTGTCATTTCCCATAGCAGGAAATATTCTAAGGAGGTTTTGTATGTCCGGCACTATATTAATAGTTGATGACCAAAGAGGAGTCAGACGTCTCTTGGAAGAGCTGTTTAAAAG
>CAZOMS010000267.1:0-2835 GCA_964580805.1 uncultured Syntrophomonas sp. | reverse complement strand
GATGCCATCAACAAGCTCTCCTTTCGCCTGCAGCTGCAACCACAGGATATCGTTGCCGTTACTGCCATGGAGCATCATTCCAATGAACTGCCCTGGCGGGCTCGCGCTCAAGTCAGGTATATCCAGGTCGATAAAGACGGCTTGCTGGTTCCGGATCATTTGGAGCATTTATTCCGGCAAAATCCATCCCGGATCAAATTGGTGGCCGCTTGCGGTGCTTCCAATGTAACCGGACATATCAACGATATCCATCGTCTGGCCCGGATCGCCCACTCCCATGGCTGTCCCATCCTGGTAGATGGGGCCCAGCTCATCCCCCATCGCCGTTTTGATATGAAACCTCACTCCCATGGCGATCATATCGACTTCCTGGCTTTCTCCGGCCACAAAGTATTCGCCCCCTTCGGAGCAGGAGTGCTGATCGGACCCCGGTCGGCCTTCGCAGCCGGGGTACCTGACTATCAAGGCGGCGGCACAATCAAGCTAGTGACCAGTAACCGTATCTGGTGGGCCGAACCTCCCGATAAGGATGAGGCTGGGGTTCCCAACGTGGGGGGCGCCGTTGGCCTGGCTGCTACCCTAAAACACCTGGGCCGTCTGGGTATGGACGATTTGGGCGGTTATGAAGAAGAATTGACTGATTATGCCCTGGAACAACTTCGGGCTACCAGAGGAGTCAAGATCTATGGAGCCAAGCCCCGCGTCGGTGTGATTACATTTAATCTAGCCGATCTGCCGCATGCCCTGGTAGGTGCGGTGATGTGCTTCGAGGCAGGCATTGGACTGCGCACCGCTTGTTTCTGTGCCCAGGGTTATGTTCGGCATCTGCTGGGTCTGACTGAAAACGATGTGGACCCTGCCCTTTATGAAAGCAACCGCCTCGACAAGATCCCCGGCATGGTCCGGATCAGCCTGGCTCCCTATAACACCCGCGAGGAGATCGACATCCTGGTAAAATGGCTGAAAATCATCAATGAGAATAAATATGAATTCCGGCGTCGCTATAAATTCTCACCGCAATTCGGCGGTTTCTGGCCGGTGGGTCTTGATGAGAGATCCTATTTTAATCTTGCCGGCGTCTCCCTATTATCATGTCAGCCGGCTTTCGGCAATTGCTGACATAATAACCGGCACTGTCCTCTCTTGCAATGCACCTGACTAGATTTATAATTAAGATAAAGATTTCTTTTTAGGGAGTTACTCCCGGAGATCAGTAAGGGGGGACAGTTATGATAGGAAAAATCCTAGTGGCCTATGATGATGGCAATCAGGCCCGGAAGGCATTGGATGCGGCGATGGAGATAGCCCACAGTATGGGTGCCACAATTCACCTGGTTGCGGCATACGCCCTGCCGATCGTGTATCAGAGCACCGTATCCCTGGAGGGAATCTACCCCGATAATACGGCCATAATGAAGTATCTGCAGGAAAACAGCCAATCTCACCTGGCCGCCATTCTGGAAGAAGCCGCCACTCGGGTGAAGAATGAAAATATCCCGGTTCATACCGAGATCCTGGAGGGGAATCCGGGGCGGGTCATTGTGCAGTATATTGAAGAACAGGGTATCGATATGGTCGCGGTCGGTTCCCATAACCGCACCGCCGTAAACCGGTTTTTTATGGGCAGCGTTTCCAACTACATCCTCCAACACGTCAAATGCCTGGTATTGATAGCCAAGGATGCTTGATGGGGGTCTAGGAGGTCCTGACCAGGGTAAATCGGGCCAGATCCCTTAGAAAGCCGGCTTCGGGTCCAAAGCGGCTTAGGTTGTCCAAGCAATCGGCTACGCTCTGACACGCCTTCTCGCTGGCACCTGCCAGACCATAAAGACTGGTATACGTGGTGCGCGCGTTTTTATCGTCACTGCCGACCGGTTTGCCCAAAACCGCCTGGTCTCCGCTGACGTCAAGAATGTCATCGCTGATCTGAAAAGCCAGACCGAAATTGTATGCAAAGCGGGTCAAGGCCTCCAGGTCCTGACCTTCCATTTTGCCCAATATGGCGCCAGTTCTAAGGGCAGCCTTGAATAGTTCGCCAGTCTTGAGACAGTGCAGTTCACTTAACGCCTCCGGTTCGAGATGGACGTTGCTCGATAGGTCCAAGACCTGCCCGCCGATCATACCACGGCTGCCGGCGGCATAGGCCACTTCCCTGATCACCTGGATCACATCTTTCAGTTCGATGCCCTCGGTTTCGGCATTGGCTGCCAGCAGACCGAAGGCCGCAGTTAAAAGGGCGTCACCGGTCAGAATCGCATTGGCTTCGCCGAAAACCTTGTGACAGGTTGGCTTGCCCCGGCGAAAATCGTCATCATCCATGGCGGGCAGATCATCATGGACCAGGGAATAACAGTGGATGAACTCCAGGGCACAGGCCGATGGAATGACCTGGTCCGGCCTTGCCCCGCAAATGCGAGCCGCCTCGAGAACCAGTATCGGTCTCAGCCGCTTACCGCCATTCATCACTGCGTAGCGCATTGCCTCATGGATCCGGACCGGTCGGGGCATCTCCCCGCCCAAGTATTTCTCCAGGCACTGCTCAATATATTGTTTTCGAGTGTTTAATTCTTGGTTAAAAAGCGCCAAATCCAAATTCATTCCCGCCATCTCCTAAATCTTTAAGCTTCCATGTCTTCCACGGCGAATTCTCCGTTCAGTTTGCGCAACAGACGCTGCACCTTGCCATCGGTCTTTTCCAATTCCTGCTGGCAATACAGCGAAAGCCTGACCCCCTCTTCGAAAACAGCCAAGCTGGATTCCAGATTCAGTTGGCCCGATTCCAGCTGTTCCACGATCTCTTCCAATCTTGCCATTGCACTTTCAAAATTCAGCCCT
>CAZOMS010000266.1:0-2847 GCA_964580805.1 uncultured Syntrophomonas sp. | reverse complement strand
CCCATCCGGGCCCAATAGATGGCGCTGGCGATGGCCCGGGCGCCCTTGACCCCTTCGGGATGGTTGTGGGTGACAACTGCGCTGCGCTTGGCTTCTTTCATCATACAATCATAGTTGTCAATGGCGAAAGCCACCGGGCTGACTCGCATGGCTGAACCGTTGCCGAAACTGTCGTAAGGGTCGAGCGATTCCGAATTGGCCCAGCGCCGGAACATGCCGCCGTAGCCGGCATTAGGGTATCTGCGCGCATACTCCCGGAAGGTCTTGGCGTAATCAAGCCCGTTCAGGATGCAGTCAGCCACCGCCACGGTCAGGACGGTATCGTCGGTGAACCGGGTCCCGGGCTGGAACATGGTGAAATCGGTGCGCTTGGTAGGAAACCCTTCAAAATACGATCCGATTACATCGCCGGCAATGGCTCCAAACATAAGCATTCCTCCTATAGATTTCACTGCTGGACGAATGGCCGAGCAGTGTTATTTGATTGCACTTGCAAATATGTATGATCCTCAAATATATATACGAAAACAGATGGTAAGATTTGGTGGGGAAGCGGTCGATTTGCTGGCCGGGACGCCCGCCTTGAATAAATATACTCCCCCGTCGTCGGTTATAAAACATTAAGAAAATTCTAACTTTCACAAATATTGACACCGGGTGGGCCGGAGCATATACTACGTGTAAGCTCCAAGGAATACCTAAGACAAAAATCCTTGCCAGAGCCAGAAGACGGAAACAGAAAACTCTCAACCAAGTAAAGATACCACGTAGAATAAAAATCTACTATATCCAAAGAAAAGTAAAAGAAATTGGTTTACAACAGCATAACGATACCAAAATCTCATTATTTAAAAGAAATTCTGCAAAGAAGAGTAAAGAGAATAAAAGATGAAAGTAAAGTTAAACTGAAAATAAACCAAAAGTAAGGGAAATTCCAAGGACGAAGGTAAAAAGAAAAGTTGAAAGACAGGAAACGAAGTTGGAAGGCAAAGAAAAGGAAAGTAAGTCGATAAAGGTTCGTTGGAGCTTAACTTTTTGCCCAGACTAGTCTCGGTCCAGACTAGTCTCGAGAGTGAAGAGCATCGTTACATCACAAACCCCGCTCAATCGGCGTACTGCAGGTACGCCTCAATCGCGGGGTTTATTCGTGCCTCCCTCTTCGCTCCCGATCCGTCGTCTGGGCTATTTACGGTAGAAACCATGAGCATTGTTACTTCGCCAAGCCCGCTCAATCCACGCACTACGGGGACGCCTCAATCGTGGGCTTGATTCGTGCTTGATCTTGGCTCCCGATCCGTCGCCTGGGCTTCAAATCTGGGGACAGGCGCCAGCGTAAAGGGGATTTCCCGGGTTATAATAGAACCATAAAACAGGTGGTTAGTAATCGAAGGGCGGTGATGGCTTGAATACCCTGGTGATAAAGAGGATCTATGAAAAGGCCGAACCCGGCGACGGCTATCGCATTCTGGTCGATCGAATCTGGCCGCGGGGGATAAGCAAGGAGGAGGCCAGGCTGGATTTCTGGGCCCGGGACATAGCGCCTTCGGCGGGGGTGCGCAAAGCCTTCGGCCATGATCCGGCCAAAATGGATTTGTTCAGCCAACAGTACCGGGCCGAGCTGGAGCAGAATCCCGCCGCAGCCGAATTCCTGCAGATGGTCGCCGACAACCTTGGCCACGGCCAGGTCACCCTGCTTTATAGCGCCAAAGACCAGAAGCACAACCAGGCTGTGGTTCTGAAAGATTGGACCGTAAAAAGCCTGCCCTCTCACAAGGCTAATGAAAAGAGGCCCTCCCGTAAAAACTAATAGAAATGTTTTATGTGGAGGTAATAGTTATGGCTGAGGACCCCAAGGTTAAACAGGATGTCAATGAAGACCGGGATGTGACCGAGCACATGATAGATGTGGAAGAATACCTGGAGCTGGACCCGCTGTATGTCCCGCTCTTACCCGGCAAACGGGGCAAGTGGCAGCACCCGTAATCGCAATGCGGACCGCAAACAGGATAGGACTGAACGCAGGAAAAACAAAGAAACCGGGGACGGTACCGAACCGTCCCCCGGTAATCACTAATGCTGTCAACTTTGAATTTATGCTGCTCTGTGGCGGATATGGCACATTTTCATTGTAGAGTCTGGCGACGCTTTTTTTTCAAAGATCGTTCAGATGGCGGACTTCTTAATCGCCAGTTACGTACAGTTTCCAATCACCTTCATCCTTAATGAATTTCAAAGAAATATTATTCGAATATCCATTTTTGTAGGTCACAGTTGAATCGGCTATTAATAAAACCCAAGATTTTGTGACCTGCCTGTGAAATGCAGTGAAATCAATTGATTCAATACATTCTGATTCATCATCTAGAAGGGATTTATAAAGTTCTATGGTTTCCTGTGAATCCTGGCGTGTATCAATTGCGTATTTGGACATTGTTTCCACATCTCCCCTGTTCTGTGCATCAACAAATTTGTCACATATATCTTTCGCAACCGCTTCATCTGGAACCCCTGCGGTTGCAGTAATGGAATATGTCAAGACCAAAAGCAATCCTAAAATGATGATATATTTTGCTGATTTTCTATTGATGTTCATCATACTTGCATACCTCCCATAATATTTAATTAATCTAGTTTTGATATAATTCTCCGTAACCCGAAACATAAAAATCTTGATATACGTTTTCGATCTTCTATCCGGGCCCAAGCCTGGATATTTTGGTGGCCAACTACCATCAGATATTATCATCCATTCGGTATACACCGGCGGACGTTTATATAATTGAATTAGCCTGAGTGTGTATTCCAGTCTAACAAGACCACGAGTCCGGTCATTTAAGGCCACCTTCA
>CAZOMS010000265.1:0-2848 GCA_964580805.1 uncultured Syntrophomonas sp. | reverse complement strand
AGCCCAGGTTCAATTCGCTGCGTTGAAATGTCTTGCGTTCCCCGCTGGGTTTTATCGTGTCCACTTCCAGCAGCACATCTCCCATCTCCCCGTCATAGGCGCCGGCATTCATAACTACTGCTCCGCCCATGCTGCCGGGGATACCCTCGGCGAATTCCAGTCCGGTGAGATGGAAACTGGCGGCGCAGCGGGCGACTTGCGACAAATGCGCCCCCGCTTCGGCATATACCTGCTCGCCGCGAATCTGGATGCAATTCAGTTGGGAGATCTTGATGACCACCCCGCGGATGCCCTTATCCCGTACCAGCAGGTTGCTGCCAGCGCCCAAAACCATCCAGGGGACCTGCCGGGACAGGCAGTATTCCAGGGTGGTTTTCAATTCATATATGGATTTAGGGGTAACCAGGACATCGGCCGGTCCCCCGATCTTGAAGGTGGTATGATTGCTCATGGGTTCCTGGAAACTAAGGCTGGCGGCGGGTAATAGTTGTAACAAATCTTTATACATGCAAACCTCCTTTGTCTATTTATATCTTTATGGCACGAAAAGAAAGATTATTCGTCGCCTGTCAATTTGACTCCCAGTTTGGGCGCTTCGGGCATCAGGATTACAGTGGCTTGCTCGCCATGGTGATGCTGCGCTGCTTGCAGAGCTTGTTCCAGGCTGTCGGCCGGGGTCATGAAGAGGCGATGCACCTGATCATCATCCAAGCTGCTGACCAGAATTATATCAGCTTGCTCCGCGGTGCGGCAGATGGCGTAAGCCTTATGGCCCCCCAGCTGAAAACGCCGGTGAAAACGATCGATTATATCCTGACGGCAGGTGGCCGTATTGATCCAGTCCTGGAAGACATCCTCGCCCAGGCCTTCGCGGCACTCGGCCGCCAGGATGATGGTCCCCCCCGGCTTAACCGCCAGAGCCGCCGCGTCCAGCGCCTTCTGAGCCTGGTACATATTGATATCCTTGGGGTAACCGCCGCAGCTGGCCACCACAATATCAGCCCGGGCGGAAATAGGTATGGTGGTCATCTCCTCACAGAATTGGACTGCTGCCAGCCAGGCCTGCCGGACATCCCCGGCTGCACAGAAAGCGATGTCATATTTGGATCGGGTCACTACGTTTAGAATGAAATCCACCCCGGCCCGATAAGCGGCCTCCAGCATCAGATCGCTGACCGGATTATCCCGGTAGTTGCCCAGGCAGGCGCGCGGGTCGCTCATCATCCGGTGGTTGGCTTCGATCACCGGGCGGGAGGCGATGCCGGGCAAAATGGATTTACGGCCCCCGGAGTAGCCGGCAAAATAGTGCAGTCCCACCACCCCGGTGGTCACCAGCAGATCAGCCTCGGCGGCGGTGCGGTTAATCACCAGGTCCATACCATTGGACAACTGCCCCAACGACCTGAGGTTGTGATCGCAATCGTGATTGACGATCCGGTAACGGCGGTAGATTTCCTCGCCAAAGACGGACCGGTTATCCTCTTCCGTGTGGGGGCGGTGGATACCGGTCGCTACGATCAGGTCGATATCGGCAGGTCTTATACCGGCTGCCTCGATCTCCGCCAGCAACGGCGGCAGCATGACTTCATAAGGGGTGGGCCGGGTTATATCATTGACCACAATAACCGCGCTGCGGGCTTTTTTTTGCCTGATGATCTCTCCCAGGCGGGGACCGCCCAACGGATGGGCCAGCGCCGTTTCCACCAGATTCTTCCCCTCGGCTCCCGCGGGCATGGATCGTGGTTCCAGGACCGCCAGCAGATGGGCCGGGTCCAGCTCCAGGGGCAGGTGGGTTTTTCCATATGCCAAATTGAATTTCACAACGTCTCACCTATTTGCTTGGGTTTGGGCACAACTCCCAGATATTAGTTTATTTCTCCTCCTGCAGAAAAGCAAATTATCTTCAGGCCGGCGATTGTATACCCCAGACGCCAAAATTCTTGTGTTATAATGGCACTGGATTCGCATCCCTATTTACCTTCATTAGATGCAGGAGAGTGATAGCTTGGATAAGTCGGCCATACAGAAAGAATTGCTCAAAATGTTCGGTAAGGATAGAATACTGAGCGATGAGCTTGATTTAATGTATTATTCCTATGACAGCTCTTTTTTAACCAAATTGGAGAACACCTCCCCCTATGCGGTGGTGTTCCCCCGGTCCACCGAAGAGGTGCAGAAGATCATGCAGTTTGCCTACGCCAATGATGTCAATATCGTTCCCCGCGGGGCGGGAACCGGTGAGACCGGCGGCTGCGTGGCGGTAGAGGGCGGCATCGTGCTGGATCTGTCCCAATGGAAAGAGATCGTGGAGATCGACCAGAAGAATATGCAGGTCGTGGTCCGCCCCGGAGTGATCCATGCCGACCTCAACAATGAACTGGCTCCATACAACCTGTTCTTTCCCCCCGACCCGGGCAGCAGCCTGATGTGCACCGTGGGCGGCATGGTGGCCAACAACGCCTCCGGGCTGCGGGCAGTCAAATATGGCACTACCGAGCAATATGTGCTGGGCCTGGAAGTGGTGACCCCCCAGGGTGATATCATGATCACCGGGGGTATGAAATCGCGCGCTATCAAGAATGTTTCCGGGCTCAACCTGACCAAATTGATGGTGGGTTCGGAAGGTGTCCTGGGGGTCATAACCAAAATCCGGCTGCGATGTTATCCCAAACCACGGGCCCGCGGCATCGCCATGGCCGTTTTCGACCGTCTCGACGACGCCCCGGCTACCGTCCTGGATGTTTACCAGGCCGGTATCCTGCCTTCCGGCATCGAGATCCTGGACGGTTCGGCCATCAAGGCGGTCAACGAATTCAAGCCCCATATCAAACTGCCCGATGCCGAAGCC
>CAZOMS010000264.1:0-2869 GCA_964580805.1 uncultured Syntrophomonas sp. | reverse complement strand
TGCAACAATAGGGCCTCCGGAAACATAGGTACCACCGGGGAGCCAAATTCAAGACTGCCATGATGGCTGAGTATCATATGCTCCAGCATCCACTCCAGTTCGAAAGGAAAGGCAATTCCCTCAGCGCGCATCTCTTTGATGGTCCTGGAGACCATTTCCATCCCCAGGGTTATATGCCCAATTAGGCGACCTTGCACCGTATATTGGGGGACTACCTTGATATCCAATTCATACACTTTGCCTATGTCATGCAGCAATGCTCCGGTGACCACCAGGTCTCGGTTCATGGCCGGGAAAACGCCCAGAGCCCGAACGCATAGATCCATAACTTCGATGGTGTGCTCCAACAACCCGCCACTATAATTGTGATGAATTGATTTGGCGGCGCTGGATTTACAGAAGCTCTCCATCTGTTCATGGGTAAAGATGCGCTTTAAAAGATCCTGCAGATATTTGTCCTTGACTGAATCAAGATAATCTATTAAGCCTTGGCGTAATTTAGACTGGCTGATGGCTGGCCCGGGCAGGTAGGGGACCGGGTCTTCGTCCAGGACTTTTACCCTTTTTACGGTAACCTGAATCTTGCCGTTGAAACTGCCGATGTCTCCCAGCAGGCCCAAGACTGCTCCCTCCTGGAAATCCCCGATAATCTGACAGTTCTCCCAGACGACTCCGTCAATGTCACCAGAACTGTCGCCCAGTTTGATATTGTACATGTCTTTGCCGTCCTTGGTCTTCCGATACAATCGGGCCAGCAGCAGGTATTTCCCATACACCTGCTGTCCCGGAGACATTGTTTTGAGTTCTTTGACCGTTAACGGTCCTTTTCTTTCCAATTCTTCTCTCCCCTATATTCTCACCAAATTGTCGTGCCGGCTCAAATATCGCCTTGCGTCTATCGGACCGGATGGCTATAAGATCCGATGGCCACCCCCGGCAACTCCTCCCGCAATATGGAAACCAGCCCCCCGATTCCCATGGCCGCTCCGCCGCTGGATACACTTGCGAACAACAAGTCCGCATCGATGTTGAGGTTACGCAATTGAACCATATCCACTCCATATTGTCGCACAAATGCCAACAGAGATTCAATTTCCTCCTCACGATCAGTAAAACCGGGAATGGTGAGCAAATTAATCGATACCTTTGTGCCGGCTTCGTGAGCAAGGCCAATTGAAGCAGCCACGTCTCTAACGCCATAGTTGTGGGGGCGATGGTAAATCACATAATTCTCTGCCCGGGCCGAAAAAAATGTCACCCGCATGGAATCCAGGCCCGCCTGGCAAAGCTGTCTTATCCCCTCAGTGTACCCGGCATTGGTGTTGATATTGATGGTGCCCCGGTCAGTCTGCTGGCGAATATTACGAATCGCCGCCGCCAGGTCGGGCGCGTTCAGGGACGGTTCCCCTTCACAGCCTTGCCCGAAAGATATCATGGCTTCGCGCGCCTTAGCCAGATGCTCCGCCCCCAATTCGGTTATCTCCATGACGGAAGGGCGAAATTGTAATCGTTGCTGGGGTGAATCCACTCCCAAGTGGTTTTGGGAGATACATCCCAAACAGTCCGCATTACAGGAAGTCATAGTCGGCAGCCCGCCCTCCCAGCGCTGGTAGAAAACATTTTGGGCAGTATAACAACTGTATTGCAGGGAGCAGTTGGCCAGCTGTCTTATTAGTCTGTTTTCGGGGAATTTAGCCAGCATGCGGTTGATTCGGCGTGGCAACCCCTCGGTATTGTAATAGCGGGGATGCCATTTGCGGTGTTCGTCAGTCTGTATAGCTGCTGCCCAGATACAGCCGTCACGGAAACCGGCCGCCGCGTAGCCATACAAGGGAACGGGAGTTGATGACTCCGGAGAAACATGAGCCGGCAGCAGAGTGCGGGTAAAACCCTGGGGCAAGAGAACGGCCACTGCTTGGGCCGCGTCGGCGGCCGCACCCTGACCGATCAGCCGAGGACCGCTCCCATCCCAGCCTACCGGTATCCGCCCCGGTATGGAGACCAGAGAAGACCCGACTGGCAGGGGTATCATCTCGCCCGGCTCGGGAACCACCCATTGGTTTCCACTGCGCCCCAGCATGGTTAGTTCTGGCAGCTCCATCACTTCGCCCCTTTGGTTGGCGAACAGGGGCAGCCATTGCTTTTCTTCAGGCATGATTGCCAGCTCCTCTCTTCCACAAGCCTAAACCAATTGCAGACATAAAAAAAGCCCCCTTGCGGAGGCGGCCCTTTTATCGAAGGTATTTTAGGGGGTCGCAAGTCTTCTTATCCACCCGAACTTCAAAATGCAGGTGTGGCCCGGTGGTCACCCCAGAAACCCCTACGTAAGCGATTATTTCTCCGCGGTCTACTCTGTCGCCTTTCTCTACGCTGATGGATTTGGCATGAGCATACAGGGTTTGTTTGCCGTCAGCATGGCTGATTATCACTGTCCGCCCGTAGACCGATTTGGTCCCGGCAAATATGACCTTACCCGATTCGGCGGCACGTATAGGAGTCCCTATCTTGTTGGCGATATCCAATCCGTGATGAAAACCCGATTTGCGCTGACCGTAGTTAGAGCTGATCGTACCGGTTATGGGCCAGCTCAAATAACTAGTAGATTTTGCACCCCTCGAGGGAGTAATGCTCATATCTTCGTCTTCCTCCGATTGGGCCGGGATGACCAGGCAATCCCCTACCTCAAGGGCCAATGGGTTTTTATCACGGTTGGCGTTCATTATCTCCACTAGTTTGATCTCGTAGCTCTGAGCCAGGCTGGACATGGTCTCTCCGGGAGCCACAACGTGGACCGCTCCTTGCTGCACAGAGGGAATTTTTATCGTGGAACCTATCTCCAGAATGGTATCCTCGTCCATATAATTGGTTT
>CAZOMS010000263.1:0-2880 GCA_964580805.1 uncultured Syntrophomonas sp. | reverse complement strand
ACTGGCGTCTCTTTTTTCAAAATCCGTTTTTATGGATTACAGGAATGCTCCCTTATTCCGGGTAATTATAACCTTTAGCCAGAAAATCGGCAACTGCAGAGCACGCGCAGGCAGCGCTATGAAAGGTATTTAGAAAGGTTCCTCTTTGCCATTGACGCAGTATCCCTTTACCTCTTGGATGATTTAATCACGGGCAGGTACCCGAGAGCGGATATTGGCCTTTAATGTAGGATGGCTTGGTAAACTCCCAGGTAATTATCCACCATCCGTTCTTGGCTGAAATGCTGCTCAATCCAGCGGCGGCAGGCTGACCGGTTCAAGCTGGGTATATCCTTGACCGCCGTGACTGCCTCCTCGAGAGATCGGACCAGAAACCCCGTTTCTCCATCCTTGATCACTTCGGCCATCGAACCCCGGTTATAAGCGACAACCGGTGTTCCGCAAGCCATGGCTTCGATAACGCTAAGCCCAAAAGGCTCGGCGAAATATATGGGATGCAGCAAGGCCAGGGCCCCCCGCAAAAGAGCGTTGCGGGATTCGGGACCGGCCGACCCGACATAGACGACATTCTCGTCAAGATATGGGGCGACCTTGGCCCGATGATAATCCTGGTCCTGGATGATGCCTGCTATCACCAATTTCATCCCCAGGCGCCGGGCAATCTGGATGGCATCATAAGTCCCTTTGTCGGGATGGATACGCCCGAAATAGAGCAGGTAATCATCCGGATTATCATTAAAGTCAAACAGATTCAGATCTATCCCATGATAGACATTGGCGAAATAATCAAGCTGCGGATTGCGGTCGGCGATGCTTATAGAAACATAATAATTGTTATTGTTGTATATCTGATATGCCGGCAGTATATTGGAGCTGGAGAAGCCGTGAATGGTAGTAACCATCGGCGTCTTTACCAATCGGCTGTATGACAGGGGCAGAAAATCATAATGGTTGTGAATGATATTAAAATCCCCGGCCTGTTCAAACATATGGGCAATATGCAGGCATTCCCATACCTTGGCATCAATGCCCGGGGTTTCCTCATAAGGGGTGGGGCAGACAGCTTCCAACCGTCCTTGGGTCAGCGAATCTCCAGTGGCGAATAGGGTCACCTCCATCCCCCGGCTAATCAAGCCTTCGGCTAGCATCGAGACAATGGCTTCCCAGGGACCATAATGGCGGGGGGGAGTGCGCCAGGCAATCGGGGCCAAGAGAGCGATCTTCATACTTTCACCTCACTCAGATATTGGTCCTGGCCCTCATGGGACATTATTATCCATTGACCAGTCCTGCCTTATATCTTTGGTAAAATACGAACAGATTATGCCCTCTCCATGTTACTTAATCCCTTTGTATTGGGCAGTAAAAAACTCTCTGTCCAGACGAGTGGGCCCGGCAGAGAGTAACATGGAATGCCTTATCTGGTGGCTTCGATCAATGCTATTGCCTGGGAGGCGATACCCTCACCCCGCCCAGCAAACCCTAATCCTTCTGTGGTAGTCGCTTTAATGCTGATCTGTTCCGCCTCTATGGTCAAAGTCTGGGCCAACTTAACTCGCATGGCCGGTATATATGCTGCCAGTCTTGGTCTCTGGGCGATGATGGTACAATCGATGTTTATAATGCTCCAACCCTCATCCATAAGCAACAGCTTTACCTTGTCCAGCAAGCGCTGGCTGTCGATATCCTTGTATTCCTCTGCCGTATCGGGAAAATGACCGCCTATATCACCCAATGCCGCCGCTCCCAATAGGGCGTCGCATATGGCATGAATCAACACGTCGGCATCGGAATGCCCCAGCAAGCCCATCTCAAAGGGAATCTCTATCCCTCCCAAGACCAACCGGCGCCCTGCCACCAAGCGGTGAACATCATAGCCGGAGCCTATCCGCAAAGTTTTTGCCGCCATTTCAAGCTCTGCCCCTTAACAGCGCTTCGGCCACTATCAAGTCTTGGGGGGTAGTTATCTTGATATTGTTGTAATCACCGGGCACGATCTTGACCCGACCTATATACCGTTCGAACAGGGACGCATCATCGGTTCCCAGGAACCCTTCTTCCCGTGCCTCCCGATAGGCCGTAACCAACTCAGTGTAGTTAAAGACCTGGGGGGTCTGTATGGCGTATACCGAGGTTCGATCCAACGTCTGGCGCACAAATCCATCCCGGTCTCCCAATTTGACAGTATCTCGGCTGGCTATGCCGGGAATGGCTGCACCCCATTCGCGGGCTTCAGCCAGCAACCGGATCAATACTTCTGCAGACAGCAGAGGCCGTGCACCATCATGCACAGCCACCAGGTCAGTGTCTGCTCCCAGTTGCTGCAAGCCAGCCCAGACGGAATCCTGTCTTTCCTGCCCGCCCGGGACAACTGCAGCCACCTTGTTAAACTTAAAGCGTTTTACTATTTCTTCTTCACAGTATTCAACCTCATCCCGGGCGCAAACCACCACTATTTGGCTGACTACCGGAAGTTTCTCAAAGAAATCCAGGGAATACGATAAGACCGGTGTCCCTTTTAAAAGCATGTACTGCTTGTTGGTAGTACTCCCCATACGGCTGCCCTTACCGGCTGCCGCAATAACAACCCGAAGGTTGTCAACCATACATATTCACCTCTTGCAGTGTTTCCCCCGACAAGCTGGCTTTCCCGATACCAGCACTCCGCTCTTCCCTCATCTTGCGGCTGAAAATCATACGCCCGGCAGCGGTTTGGAATACACTGGTCACCATAACCTCCAGGTTATTGCCTATTTCCAGCTGTGCATCCTCGACCACTACCATCGTGCCGTCTTCAAGATAGCCGACCCCTTGTCCGGGTTCCTTGCCTTCCTTTAATATATTAATATACATGGTTTCACCGGGATAGACAACAACCTT
>CAZOMS010000262.1:1352-2888 GCA_964580805.1 uncultured Syntrophomonas sp. | reverse complement strand
CGGCGATGGATGCGCCGGATAGCTTCGTCGGTGTTGACCCGCAGGTAGACCATCAGTTGCGGCGGCCGCACATGATCCAGGAAGGTATTGAGCAGGTTGTTGTAAACCGCGTATTCTTCCGGGCAGAGGTATTTGTGGTTGAGATACATCAGGGCAAAGATGCGGTCTGAATAGATGGAACGGTCCATCACCGCCTTGCCTACCTTCATGGCATGTTTGTATTGCTTAAAGCGGTTGGTCAGAAAGTTGACCTGCATGGCGAAGGCCCACTTTTCGCGATCATGAAAAAATTTATGCAGCAGACGGTATTCGTCATCGAACATTTCGTCGAAAGGCCTAAAACCCATCTCCTCGCTGATAATCCTGACCAGGCTGGATTTGCCCACCCCGGTCACACCGTCCACGACTATCTTGACCCGGTTTTCAGTATACAAGATTAATCTCCTCTCCCGCCCGGGACCGACTTTTCAGTTTGCGTATGGAGCGTTCCAATCCCTCCACCGTCAACTCTTCCATCGGGAACACCTTGCGGATGGCTCCGATGGTGAAGGCTCCCTCCATACGGTCCCAATATCTCGCCGGAATAGGATTGAGCCAGACCGAGTACTCAAAATGCTGGCGCAGCCGACGCAGCCACTCAATCCCGGCCCGGTCGTTGTTCAGATCCCAATCGATGATACCGCCCGGGCGCATCAGTTCAGCATAGCCCATGCTGGCATCGCCGACGATGATGACCCGATAATTGGAATCGCAGCTGCGCAGGATATATTCGGTGTCGACATGGTCCCTCTGGCTGCAGCCGGGATCGTTGTAGAGCCAGTCATAAATACAGTTGTGAAAATAGAATGTCTTCAGATCCTTGAAATGGCTGGATTTGTGCACTGCCGTAAACAGCTGATTGCACAAACGGGTATAAGGCCACATCGACCCGCCCGCATCCATTAGCAGCATGACTTTCATGCTGTTGACCCGGGGCCGGGCCCATTTCAACTCAAGACGCCCCGCATTCTGGCAGGTCTGGTCGACGGTCCCCTCCAGGTCCAGTTCTTCCCGGGCCCCGTCCAGGCGGGTGGTAAATTGGCGCAGCTTGCGCAAGGCCAGCTGGAATTGCCTGACGCCCAGGGTCTCATCAGTGCGAAATTCCTGGAAACGTCTCATACCGGCCACTTTGACCGCGGAGAGACTGCGGGTGTCGCCGCCGATACGGATTCCCCCGGGATGATACCCGGAATGTCCAAAAGGCGACGTGCCGCCGGTTCCCACCCAGCGACTGCCGCCATGATGCTGCTCGGTTTGCTCGGCCAGTCGCTCGGCCAGCATCCGTTTCATCTCTTCGATATCCAGCTGCTGATGATTCTGGCGCATGGCCTCGGTTATTTCCAGGGGAGGCACCTCCCGGTTGAGCCACTCCCATATCTTCTCCGGCAGTCCCTCTACCGCCTCAACGTCTTGAAAATAGCTGGCAAAGGCCAGATCGAAGCGGTCATAATGAGCCTCGGTCTTCACCAGCAGGGCCCGGCACAGATAGTAGAATCC
>CAZOMS010000262.1:0-1252 GCA_964580805.1 uncultured Syntrophomonas sp. | reverse complement strand
CAGCGGCGCAGGAAAGCATCCGGCAGTTCCTTCTCGGCATTGCTGGTGATGATAACGATGGGCCGGGTGCGGGCGGCGATGGTTTCCTTGGTCTCCGGTATATAGTAACTCATCTGATCCAGTTCCCACAGCAGATCGTTGGGGAACTCCAGGTCGGCCTTATCTATCTCGTCAATCAACAGCACCACCTGAGCATGGCTCTGGAAGGCTTCACCCAGTTTGCCGTCCTTGATGTACTGCTTGATGTTGGATACGTCGTGGTCCTGGAACTGGCTGTCGTAAAGCCGCTGCACGGTGTCATAAACGTAGAGACCTTCCTGGGCCTTGGTAGTAGACTTGATGTTCCAGATGATCAACTGTTTGTCCAGGGCCTCCGCTATACTCTGGGCCAACATGGTCTTGCCGGTGCCCGGCTCGCCCTTTATCAACAATGGTTTGCCCAAAGCGATCGCGATGTTGACGCTGTTGCGCAGCTCGTCGCTGACTATATATTGGGCTGACCCTTTGTATTGGGCCGTTTTTATCGCCATACTAATGTTTCCTCCTGTTCTCTGGCCGTAATTAACCAATATGAATCATAACAGAAACAGGGTGGACCGTCAACGCACCACCAAGCCGGCATTAACCGTCAGAATTCGGTTTGGGAGGGGTTTGATGAGCTCCTATATACGGGCGGCTGACCGACCGGCCACATATCCGGTTGAAAAGCAGGCCTGCAGGTTGTAACCCCCCGTATAGCCATCCACATCCAGGATTTCGCCCGCAAAAAACAGCCCGGGCACCAATTTGGACTGCATGGTACGGGGATCAACTTCCTTGATGCTCACTCCCCCGGCGGTTACTATGGCTTCCGCTATCGGGCGGGTGGCAGTGACGGTGAGGGTCAGGTGCTTGAGCAACTGGCCCAGACCCTGTCTCTCCGCCCGGCTCACCTGATGACAGGGCTTGCCCGGGTCGATCCCGCTCAAATCGATCACCACCGGAACCATCTTTGTCGGCAGAAGGCCGTCCAGGGCGTTCTTGAACAACTTGCGCGACTGCTGATTGAGATCGCGCTGCAGCCGCACATCCAGTTTTTCCTCGGAGAGGGCTGGTTTGAGGTCCAACTGTATCCGCACCGGCTTCCCTTCTTGGTATAGGTACTGGGCAATATCACGGCTCATGGAGAGGATTATCGGCCCCGACAAGCCAAAATGGGTAAACAGCAGCTCTCCAAAATCCTCGTTTATCTTCCGGTCCCGCCCATCGAAAG
>CAZOMS010000261.1:0-2978 GCA_964580805.1 uncultured Syntrophomonas sp. | reverse complement strand
CGGAAGTCACCGGCTTGGCCAATCTCTATATAGACTTGCAGGTGAAAAAACATATAGCCTGGGAGGTGCGGGAGCAGACCCTTCTCGATTGGGCGCGGGCAAACCTGGATTGGAATCCGGGTATCGAATGGAACGAGTTTGCGGCGGCATCCGGCTCAACTTTGGCTCTGTTTGCATTGCTGGAACTGGCCTCCCATCCGGATGCCCATCCGGCCCAGGCGTCTGTAGTCTTGGACACTTATTTTCCATGGATTTGCAGCCTTCACATACTGCTTGACTATTGTATCGACCAGCAGGAAGACCGGGAGGGCGGAGACCTGAACTTCACCTTTTACTATCTCAGCCAGGAATATATGATCAAGCGATTGCGGACCTTTATCCGGGAAGCCCATAACCGGGCCCGCACCATGTACCAGCCCGGATTCACCAAGACCGTCATCGAAGGCCTGCTGGCCATGTATTTTACCGACAAAAAGGTGGGCCAGCTGGGACTCAATAATGTGGCCAACCAATTATTGAGTGAATCAGGCCGGGGCGCTCGTTACACCTATCGGATCTGCCGGTTGGTGCGCAAGGTGATCTGATACCGGCGGAGAACGATCGGGATAGTGTCGCACACCTTCATACAATTTCATTCAGGTTGCTCCCTGTCGCTTGGCTGATCGGGGGCTTTTTTATTCGATGACAGATTAGTTTCCCTGGCAGCGTCTTGATTATTTCCAACCATGAGAACAGCGGAATGCTCAAACCCTAAGGAATAAAATGGTTTGCATAGTGAGGATATATGTTTTTTAATGAAGGTATCTGGTTGAAGAATCTGAAGTAAACAAATGGTTAGATTATTTGATTCCAAAACCAAGTAATCCGTTTTCAAGCCTGAAGTGGCTATTTGGGGTATAGTTCTACGAGGGGGAGTCAAGGTGAAAACACATTACCATGACAGTTTTGAACGCAATATCGGTATATTTACGCAAAGAGAACAGGAGCTACTGAGGAATTCGACGGTAGCGGTGGCCGGTGTCGGGGGAGTGGGCGGGTTGCTGGTAGAAAGATTCATACGTTTGGGGATCGGCAATATCAAGATCACCGACCCGGGAACCTTTGAGATGAGCAACTTAAACCGGCAATTGGGCTGTTCAGTTCACACCAATGGAATGCATAAGGCCCAGGTCGTTACTGAGTTAGCGCAGGAGATCAATCCTGACGCCAAGGTCGTTTACAATATTGAAGGCATAACCAACTGGCAGGATGCAGTCAAATTTGTCGACGGGGCCGATTTGGTATTGGATGAGATGGACTATGGCGCCTGGAAAGAGAGTATTTATCTGCAAAGGGCGGCTAGAAAACAAGGTATCTATTATTGTTTTACCGGGGCAATTGGGTTTGGCGCCATGCTGACCAATTTCGCCCCTGACGGTATCACCCTTGAGGAATACAATGGTTTGGCGGCGGAAGAGGATCTGGATAGGTTGGAAAGCATCACGGTAGCGCCGGAAAAAGTGTTGCCCGTGTATCCGTCCTATCTGGATGCTGCCATGGACAGTCAGATGCTGGGGGAAATAATAGCGGGTACAAGACCCGTACCCACCTGCAGCATCGGGGTAGGATTGGCTTCAATCTTGGCTGCCAATACAACAGTCAACATTTTATTGAGGCGAAAAGAAGTTGTAAAAGCACCTCAATATGTTTACCTGGACCTATTGGACCAGCAGATAGTTATTGGAACGATCTAAATCCGACAAAGTTTTATGTAATTGTATGTAAATGGCCGTCTCGAGGATTTGCCTGTAGAAATAACTGCCCAAATATGGTAACATTGCTTAAATTATCATGAATGGTGTCGATTTATGTGATTTACGTGATTTTGGGTCTTATAGGATACTCTCTCTTCGTGTTTGCCGATTTCAATAAAACTAAAAAGATCCACCTTGCCTTCAATTACGCTTTTCCAATTGGAATATTACTTCTAATATTCTCAACCTTCCGCATCCTTCAGCTATTTCCAACTTCCTTCAAACTCCCTGGTTTGTGGCCATTGGTATTTTTCGTTCTGGCATTCCTGTCACTAGCGGTTCAAATTTACATATTGTTTTTTGCCATTCCATTTAGCGAAACTTATGTTGAAATTGGAGATTATGAAATTGTAGATACCGGATTTTTTGGTGCTTCGCGTCACCCGGGCGTTATCTGGTTTTTCTTTTTTTATTTATTTATGTGGTTGGGCACAGGAAAAACGATGATAATTTGGGCCGGCATCATTTGGACATTGGCAGACATCATTCATGTTTATCTTCAGGACCGTGTCTTTTTTCCGCGCATGTTCAAGGACTACGACGTATATATAAGAGAAGTTCCATTCATGATACCTACCAAGAAAAGCCTCAAAAATTTCTTTAAGAAGTAAATTATAGAAATTTTTTTGGTAAGATTATGAAATTTGGTTGTAACCCAGATATTTATCGTATATGCTAAATTATGTGTATTGTCGACATTTAGGGACTGTTTATAGTAGATAGGATTTGGCAGGCTGAAGCGTTCGTGTTTATCACAAAAACAGCATAACAGTGGTACCGGTAATGGAGCGCTAAAAGCAGAGTTGTAGCGCCGTTTGGTCATTTAGAAATTCAACACTAAACATTGTAGCATGGGGGATCAAACGTGAACTTGGATGAAAAGCTCCGCAAAAAACAATATGACCTCATCTGGCAGGAATATTGTGGATTTCTTGATCTTTCCATGCCCCAGTACATGGAGATCCAAAACCGGTTGATGGTTGAACAGCTAGAGCTATACGCTCAATGCGAACTGGGTAATCACATCATGAAGGGCAAGAGACCGTCTACTATTGACGAATTCCGCAAAATCGTCCCGTTAACCAAATACGAGGATTATGCGGACTTTTTATTGCCGAAAGTCGATTCGGCCCTGCCTGCCAAACCATTGGCATGGATCGAAACCACGTGGGAAGGGGCCAAGAA
>CAZOMS010000260.1:0-2995 GCA_964580805.1 uncultured Syntrophomonas sp. | reverse complement strand
CGCGCTCAGGGGGTATGGGAATGTTCAAGGCCAATGTATATGTAACCTTAAAAGAGGGAGTACTGGACCCGCAGGGTGAAGCGGTGCGGAAATCGCTGCATGTGCTGGACTACCGGGGCGTGGAAGCGGTCCGTATCGGTAAATTCATCGAGGTTTGGCTGGACGGGGCGGATGAGAAGGACGCTCGCAAGCAGGTTGCGGAGATGAGCGACAAGCTCCTGGCCAATCCGATAATAGAAGATTTTCGGGTGGAGATGACGGAGGTAGAATAGCCATGAAGTTTGGGGTTATCGTATTCCCGGGATCCAACTGTGACGCCGATTGTTACCATGTGGTGCGGGAGGTGCTGGATCAGGAAGCCGATTATATCTGGCACAAGGAGGGCAGCGTAAGCGGCTGTGACGCCCTGATCCTGCCCGGGGGCTTCTCGTATGGTGATTACCTGCGTACCGGTGCTATCGCCCGGTTTTCCCCCGTAATGCCAGCGGTGATCGACTTTGCCAACCAGGGTGGTCTGGTTATCGGCATCTGCAACGGTTTCCAGATACTGTTGGAAGCGGGCCTCTTGCCGGGGGCCATGCTGCGCAACCGCAGCCTGAAATTCACCTGCCAGGCAATCAATCTAAAGGTGCAGCGCACCGATACCGCTTTTACCAACCAACTTCTGACCGATGAGATCATTAAAGTGCCCATAGCCCATGGCGAGGGCAATTATTTCTGCGATGAGACCACTTTGGCGGCTCTGAAAAGGGAAAACCGCATTCTCTTCAGCTATTGCGATGAGAACGGGGTGGAAAGCGAAGGAGCCAATCCCAATGGCTCGGTGGCCAATATTGCCGGCATCATGAACGAGGGCGGCAATGTGCTGGGGATTATGCCCCACCCGGAACGGTGCTCTGAAGAGGTCTTGGGCGGTACAGACGGATTGGGGATTTTTACTTCCATACTGACGTCCTTGCAGGAGGGAAAACGCTGATGAGTGAACTGACTTACCGGGAGATGGGCCTGACCGATGAGGAATACCAGCAGATAGTCGAGATAATGGGCCGGGAACCCAATTACCTGGAGATCGGTATGTTTTCGGTCATGTGGTCGGAGCACTGCGGTTATAAAAATTCCCGTCCCCTGTTAAAAACATTTCCCACCCAGGGGCCTCAGGTAATCCAGGGGCCGGGCGAGAACGCCGGGGTGGTCGACATTGGCGACGGCCAGGCCTTGGTTTTCAAGATCGAAAGCCACAATCATCCGTCCGCTATAGAACCTTACCAGGGGGCGGCTACCGGGGTGGGCGGGATCGTCCGCGACATATTTACCATGGGAGCCCGGCCCATCGCCAGCCTCAACTCACTGCGCTTCGGTTCCCTTGACGATGCCCGGGTGCGGGAGCTGTTGTCCGGGGTGGTGGCCGGGATCGGGGATTATGGCAATTGCCTGGGCATCCCCACCGTGGGGGGCGAGGTGTACTTTAATCCTTCTTACCAGGGCAATCCCCTGGTCAATGCCATGTGCGTCGGTTTGGTGAAAACCGATGAAATAGCCCTGGCCGTAGCCAATGAAGCAGGAGCGGCCATAATGATAGTAGGAGCCAAGACGGGCCGGGACGGGATCCACGGAGCCACCTTCGCCTCGGAGGAGCTTTCCGAGAAGTCCGCCTCCAAACGGCCCTCTGTTCAGGTTGGCGATCCTTTTATGGAGAAACTGCTGATCGAAGCCTGTCTGGAATTGATCCAGCAGGATCTGGTGGCCGGGATGCAGGATCTGGGAGCAGCCGGATTGACCAGCTCCATCGCTGAGACGGCCAGTAAAAAAGGCCTGGGGGTAGAGGTCGACGTGCTGAAAGTGCCGCGCCGGGAGACAGGCATGAGCCCTTACGAAGTCATGTTGTCCGAATCCCAGGAGCGGATGCTGATCATCCCCCGGCCCGGAGCAGAAGCCAGAATCGAAAAGATTTTCGAAAAATGGGGACTAGACGCGGTGGTCATCGGCACGGTGACCGGAGACGGCCTATTCCGGGTCAAGGAAGGTGAAAAGGCGGTCGGCGAGGTTCCGGTACAGGCTTTGACCGAAGGATGCCCGGTCTATGTGCGGACTGCCGAGGAGCCCGAGTATTATCAAAGCTGCCGGGATTATGATCTGGCCGGCCTGCCGGTGATACCACCGCAAGCGGCCTTGCAGCAGCTGCTGGCCTCACCTAATATCGCCAGCAAGAAGTGGATTTTCTCCCAGTATGATTATCAGGTGATGACCAATACCGTGGTCCCCCCCGGGGACGGGGATGCCGCTGTATTGAGGATCAAGGGCACCCGCAAAGGAGTGGCCCTGGTCACCGACTGCAACAGCCGTCTGGTTTACCTGGACCCTTACCGGGGAGCCATGCAGGCGGTCTGCGAAGCGGCCCGCAACCTGGCTTGTGTAGGGGCCCGGCCTCTGGCTCTGACCAACTGCCTCAACTTCGGCAACCCGGAAAAACCCAACATTTATTGGCAGATGCAAAATGCCATCGCCGGTATGAGCGAGGCCGCCCGGGCCCTGGATACCCCGGTGGTGAGCGGTAATGTCAGCCTCTACAACGAGACCGCGGCGGGAGCCATCTATCCGACTCCGGTGGTAGGCATGGTCGGGGTCCTGGCGGATGTAGACAAGCGCTGCGATATGGCCTTCAAGGAACCGGGCGATTTGATCATTCTGCTGGGCGGTTTCCGGGAAGAACTGGGGGGTTCGGAATACCTGAGCGTATGCCATGGCCTGGAAACCGGCGCGATTCCGGCCGTCAGCCTGGCGGCGGAAAAATCCCTGCAAAAGCTGATCCTCCAGCTAATTCATGATAACATCCTGCAGTCCTGCCACGATATCTCCGAAGGGGGATTGGCGGTGACCCTGGCCGAGTCGGCCATCAAGGGCAAGATCGGTTGCACGGTCAAGATAAACAGCGAGGATGCACGGGTGGATGGCATCCTTTTCTCGGAAGCCCCGACCCGGGCGATTGCCAGTGTCA
>CAZOMS010000259.1:0-3014 GCA_964580805.1 uncultured Syntrophomonas sp. | reverse complement strand
TGATGCGGGCCACCCGCGGGCAGGCGGAAACCTATTATGAGACCTTGATGGCAGCCGGCATCCCGGTTTATGCCGACGTGGACCGCGGCTATTTCGAGACGTCCGAGATGAAGATCTTCATCAACCTGCTCCATCTGATCGATAACAAACGGCAGGACATACCGCTGCTCAGTGTGATGCGCTCCCCGATCGGCAAATTCTCGGTGGAGGAGCTTATCGAGATCAGAGCTGGCAGTGGGGCGGTCAATTATTATGAGGCGGTGGAAGATTACCTGGTGCCAGGGACTGAACCTTTGCGGGAGAAATTAAGCGCTTTTATCGAGCGACTCAATACCTGGAAGGAGGCGGCCCGTTTCCTGCCTATGGATGAGCTTATCTGGCAGCTGCTGCTGGAGAGCGGGTACCTGCACTATGTCGGGGCCATGCCCGGGGGGCGGCAGCGCCAGGCCAATTTGAAAATACTGCTGGAACGAGCCCAGCAGTACCAAACCACCTCATTGCAGGGCCTGTTTCATTTTCTGAAATTTATTGAGAAACTCGAGTCCAGCAGCAGCGACCTGGGGATGGCCAAAATCCTGGGTGAAACGGAAGACGTGGTCCGTATCATGAGCATCCACAAAAGCAAGGGTTTGGAGTTTCCGGTAGTTGTCGTGGCCGGGCTGGGACGCCAATTCAATCTCAGCGGCATCCGCGCCCGGGTCATGTTCCATAAGGAGCTGGGCATCGGACCCAAATACGTGGACCCGGATCTGCGGGTGACCCGCGACACCATCGCCCGAACCGCCCTGGCCAGCCGCATCCGGGCCGAAAACCTGGCCGAGGAGATGCGCATCCTCTATGTGGCACTGACCCGCCCCCGTGACAAGTTGATCCTGGTCGGCACTGTCGGCGACCTGGGCAAGCGGGTGAAGCGGTGGGACAAAGGTACCAGCCCGTTTCAATTGTCCAAGGCTAATGGCCTATTGGACTGGCTGGGGGCAGTGGTGGTTCAGCACCCCGACGGCGAACCTCTGCGCGGATATGGACTGGATGGCGTGCCCGGGTCAACCGGGGGAGAAAACGAGGCGCTGCCTGAAGGGCAGGGGGCACACGCAAAAGAAGATCCTGGCGGGGAGATACAGCGGGGATATGACCCGGAGGGTGTCTCGTCAGCGGAAAATACATGGAATAGTGGGTTGCGGGAATTGCCTGGTTCGAACCAGGCAGGGCATCCCGATCGTGGGTCCGGGCGTGATCCTGAATTGGGCGCAGCGGGTGAGGATGAGAGCGGATACCGCTGGCTGGTCAAGATCATCGACCGTTCCAGGACGGGGATGGCCCAGGCTGCTGCCCGGGCCTCGTCTGGTTTGGAAGCGTGGCTCCAGGAGACAGCCGCAACTGAGAGCTCGGAGTTTCGGGATTGTATCTGGTCCCGTCTGGACTGGCAGTACCCTTACGCGGCTTCTATTAACATTCCGTCCAAGGTAGCTGTCAGCCAGGTAAAAGGCCTGGTTCCTGCCCACAATAACTTGGGGCTTGTCTCCAAGTTATTGCAGATACAAAGTGGCCCGGAGCCCATCATATCGGCGACCGAGGGGGTTTATTTGGAAAATAACTTGGGGACTGTCCCCAAGTTATTGCCGGGGGTGATACGGGAGCCCAGGTTTATGGCGGTAGCTGCCGGGCGCGGGGAAGCGGTCTTGAGCGGGGCGGCCCGGGGGACCATCCTGCATACCGCCATGCAGCAGCTGGATTTTGGCGGGGTGAGCAGCTTGGCCGACAGTGAGCGGCAGGTGGATGAACTGGTGGAACGAGAAATCCTGCTGCCGAAAGAGGCGGCCGCAGTGGACTACGATAAAATACTGGGGTTTTTCAAGTCGACCCTGGGGCAAAGGGTATTGGCGGCGGACCAGATCGAACGGGAAGTCCCGTTCAACCTTCTGTTTGATGCGGCGGAAATATTCCCGCAACTGCCGCCCGACAGTGAACAGATGCTCCTGCAGGGGGTCATCGACCTGTATTTCCGGGAAGGCGATGAGCTGGTGCTGGTAGACTACAAGAGCGACCGGGTGACCCCATTTAATAGGGAAGAGATAATTGCCCGGTATCGGCTGCAACTGGAACTATACAAGACAGCCCTGGAGAAGATCCTGGGGCAAAGGGTGAAAGCCAGTTATCTGTATCTATTTGACATCGACGAAGCCATACTACTGGATTAGATGAGCGTCGTCGAGAGGGGACGGATCCTTGGTTTCGTTAATGAACTCTTGACTGCGCTCTGAGTGACACGTTGCCGCTCAGTGTCTTGGATTGAATTTGCCTGCCTTGGTCCCATTTACTTATATTTGTCGAGATAAATTAAACAAATGATAAATTGGACCGAAATTATGGATCCTGGGCGGCGCAATGGGCAACGAGAAAAAACCCCTAATAAAACATGGCATCGATACGGCAAAAAGACACACCCCATATAAATACAACAAAGGTCGACTAAATAATTGTTTAGACAATCCAAGTTGACTCGCTGATATCGAAAAAATTATCGAAAAGAATAATATATTGGGGCTATAGGCAGGAATTTTGGGCTGGGGATGGAATTATTATACCGGTTATAGAATTGTTTCTTCGCTCATAGTCTTTTAGGACAGCCATATTTAGGACAGCCAGATACCGGATAGCCGGATTGGATCCTATTATCAGGTTGTGGCAGCCCGGCAATCAGATCATCATAATTTTTAAGAATATTTCAAAGGGGATCATCAATGAGAAAATATCTAACCGCTGTTTTAGCAGTCTTGTTTATTATAGTGAACGTTCTCCCAGCGGGGGCAGGGGAATTGGCTAATCCTGGCCCTCCGGTCATTGAATCGGAAGCGGCGGTTTTGATGGATGCCCGCACCGGCCAGATCCTATTTGAGAAAAACATGCACGAGCAGCTTTATCCGGCTTCTATCACCAAAATCATGACCGTTTTGTTGGCGGTGGAGAATGCCGATCTGGATGAAACGGTCACCATGTCCCACGACGCGGTGTTC
>CAZOMS010000258.1:0-3021 GCA_964580805.1 uncultured Syntrophomonas sp. | reverse complement strand
ATCTGAAAAATGCGGAGATCGTGCCTGACTGGCGGCCGGTCTATCAATGAAGTGTTCATTACCAGGGTCCCATTGGGTTTGATCTTGGATTCAAATCGGTCCAACGAGGGCCTATTAAGGATGATGGCCGTCTCCGGATTTTCTGTCAGGGGGGAAAAGATCTCTCCGTCAGCGATGGTGACCAGACAATTGGCGGTTCCTCCCCTCATCTCTGCTCCATAAGCAGGCAGCCAGGATACATTCTTGCCCACCCCCATAGCCGCATAGGTCAAAAATTTGCCCATTGACAGGACTCCTTGCCCGCCAAAACCGGCAAACAATATTTGATGCTCATTGATCATACTGGTCATGCCTCCTTAACCTTGAAGTCACCCAGGGGATAATAGGGTATCATGTTTTGTTCCAGCCATTCCAGGGCTTCAAGGGGAGCCAAGCCCCAATTGGTTGGACAGGTTGACAGCACTTCCACCATAGAAAACCCAAGGCCTTTCATCTGGGTCTGCAATGACCTCTTTATCGATTTTTTGGCTTTGATAACATTAGCCGGGGAATGGACGGCTACCCTGCTTATGTAAGCTGAACCCTCATTGGTAGCAAGCAACTCGGCCATTCGGATCGGGTAACCGGTCTCCTCTTTCTTGCGGCCGTAGGGTGAGGTGGTAGTCACCTGGCCCAGTAAGGTGGTTGGAGCCATCTGCCCGCCAGTCATCCCATAGACAGCGTTGTTTACGAAAATGACGGTAATATTCTCGGAGCGAGCTGATGCATGGACTATCTCCGCCATGCCGATCGATGCCAGATCCCCGTCTCCCTGATAGGTAAAGACGCAGTTGTGCGGCTGTATTCTTTTTATTCCGGTGGCGATAGCCGGCGCGCGCCCATGGGCCGCCTCCAGCATGTCGAAATTGAAATAATCATATGCCAGCACCGCGCACCCAACTGGACAAATGCCGATCGCCTGTTCCCGCAATCCCATTTCATCAATGCATTCGGCCACCAGCCGGTGAATGATTCCGTGGGTACAACCGGGACAGTAGTGGGTCCTGGCGGTGGTTAAGCTTTGGGGCCTTTGGGCTATGATTTTCATTATAACCCCCCCTTCTGCGCTGCCATGGCAATGTGTTGGGCTATCTCTTCCGGACTGGGGATCAGTCCAATTCGCCCGTAAAATTCAACCGGAGCCCGTCCATTTACGGCCAACCGGACATCATCGATCATCTGTCCCATACTTATTTCTATGGATAAGAATTGCCGGGCATGCTCAGCTGCGCGACTGACTTCATCAATAGGAAAAGGCCACAAGGTGATGGGTCTGATCAATCCCACTTTATAACCTTGATTACGAACATCCATGACTGCTTTTTTGACAATGCGGGACATAAGTCCGAACGCCACCACTACCAAATCCGCATCCTCAACCAAGAAACTCTCGGCTCTCTGTTCCCGGGCTCTGATAAGATCATATTTTTCCGCCAGGACCTTATTCCTGTACTCTAGGAATTCGGGATCGAGGTGCAGTGTGTTGACGATATTGGGTTGCCTGTTCTTACAGCCTCCAATCGCCCATGGTTTTTCCATAAACTTGGTTACCTTGGGCCGCAGGCTGACCGGTTCCATCATCTGTCCCAACGTACCTTCCGCCATTATTATCACCGGTGTGCGGTATCTGTCGGCCAGATCATATCCTTCTATGGCGAAGTCCATCATTTCCTGTACTGATGAGGGGGCTAAAACTACACAGTGAAAATCTCCGTGCCCGCCGCCGCGGGTTGCTTGGAAATAGTCTGACTGGGCTGGTTGAATACCGCCCAAACCAGGACCACCCCTGGAAATGTTGATGATCAGGCAGGGCAGTTCCGCTTCGGCAATGAAGGAAATGCCTTCCGACTTCAGGCTTATGCCCGGACCTGAAGAGGCCGTCATTACCCGAGCCCCAGTGGCAGCACCCCCGTAAACCATGTTGATGGCGGCCAACTCGCTTTCCGCCTGTACGAAGGTCCCTCCCAGCAAAGGGAACTTGCGGGCCATATATTCAGCGATTTCGCTGGAGGGGGTAATGGGATATCCAAAAAAGGCAACACATCCAGCGCATAGGGCGCCTTCGGCCAATGCCTCGTTTCCTTTCATCAAAACCCTATCCATGACTTTACTCCCTTTCCACACAGATAACCAAATCGGGGCACATGAGCGCGCAAATACCGCACCCGTTGCAATGGCCCGGCAAAAAAACAGTTACCGGATGATACCCTGAAGAGTTGATCTTGGTCTTGTCCAGTCCCAAAATATCCTTGGGGCAGAAATGAATGCACAATTCGCACCCTTTACACTCTTCTTCCATAAAACTGACTCTTCCCCTGGCCATATTTACCCTCCCCTTTTTAATGACTACGTCCAGTCCGGCTTCAAGTACAAATCAATTGGTTCCACACGTGTTTCGATCCAAGGAAAAAGTCCATCAATAAACCGTTTTTCCACCGCCAGATATCGTATCGGCAAATCAAGTGCCGTGCTGATCAGCCGAACCTTTTCATGGCCGCTGATTATGGTCTCCGCCGTAGTCTCCCCCATAAGGTTGGGGTTACTGATCATAGCGGAGAACTTCAGCCCGGATGTAAGCTCCAGATTCCCCCTTAACAAAGCCGCCCCGTCCACATCCTGACTGAAAGGCCGATAGGGATTCAAAACCAGTATAAAGTCATACTCATCCCGTGCGAGTATGTATTGGCGCAAATAGCCAAGAGCCAGACATCCGACCTCATCTCCGGCTACATCGATTATCAGATGATTGTCCTGTTTGATGATCCCCAATATGTCACGGGGCATGGATGGAACATCGCTGAAGGATAATTCTCCCTGGGGAGCCAGCAGCCTGATTCCGGCATTCTCCAGTACGCTCTTAAGCTGCCGTGATACAAAATAGGGATTGACCATATCGAGATCGGCAAGAACAATGTTGAATCCGCTCCGAGCTGATTTCAAAGCGTAATTGACCGCTAACTCAGATTTGCCGCTGCCGAATCC
>CAZOMS010000257.1:0-3022 GCA_964580805.1 uncultured Syntrophomonas sp. | reverse complement strand
TTCTTCAGGGCGGTATCCAACACGGCAGCCAATAAATCCCGGTCCAGCATAGGCGCCCTCCTTCAAGACCACGGCTTATAAAGCTCGCCTGAATAATCCGTTATTTTCTTATTCTGTTCTACAATTGTCCAGATATTCCTGCACTGCCATCTTCCCGGATTATATCCACATAGTCAAGCTGAAATGCCGGCGTCAACATTCCGATCCAGCTAATGATCACCCCAATTTGATCGGCAAATCAATCCCGATAGAAAGCGCTGATATCCATTTCCAACTCATGCAGGTCCGCTTCGGGGTTAATCGAGTCCGCAGACATAGACGGACCAACCATTGGCAGGGCGGTCCGGTCCTCCGCCCCGACCAGATTCGGTACTTGTGAAGGGTGGGGCTCCACTGCTTTAAGACTGGTTTTCGTAACGTTAAGAAGACGCGGCGCGTTCTCAATGCGCGCCAAAAAAGCCAATAAACCGGACCTCGAACCTTGCGCCTGGATTCTAAATCTTATTTCGTGCAGGTGGTGCTTTTCGATGGCATCTCCCGCTCGCACGGGCTCAATTTGGGCATCATATTGGACCGAGTGGGCTTCAATCCCGGTTTCGGCTCCGATCAATCCCACGAATTCGATGATATCCGTAATCATAGGCTGATCCGGCACCTGAGCTCTCACCGCGGCGTAATCAGCAATAATCTTCTCTTGAGTACCGGCTCCGCTATAACTGGCGGTCATCTCTGTGCTCTGGTTCAATTTCGCCTGTAAACCTGAATAATCAGCTTGCAATTGGCTGCTCCTGGCATTCAGTGGCTGCAACCAAAAGTAGTCTAACAGGTAAACACACCCAGCCAGCAGCAGGGTGCCCAGTAATACCTTTTCGCGCTTGGAGAGAATCATTTCCCGGCCCCCTTGTACTCGACCTCCAGCACAAATTCAATGGGCCCCGTAGCTGCCTGGGCAACATTGGAGGTTATTTTTCTGACCTTACCGAATTGGCGGTAGGAATCGGCCGCCGAGATCAGACTGCCCAGGGCGAAGTAATCAAAGCAGGTTCCTGTCAATTTTATAATGTCTTTATTCGTCTCAATCCTGGTCATGTGCATCTCGCTGGGAGCCAGCCGGTATATGTCTTCCAGCAAAGGGGCATGATGAAGCCTGTCCCCACCAATCATATCGATGGCGGCCTGAATAGCTTCGGTATCCCTGTGCATATCCTGGAATTCGGCTAATCCATTGCTCTGAGAACCGACCTGTTCCAGCTCTTGACTCAGGCGGGCATTTTCCCGGCTTATATCGGCCAGCCGGGAATTATAGGAGTAATGTGAGTATACGCACCATCCGGTCAGCAGGGCTATTGCCAGGGCAATCACCGGAATTATGAGCAAATAATGATTTCTTTTGCCGGGGCGGATAAAATTAATCCTGAGATCAGTTGGTTCTGCCAAAGATTCACCTCCTCATCGCCAATCCCAATGCCAGGGCAAATTCCTGCTCCAATTGGTTCCTCTGTCGGTCATCCATACTGTCCGGCATCTTGATTCTAGCGGCTGCCTGCCGGCCCGCCAACTCGACCGGCATGTCCAGACCATGGGCCAGACCTGCCTCCAATCCTGGACTACCCATGCTTCCATCCAGCACCGCCACTTCCGGTCGCACCGGCCCGTCACTGTAGTGCCGACTGCAATATGCTACCGCATCCTTCACTTGTTGGATCAAACCGTCAATCGGTCCGGCCCCGGGGCTGTCATATCCTTCTGGTATCCCTCTTCCAGTGGGGAGCAGGGGATTTTCCCGGAGGCTGAGGGGCGCCTCCGGCAACTCTTCCAGGTTCAACGAGCAATGGTATATCGGTACACCCATGGAGAATATGGTCAAATAAGGATTGGCCGCCGAGACATGCAACAGAACTATGGTTTTCACCGGATCCCCGCCCCAGGCTCGCTTGACAGCCAGGGGCTCCATGTCCAGCACAACAGGTTTAAGCCCTGCGTTGGTGCAGGCCTGTACCACATCGTCCACCTGCTGTCGGCGCACAGCGGCAAAGAACAACTCCACCTTTTTTCCCTGGCTGTCCTGGTAGCGGCGGAGGGGAAAGATGTCCATTACGGCATCTTCCACTGGTATGGGCAGGAATTCATAAGCCTGGAAATACACTGCCCGCCTTAACTCCTCCCACTTCAGCCCAGGCATAGTCAGTCGGCGCATATAAACCTGCGGACCAGGTACCGCTACCGCCACCCGACCACCGGCCAGATTCATTTCTTGCACACATTGCTTCAATTCAGTTCCAATTCCGACCGGGTCCATCATGATGCCTGTTTCCATTAATCCCGTTGGTATTTCTATACTCTGGAATCCCACCAACCTGGTCTCCCCGTGCCTATTATTCTGAACCCAGGCCAGCCGGGCCTGGCCGTTGCCGAAATCCAACCCGATATGCGGTTGACGCTTGATCATCAATGCCACCTCCCTCGGCTGCCTACACATCCCGCATCTAAACCGGATTCCCCCTTCTTTGCAAGGATCACGCCGCTCTGCGCATCAATTATTGGCATGAACTGATCTTCCCTCGGTCCAGGTATGACCTGGGAATAAATTCAGGATTCCCATCCGCCCCGATAATTTCATAACCGCCTGAGAACCCATAAGTTGCTTCTACCTGCACCTCCCTGTGCGCACCATTGAAATCTGCAGATGCAGTGAAACCATAAACACATTGGTTGGGCTCAGTGCCCGCCTCTCCGATTTTAGTCACGTCCCCGATGGAGGCCTGGCATCCCTGGGACCCGATATCCAGGGTGTGATCGCCACACTCCAATCGGTGAGGAAGCTCATAAACCTCCAGGTTTTCTGGCTGGTTCAATTCCATGCATATTGACTCCAATCCCCATTCCACGGCAGCGTCGGCACCTTGCTGGGCCTGCAGGAGGCTGCCTGCGAAACGGCTGCTTTTGGCCTCCATAACACCGGTGTTGAGGAGCGACAAGGCCAGGATACTGGTAATCATGAAGACCAGCAGGGCAACAACCA
>CAZOMS010000256.1:0-3033 GCA_964580805.1 uncultured Syntrophomonas sp. | reverse complement strand
CGTAACCTGAATTTGGTGAAGGATATGAAGCTGGACAAGATTACGACACCCTGCGCTGGCTGCTTCAGCCGATTGAAGACGGCCTCACTGGAACTAAAGAATCCAGCTATGAAATCATCCCTGCAGGATTTGGGCATAATTACTGAGGGAGCCGATAGTGTTCAGGTTTCCCACCTCTTGCAGACTATGATCGAAGAGGTGGGATTGGAAAAGATAAAACAGAACGTGGTTAAGCCTTTAAAGGGACTGAAGTTGGCTGCTTACTACGGCTGCCTTATCACCAGGCCCCGGGCCGTAGCCCAGTTCGACGATCCCGAGCAGCCCATGGCCCTGGATAACCTGTTGCAGGCCCTGGGTGCTGAGACCGTGACATGGTCCCATAAGGCAGAATGTTGCGGCGGTGGGTTTGCCGCTTCCGACACCGCTATCGTGGTGGACTTGGGGGGACAGGTACTGGAGGCAGCCCGTCAAGCCGGGGCCCAGGCCCTGGTAGTAGCCTGCCCTATGTGCCAGGCCAACCTGGATACCCGCCAACAGGCCATCGAAGCCGATCGGGGCCAGAAATACGAGCTGCCTATTATATACTTCACCCAACTGATGGGGCTGGCCTTCGGATTTACGCCGAAGCAAATGGGATTGCCCAGATTGTTTGTTAACCCTAACAAGCTATTAGCCTTGCATGGTTAATATAAGGACCCAACAATAATAAAATTACAAGGCTTGACCGGCAGCTGACCACGCTGCTTGCCGGGCTGAAGCTGTAAGAAAGGAATGGGAGGTGAAAAAAAGACTGCTTGCGGCAACAAACAGTCGAAAAACATAAAAAAGACACTAGAGTAATTTTACCTTCGTCAGCAGGATCAGGACAAGGTCCAAAACCTTACATTAAAGAGGAGGGAAATCCAATTGCGTAAAAAGCTTATTTCAATGCAAGAAGCAGTAGCCAAATATACCTGGGACGGAATGACTTATGCCCACGGTGCAGCCCTGCCGGTTGGCTCTGATTCAATTGCTTTCGGCAAAGAGATGCTTAAACAAGGCAGAAAAGACCTAAATTTTATCTCCAACTGTAATACCCAGCAGTCCAACCTCCTGGCCGCCGCTGGCGCCATCCGCCGGATGGAAGTCGGTTTCGCTGGTCTGGAAGTTTACGGGTTCGCCAATGGTCTGAAGAGAGCGGTGGAAACCGGCAAGACCATCCTGGAAGACTACTCTAATGGCTCCATCCCGCTCAGACTGATGGGCGGAGCTTTAAACTGGCCCTTCGTACCAGCTACTGTCAATGTCGGCTGCGATCAGGAATGGTGCTGCGCTGACCGTCCCGAAGAATATCCCTGCCAGACCAAGATGCCCCGCATCAAGGACCCCTTCACTGGTAAAGAATACGGATTATTTAATGTGCTTAAGCCCGACCTGGCCGCCATCCATGTTACTATGGCCGACATTTATGGCAATGCAATCATGCTGGGCACCGAGTGGAGCCGTTTTGAACTGTCCCGGGCCGCCAAAAAGGTGGTTTTACAGGCCGACTACATTGTTGATACCGACTGCATGCGGCAATTCCCCAACCTGGTCAGAATACCGGACGTAGTGGTCGATGCCGTGGTCTACTGGCCTATGGGAGCATGGCCGCAATGTTCGGTAGGCGTCTATGACAGCGATGAAAAAGAAATGTTCGCGATGAATGCAGCGCTTAAAACCGACGAAGGTTATCAAGAATATCGCAAAAAATATGTGGACAGCTATAACACCTTGGAAGAATATTTGGCATTAATCGGTCAGGAAAAAATAGATGCGCTGTGCAACAATCCTACCACTTTCCTGATGGATCCGTATCGTAAATGGATCAAGACGGATGCTGAGATCAAACAGTTAATGGAAGAGGGGAGGTAACCAGATTATGGATTACACAAGACAAGAAATGATGGCCATTGCCACCGGTCGTGAGTTTTCGGATGGCGAGTTAGCAATATTCGGCGTAGGTCTAAGTATGTTGGCGGGCTTCTGGGCCCAGAAAAACCATGCTCCCAATCTTATTGCCTTCACTGAAGGCGGGGTGTTCGGTTCTACCCCGGTGGGTGGTCTGCCCTGGGGAATCGAAGATAACCGCATCTCCGCCAATGCCACCAGTTTCACCAATGCTATCGACGCCCTGGGCTGCATGGTAGCCTCTGGCCGGGTCGACAACGCCGTAATCGGAGCAGCCCAGATTGATAAATATGGCAACGTCAATACCACCGGCATCTGGGCGGGAGAAACCCCCTGGTCAGCAGGAAAATATGTTTTGCCCAGAGTACGCCTCAATGGCAGCGGCGGGGCTAACGAAATCGCAGTAGGGGCCAAAAAATATGTTATTATGGCCAACCATGAAAAGAAAAGATTTGCTGAAAAAGTAGACTATATATCCTCTCCCGGTTACATCAATGGTGGTAATGACCGTGAAAAGTACCATTTTCCTGGTGGCGGACCCTCGGCGATTGTTACCACTCTGGGCATTCTAAGACCTGACCCCGTGACCAAGGAGTTCATCCTGGATTCCTATTTCCCGTTCTCCAGCATCGAAGAGATCAAGGAGAACACCGGTTGGAACCTGAAGGTATCCCCCGATGTTAAAGTAGTGCCTGAACCAACCGAGTTGGAGTTGGCCAATCTGCGCGAGATAGACGTTACTGGCTCTTTACGCAAGAAATAGCTGCCCGGCGGGGAGATGTTTATCATCTCCCCCCAATTAAAACAACGGGAGGAAAACTTAGATGAGCGAGGCAAGACAGGTCACCAAAGAAATGATTCAGAAGACTCTCTCCTATCGTTACTACATCTATTTTGCCGTAGCCCTTGCCTATTTCCTGGTTTATTTCCATCGCACTTCGACCGCGGTCATGGCAACCGACCTGACCGCAGCTTTCGGCATTGCCCCCACCGCCATTGGGCTGTTCGGGTCGATGTACTTTTACGCTTATGCCATCGGCCAGCTGCCCGCCGGCATCCTGGCTGACAAATGGGGTATCCGCAATACCATGTCGGTCTTCGTCC
>CAZOMS010000255.1:0-3052 GCA_964580805.1 uncultured Syntrophomonas sp. | reverse complement strand
TCGCGTATGGATTGGCGGAACCAACCGCCGGTTCCAGGGAAACCGCATCAAAGCCCAGTTCGACGATATGGCGCAGGTCTCTGCTGAAATCCAGATTGCCCTTGGTAAAGGTACCCCGGATATAGTGACTGATTGGATTTCTGGCCACCATCTGCTTAATTTTGGGGACGATGATGTCATAACTACCGACACCGTCGCTCATTATCCGGTGCTGGTCATTGGTGGAGCAACGCCCATCCAGGCTTAGAATGACGCTGATATCATTGGCAATGATATAATCCATGATTCCATCATCCAGCAAGACCGCATTGGTGGTGAGGGTAAAATTGAATCTTTTGCCGGTCGAAGGCTCCATCTCTCTTCCGTACTGGACCAATTGTTTTATTACCAACCAGTTTAGAAGCGGCTCCCCACCAAAAAAGTCAACTTCGAGGTTTTTGGCCTCACCACTATGGGTGATAAGGAAATCCAGCGCCTGCCTGCCAGTGGAAAAGGCCATAAGCTGGGGCTTCAATCCAAAATTGCCCTGGCTGGCAAAACAATAATGGCACTTCATATTGCAGGCATGAGCCACATTCAGACAGAGAGCTTTGATGGGCAGTTCGGACCAATTCAGTGTAAGAGAATCGACTGGAGTGAAGATGGCCCCGTCCGCGTAAGTGTTTTCCAATTCGGCCAGGAACTCCTGAATCTCTCCCGATGCAAACTCGCCAGCCAGTTGATTCAAAACCAACTGCGAATCGCCCTCATTCTCTTTCAGTTTTTGGATGAAGCGATGACCCAAATCGTCCAGAACACTGATAGCTCCACTGTTTACGTCCAGAAGTACATTTATCCCCTCATGCTGAAATACATGCAGGTCGGCATCAAAATCAAAGCCTTGCGGCGAAAACAAACTTCTTTCTCCTCTCTCCCACCCACAATTAATAAAGGTGTGCAACAAAAAAGGGGGCTTTCGCCCCCTTTTCCTACAACCTAATTACTGGTCGTATTTTTACAGGTTTGGTTGCCTACCGTGCACGATGTCTTGCAGGCGGACTGGCAGGAAGTAGCGCACTCCCGGCAGTTTATTTGGTCTTTTTCCCTAATCAGATTGGGCTTTATTATGGTGACAATATGCTTTTTCAATCCGACACCCCTTCCCCAGCAAACTGATTTAGTATTATTAATTAAGATAACGTAATGTATATATTCTTGTTATTTTTTATCGATATAATTGTATTCTGTGGAGGCTTTTGCATTATAACTTATTTATTTTGCCCTTGTAAAGGCAGACTATTCCTCCGATATGGTTTATTTCCAGCCAAATACTCACAATTGATAGGTTTTTCTAAGTTATCTTCAGCCTATACCCGGGTGTATTTCATCCACGGGCAGTGACGCCAATGATGGACGTGACGGTTTTTATTGCCCGGTCTTTTTGCCTTTCTGCATGGAGGCATATTTGCTGGCGTTGAGACCCGCCACCTGACCTTCTCCCACCGACTTGGCTACCTGATAGGGGGCGCCGGTACAATCGCCGGCGGCATATATCCCGGGCAGGTTTGTTTCCTGCTGGCGGTTGACAGTTATGTGATTATTCTTGATCTCCAATCCGGGTATCAAACGATCGGGGGCCGTCTCGCCGCCAAGTACGAACAATCCTTCTGACTCAATAGTCGACCCATCCTTCAACTGAAGCCCTAGAACAAATTCTTCTCCAACCACGCCCGCTGGTTTGCTATTCAGGATTTTAATGCTGGGATCCAGATTCCCAACCGTCTTATATAGCGGCAGGTAATAAACCTGTTTACACATCTCGGCCATGAAATTGGCCTCACCCTCGGCTTCGGTGCTGTGCCCAATAATGATAACATCCTTGCCTCGATACATGGGACCGTCACAGGTGGCACAGTAACCCAATCCCTTTCCCAAAAAATGTTCTTCCCGAGGCAGGGCGGGACGATAAGGTATCCCGGTGGCAATCACAATAGTGCGGGAGGTAATTACCTCGTCGCCTACCAGGATATTAAACAGTCCCTCCAATTCGTTTATGCTGGTAGCTTTGTTGTTTATTATCTCTATATTCCGCTGACTTGCATGCTGCATAAATTTGTCCAGCAGTTCACTCCCGCTTATTTCTGGCAATCCTAAATAGTTATCTATTTTTTGTGCCTTATGCAGGGGTGGGCTGCATACCTCGGCGCCTATTACTATTACCTTTTTGTTCCGGATGGTAGCGTTGACGGCTGCCGACAACCCCGCCGGACCACAGCCCAGGATGGCCAAGTCATACAAATCATTTCTCATAAACATTGCCCCCTCATACGATTATACATTGCTTACTATTACTGTCCCTTGGCCTTTGGATTTTCCCCGATAAAATTACCTTATCAGCGCATTATCTTCAAGCCGCCTGCTGGCATTTTATAAATCGACTGCTGTCCAAACACCCTCTAAAACTAGCCTTCAATAGAAAATTCGTAAGAGACTATATCTGCATCTTCGTGTTTTCCGTTAATGAAGTTCTTTTCCCAAAACTGGACATGATCACCACGATCGACCAGCAGGATGGAAGTGCAGCGAGTACCGTAATTCTCTCCGGCAATGAATACTGATGACAGCAGCCGTTCCCATTCCAGGCTTACTCCTGTTCCAGGCAATTCGTGGTCTGGGGCTTGCTGTTCATCAGCCATGATGCTGAAAAGCCTGTCCGCCTGAATAACATCGTCACGCAGGCAATCCTTCAAATGCTGCACGCTGCGGTAGACTTTGGGCCAACAAACATTCAGCAAACTGTTGCTTAACCCATGTATACCTGGTTGGATTTGATGCACTGCCTGCTCCTGGTTGGAATAATAGTAGAGGGCGTCGGTTGTCCCTGCCAACAGATTATAACCATCATACTGCTGTGCGGTCTCGACGAGTCGCCCTAAAAAGTTGTCTGGAGCATCTTCCCCGACTAGGTAATCATGAACCAACAATCCGCGTGAAGGAGCCCCATGCCGGTTTTGGCTGGGATCTCTATAGTTGGTTAAGGCAGCCCATCGGCCGGTTTTGGTTATTCCCATCC
>CAZOMS010000254.1:0-3087 GCA_964580805.1 uncultured Syntrophomonas sp. | reverse complement strand
TGCAGATCCTGCAACTCGCTTATGGTACGATCGCCTACCGCACCGATCACAATGCGCTTTACCCCCCGAATCAGCTGGGTTTGGAAGCCCAATTGATCCAACTTTGTATTTACCGCCTCGATCTGCTGAATGCTCGACGTCATTTCCATCACTACTACCATTTTGATTCCTCCTAAAAATATTAATGCCCATAGCCTTTGCCCCAAAAGGGACGCAAGCTATGGGCTTCCGTGGTACCACCCTCGTTGATCCATAAAGGATCCACTCATCAAGATACGGGAATAAACCAATCCCCCAGATAAACAAAAAAGCCTTCCATCCCAAGGGACGAAAAGCTATTGCTTACCGCGTTACCACCCAAGTTGACCTGCCACGGGGACAGATCCGCTCTTATAAAGGTGCGGGAACTGTTGTTCCGATACCTTCTTCCTTTTAACGTAGGAAGATTACGGCTCAGCCTACTCATCCTCGAGAGGAATTCAGCCTGCAACTCCAGAGAGAACTTCGATCAATCATGCTTTGAAAACGCTTCCAGTCGATGGCGCTTTCTCCCTGTAAAGCTGGGGATGACCTACTTTGCTCCTTCATCGTCATTACCAAGATGAAATTACTAAAAAGTATAGCACGGGCCCGCAGATGAATCAACAGTCGATTTTGATATCTTTAGTACAATATCTGGGCGATCTGATTTTCGCTGATATCGCCAAATATTTGGCTGGCGCCTATCCCGGTTGGCAAAACCAGTTGCAGGCGACCGCCAACGCTTTTTTTGTCCTTGCGCATCTGGTTAATAATATCACTGCTGGCCAACCGCTCATAGGTGGTCGGCAGACCCAATGAAAATATAAGGTTTTTCATCCGATCATGGTCCCCGGAGGACAATATACCGGCTTCGGCTGCCAGCCGGGCCGCCAATACTATACCTATCGCTACTGCTTCACCGTGATTGTAGCGGTGATAACCGGTTAAGGCCTCCAAAGCATGGCCGAAAGTATGGCCCAGGTTCAACAAAGCTCGAATGCCACCCTCAGTTTCATCCTGAGCCACAATATCCGCTTTGATCGCGCAGCAGCGGTGAACCATGTGCTGCAGGCATTCCGGGTCCCGGCCTCCGATCGCGGTCTGGTTTTGCTCCAAGTAGTCGAAGAAACTGCTATCCCATATGATCCCGTATTTGATCACCTCAGCCAGGCCGGTAAGGTATTCTCTTTCCGGCAAGGTTTTGATGAAGGATACGTCGATAAAGACCAGGGAAGGCTGATGAAAGGTTCCGACCAGGTTTTTGCCCTGAGGCAGGTTGACCCCGGTCTTGCCCCCCACACTGCTGTCGACCTGAGCCAGAAGGGTGGTGGGCACTTGAATATAGCGAATCCCCCGCATATAGACGGAGGCCGCAAAGCCAGCCACGTCGCCGGGGATCCCACCTCCCAGGGCAATCACCGTGGAATGGCGATCCAGGCCAAATTCCACCATTTTTTCAGTCAAGGCTCGAACTGTAGTCAGGTTTTTATGATCCTCACCGCCCGGAAAGTCCGCCAGTTCAACCTTAAAGCCAACAGACCGCATCAGCTCCATCATCCGGCCACCAGCAATCTCTGCCACGTTGGTGTCGGTGATGATCATTATGGCTGAGGTTCTGGGGATGAAGTCCAGCCATGGCATTAATTGCGGCAGCCAGTCGCTGCCGATATGTATCTCGTAGCTGCGATCGCCCAGTTCAACCCGCATGACATATTCTCCCCAATCCGGCTATTTCATCTATGCCTATTAAATCGTCTAATGGTCCTATTCATAAAGACTTGCCAGTGTCTCCGCAAACCCGGGAAAGGATATGTCTATGCATGCCGCTCCGTGCACGATGGTGGGGCCATTGGCCACCAGTCCCATCAATGCGCAAGCCATGGCAATTCGATGGTCATGGTAGGACTCGCAAACCGCGCCTTCATAATTACCGCCGCCTTTTATTACCAGACCATCTTCGGTTTCATCGATATTGGCTCCAAAACGTTTTAATTCCGTCGCAATGGCCTGGAGGCGGTTGCTCTCTTTGACCTTTAGTTCGCTGGCATCCCTGATCACGGTTGTACCTTCGGCTGCCGCTGCGGCAACCGCCAGTACCGGTATCTCATCAATCAGCCGGGGAATCACACTGCCGCCAATGTTTACACCTTTTAATCCTTGGCCTGATACGGTAATATCCCCCATGGGTTCGCCGGAACTTTGGGTCTGGTTGGTAATGGTTAGTTCCGCCCCCATCTCGCGCAAGACATCCAGGATGCCGGTGCGGGTCGGATTGAGACCCACCCTGGCAACGGTTAGGCATGCGCCCGGCACAATAGCTCCGGCCACCAGGAAGAAGGCTGCCGACGATATATCCCCGGGGACCATGATCGGTTGTGCGGTAAGTGGTCCCGGCTGAATGAAGGTGGTTAATCCGTCCGTCTTTATGTTAGCGCCAAACGCTGCCAGCATTTTTTCGGTATGGTCCCGGGATAATGCAGGTTCGGTGACCGAGGTGACTCCCTGCCCATAGAGCCCGGCTAGCAAAATCGCGGATTTTATCTGGGCACTGGCCACCGGAGTCAGGTAATCGATAGCCCGCAGATGACCTCCTCTTGTAACGAGGGGGGCAAAACGGCCGTTACCGCGGCCCCAGACCCGGGCTCCCATTTGGCGTAAAGGCTCGGCAATGCGGGCCATAGGACGCCTGCGGATGGAATTGTCTCCGGTCAAAACCGACAAGAAATCCTGGCCCGCCAATATCCCCGCCAACAAACGCATAGTGGTGCCGGAGTTGCCAACGTCCATATAATCGTCCGGCTCTTGCAGGCCATCCAGACCACGGCCATGGACCTGCAGCTGGTTCGGTCCCAGTTCAGTGACCTCCACCCCCAGTTGCTTAACGCAGCGCACCGTGCTCCAGCAATCCTGTCCGGGCAAAAAATTGTCGATGCTGGTAACGCCGGCAGCGATCGCTCCCAGCATAACCGAGCGATGGGAAATGGATTTGTCTCCCGGTATGGATAGGGTTCGAGTTACGGGCCGCAAAGGATTGACCATCAAGTCCATTTGTCATCACTCATTTCC
>CAZOMS010000253.1:0-3124 GCA_964580805.1 uncultured Syntrophomonas sp. | reverse complement strand
ATGAGTTGAAGGTGGCCAATTTGCTGAGGGATCAGCAAATCCTTGCTGATGCGGCGGAGGCGGCTGGCCGTTTGGGGGGCGGGGTATTGGACCTGGAACAGTTGACCCAGTATATAAATCTGCGTTTTAAAAAAGATTCCATCGCCATGAACTGATCTCATGAGACCACCCATGGCCTTTCTGTCTGCCTAAAATAATGAATTGTGGAAACCATAATACTGTCAGCCAATTTGACAGTATCTTTTTTATGTAGGCCTGCTAAGGCAAGGAGGTGATTGGATGGTGCAAAAGCAACCTGGCATTGATTCAGACCCCGGTTATGATGATGAAGATAAAACCCCGAAAGGCCTCAGGATACAAAAACTCAAATATGAGGTGAGTCAGGAAATGGGTATCATGACCAAGCAAAATTATAAAAAGTGAAGAAAAATCTACTAGCATATATGAATTGGCACGGGAAACAATATGACTAGCAAAGAAAAAGGAGGTGAATTTTAAATGGCAAGTCGCAGCAACAGACTTTTGGTTCCGGAAGCAAGAGCTGGCATGGAACAGTTTAAAATGGAGGCTGCTTCAGAAGTAGGGGTTAACTTAAAGCAGGGCTATAACGGAGACCTGACCTCCAGACAAGCTGGTTCCATCGGTGGCCAGATGGTCAAGAAGATGATCCAGTCTTATGAACAAGGCAAAACCGGCATGAAATAATAGGATTAACTACTAACCATACTAAACCGAACAGGCGGATGTTTATATCCGCTTGTTTGCATTTCTGGCCTTGGTGAATTCATTAAAAATAAAGGGATGAAGGCGGCCTCTGCATTCTTCATCCCTCACCCGGCGGAATTAGTTAATTTGCATATAGTTCCAGCTGCTCCTGGGATATTCCCGGGAACAGGGCGGTGCCGACTCCCATGGCTAGTATCCGGGAGGTGTTTTCGATTATGTCGTCAATTTCCTTGGGAGTAACGGTGAGACTGCCTCCAAAGAAGGAGACTATGGCCTCAATGGTATCACGAGCCCGGGATTCAACGAACGAAACCCCGTTGTCGATACAGTATTGCTGAATCGCCTGGTTGGTTATGACCGCCGCATTGACGATGGTGGGACAGCCGATGGCAATGATCGGTATGCCTAATTCTTCTTGGGTCAGGGCCTGTCGGGTGTTGCCAATGCCACTGCCAGGTTGGATGCCCGTGTTGCTCATCTGGATAGTGGTACCGATGCGCTCCACGTTTTGGGCGGCCAGGGAATCGACTACAAACATAACCGCCGGCTTGACCTTGTCGACTATGCCTTTGATGACATCGAAGGTCTCCAGACCGGTGATACCCAAAACTCCAGGTGCAATGCCGCAGGTGGGGCGCATCCCTTCCACCAGAGCCTCGGGGGCGTACTGATGGTAATGCCGGGTTATAGGGCTGTACTCGATGAACTTGGGTCCCAGGGCATCCGGAGTAGCCCGCCAATTGCCCAGTCCGGCCAATAATACGACATCTTGAGGCTTAAGGGAATCGTTCAACAAAACTGGAATGCTTTTAGCCATGGCGTCGATTATTTCCTGCTTTACATAAGGGTCATTGATTTTGAGCGGGGGAGATTCGATGGTGATGTAGGTGCCTACCGGGCGCCCCATAACCTGGGCCGCCTGGGGTTCCCGGATAAATATGCTGGTAATTTTTATTTGTTCCATTTGTTCGACTTTTTCTTCCACGCCCTGTATTTCGCGGCCGGTCGTCCCCCGCACCAGGTCCCTGGCTTCTGTCGCCAGGTCCACATTCAGATTGAAACTGCGTAATAAATCATTCACAAGCATAAACCTCCTCGTTTCTATTATCATCATTTGCCGGCCAATGTATCCGCGTTAACAGGGCAGAAATTTACCTTAGAGGGCACAATTAAAATGGCGGCCGAAGCCGCCATTTTGGGGAGAGGAGAATTTTGTAAAGTTGTTGGGGAGGGTTTGTTTACCGGTTATATCCGGTATCTATATCATTGACCGTTATTTAGAATAATATTCATGGTCAGGACATTTTTTATCAAAATATTTTCTGTTAGAATCATATTTAACAATTAGGAAAAGAAGGTAATCGTGTGGTTGAATCGAAAACATACAAAAGGGGAGCTTCAGTTGAGGGTCATATCCGGCACAGCCAAGGGCAGGAGACTTAAAGCTCCGCCCGGACTGAATACCAGGCCTATAACCGACATGATCAAGGAGGCCTTGTTTAATGTCTGGGGGTCCAAGGTGGTGGACGCCCGCATCCTGGATCTGTTTGCGGGAAGCGGCAGCGTCGGGATAGAAGCTCTTAGCCGGGGAGCCCGTGAAGTTGCTTTTGTCGACAATGCCAATGCAGCGGTAAGGGTGATCCGGGAGAATCTGGAGCATTGCCAGCTGCGGAGCGGCTTTAAGGTCTGGCGGGGGGATGTTTTCCAAACGCTGCAACGAATCAGCCGCCAAGGCCTTAAATTTGATTTGATATATGTCGATCCGCCCTTTACCCGGGAAGACATGTTCGAACCAGTGATGGAAACAATAAGCCAGGCAGATATTGTTGCGGCTGACGGGATGGTCGTAATCAGGTCGCCCCGCAAAAAGGAAATGCCGTCATTTTCTCCGCTGGTGAAATACAGGCAAGGCAATTATGGAGAATCGAGATTGCACTATTACTGCAGGTGTGAGGAGGAGCCTAACGATGATGGAGATATTTCGCATTCTGGATGAAATGGAGCTTTTGCTGAAAGGAAGCAAGAAGTTGCCTTTGACCGGGGGGAAATCCCTGGTGGAAACCAACCGCTTCCTGGATCGGGTGGATAGGATCAGAGCCATTCTGCCTGAAGAATTGGAAAGCGCCCGGCAGCTCCTGTCGGAAAAGGATAGAATCGTAAACGAGGCATTCTCCGAGGCCAATCAGTATGTTGAACAATATCGGAGTGAAGCAGCCCGGATGGTGGACGACAGCGAAATAACCAGAAACGCAATGAGCGTGGCCGAGGAGATTATCGCCAAGGGCGAGAGAGTATCCGAGCAAATCCGGCGTGATGCGGAAGAGTATGCGGATGGCGTACTGGGGCACATCGAATATGTATTGCGCAAAGGACTGGATACGGTTGTCCAGGGTCGTGA
>CAZOMS010000252.1:0-3126 GCA_964580805.1 uncultured Syntrophomonas sp. | reverse complement strand
CCGGACATATCATAACACACATCGGTTTCTCGCACATAGAACAACTTATGGGCACGTTCCAGCCGGCCCGCTAAAATCTGGCCACCCGGATTCGAGACAATGACGGCGGGCAGATCCCCTCATGGACCAGTGAGCGAATCATCTCACAATTCCGGCAGCCTACACAACGGTGATGATCAGCCAAGATCCGTTCGCCGGCTATGGCGCATGTAAAAGCATATTCGACTACATTATAAACAGGGACTTGCGGAAGTGTTCTCTGAAATCCTCACAATAGCGCAAGGCGTCCAAGATCTCCAATTCGATGTTGCCTGCGGCGATGGTCTTGATGATCACCTTATCCCGTTCGATCTGGCAAACCACATCCTGGATCAATCCGCTCATAGAGCGGTCCAGACTGCGGGCGATCCTTATCAACAACCCTATCCCCTTCAATGCTTGCTCGTCCTTATCGGTCAGAAAACTGCGGAAGCGAACCCCGGCAAAATGTCTTTTGCTGTTTAACTGGTTGCAGGACGCATAAGCACTCATAACCAATTCACGGTGGGATAATCCATGCAATTCAGAGTTTACCAGCATATAAAACAGGTGCTCGTTCTGCTGGTAGAAATTAAGGGCTGTTCCTACATCGTGCATCATCGCCGCCGCCTTCAGCACCTTGTCATAGTCACCGTTGATCTTGGCTATGTCCTGCAGCTGCCGGTACAAAGATGACGATATTCGGTAAATGGTCTGGGCATGGGTCACATCCAGATTGTAGTTGTTAAGATTCTTGAGCAGTGATTTTTCCAGTACGTCACCGGGCAGGTCAAAGGTACGGGCTATGTAATCATAGACCAGGCCTTCCCGGAGTCCATGACCGCTGATTTCCACTTCGCTGATGGCAGTATGTTTAAGCAATTCAGCAATGACCGTGGTGGCCCCGACAATGTTTTCCCAGCGCTCGCTGGAAAGCCCCTTTACTGCCCGGCGCTGCTTAAGATTACGGCTGCACACGTCTCTATGAATCTCCATTATATCCTGGTTGCTCATCAGGTAATTATGAGTCCGCTCCAAGGGGTACAACTTGCGGCGCCGATCTATCTTGCACAGGTTGCGGAAGGTGCCGCCTATACCGATAAGCCTTATGGACTGCAGACCAGACAACCACGGAACCTCGCGGAACACCTTCAATATTCCCTCTTGGGCCCGGCGCATCTGCTCATCTTTAATGTTATCGGCCAGACCGAATTGCTGGGTCACATTTAGAGACCCCAGGGGCAGGCTGACCGATTCCTTTATCTTTCCGTCCACCATCCAGGTCAGTTCGGTACTGCCCCCACCCAGGTCCATGAGCAGGGCATCGGCGATATCCATGCTATTGGTAACGCCTACATATCCGTAGTACGCTTCTTCACGCCCGGACAGCACCCGCACTTCAAATCCAGTCTCGTCTTTGACCCGCTGGGTGAACAATTCCTGGTTGGCGGCCCGCCGGACTGCCTCGGTGGCTACCACTATCACCTCATCCGGCTGGACCGCCTCACAATGGCTGCGAAACATGGCCAACGCACGCAGGGCTTTATTGATGCGGTCGGGCTTGATGGTATTGTTTTCTTCCAAACCTTGTTCCAGGCCCACCGATTCCTTTAGATCATGAATTATTTTGAAATTGCCCTTTTCCCCAAGGCGAATCAGGATCAAGCGAACCGAGTTGGAACCAATATCGATAATGACTACTTTTTTCAAAATTACGCGCAACTCCCCTGCCAGAATTTCGTTTAGATCCTGAATCCATTATATCAGCCGCAAGAACTACAACGTATTATTGTATGAGGCCCTGGCAACAGTTTTTGGGGTTGGCCGCTCTCGGACTCGGCATGGAACTGTTATAATAAAAATATCCCATCCTTGAGGAAAGAGGTCGCAGGATGAAGAATTCTGAGCGGAAAACGGCCGCAGCCATAGACGTAGGAACCAATTTCGTAAGCATGATGATAGCAGAGATAGGCCCGCAGGGAATAATAGCACCCCTGGAGGATGTCTGGAAACCGACTCAAATCGGGCGCGATACGTTTTCCACCGGCAAGATCGAATTATCATCGACCCAGGAGCTATGTAAGACCTTGAAATCTTTCGCCCAGCTGATGAAGGACTATCGGGTCAAACACTATCAAGCCGTAGCTACTACTGGGATCCGCGAGGCTCAGAACCGGGAATACGTCCTGGATCAGATTGGCCGGCGCACCGGGTTGAAGGTGGAAGTCATCAACAACCTGCAGGAACGATTCTTTGAATTCAAGTCCATGCGCGACAGTATCTGCGATTTGCACACGATGTCCCAGGATGGACTGCTGGTGGTGAGTCTGGGTATGGGAGGGACGGAAATATTCGCCTACAAAGACGGCAGTCTCCAGTTTACGGAGTACGTCAAGATAGGCTCGCTGCGTCTGCGCGAGTTGCTGGCCGATCTGGAACGGGTGACCTTGGAGTTTTCCACCATTCTTGAGGAATTTTTGGAGAGCAAGATCTACTGGCTGGACTCCATCCGTCATGGCGCCGACTACCAGTACATGATCGGCCTGGGTGGTGAATTGACCTCCATCCTGCGGCTGGGTCAGCTTAACCAATTCACCTCCGACCCTCATTTTCTGGAACAGGCGGCAATGGAGAAAATATACGGGCTGATAAAAAATGCTACCCCTGAAAACATTGTCAGCCGCTACAAAATGCACCGCAATGAAGCTGAAATCCTGCTTCCCTCGTCCATAATATTCCGTCGTTTTCTCAATGCTACCCGAGCTGCTGGGATACAGGTGCCAAGGGTTTCCCTGCGGCATGGTCTTTTGGCCAACATGACGGATGAACGTTTTAATACCATCCGCAAGCATGAATATATAAACGATATTGTCAATTCGGTCCGGCATTTGGGAAGAAAATACGGCAACGACGAAAAACACTCCCAAAGGGTAGAAGAATTGGCTCTAAGCACCTTTGATCAGATGATGGCAATCCATAACTTGGGCGAACGAGAGCGGCTTTACCTGCAAGTAGCCTGTATTCTTCATGACGTAGGCAAGTATATCAATGCCGACGGTCATGAACGGCATTCCGGCAGTGTCATCCGGGCTCAGCAGATTCTCGGTT
>CAZOMS010000251.1:0-3170 GCA_964580805.1 uncultured Syntrophomonas sp. | reverse complement strand
CGGCCGCCTTTAATAAGTAATTTCATCGCGCGATCCTCCCATCATCAGGAAGAGCAATGCCATCCGCACTGCCACTCCATTGGTGACCTGTTGATTGATTACCGCCATGGTGCTGTCGGCCAGGGCGGAAGAAATCTCGACTCCCCGGTTCATCGGCCCCGGGTGGAGCACCATCACATCATCGTTGGCCCGCCGCAGCTTGTCCGGGCTGAGCATATAAAGGTCAGCGTATTCGTCCAGGGAAGGAAACAGGCCGCTTTGCTGGCGTTCCTTCTGGATTCTCAACACGTTTATAACGTCCACTCCATCGATGGCCTGGTCCAGGTTGTAGTAACTCTTGACCCCCAACTTCTCAATGTCCGGAGGTATCAGAGTGGACGGCCCGGCCACTCTTATTTCACAGCCAAACTTGCTTAGGCCGTAAATATTGGAACGAGCCACCCGGCTATGCAGGATATCTCCGACCAAGGCCACCTTCAAGCCCTCCAGAGTGCCCTTCTTCTCTCTTATGCTGAACATGTCCAGCAAGGCCTGGGTAGGATGTTCATTGGTTCCATCACCGGCATTGATCACCCGCATATTGGTATTGCGGGCTATGTAATGGGGAGTGCCGCTCATGGAATGTCTGACCACCATCAAATCAAAGCCCATCACTTCGATGGTCTTGATAGTGTCCCGCAGGCTCTCCCCCTTCTGGACGCTGCTGGTGGAGACGGCCAGGTTGACGGTGTCGGCACTTAAGTATTTACCGGCTATCTCGAAAGAGGTGCGGGTGCGGGTGCTGTTTTCATAAAAAACGGTTACCATGGCCTTGCCGCGCAGAGTCGGCACCTTTTTGATATCGCGGTTGATGACGTCTTTCATCGGCACGGCGGTATCAAGGATCAGCTCGATTTCTTCGCGGCTCAACTGTTTCATTCCCAATAGATCTTTGTGCTCAAATTTCACCACATGACCTCCTTGTCGGTCCAAAATAAAAAAGCCTCTCACTGTTTACTGACAGGAAAGGCTTCTAACCTGAGTTACTTCCCTTGCCAGCCTCTCCGGACCAGTTTAAAGGGGATGGTCTTCACTGATCGATAATTTCCTGGATCACTACCTCCTCTTTGTTGTCTATCTCCTTCACAAGGACTGAGATCACCTCGCTGCGCGCGGTAGGAATATTTTTGCCGATATAATCAGCTCTGATCGGCAATTCCCGGTGGCCCCGGTCGACCAGTACCGCCAGTTGAATGCTGCGCGGCCGTCCCAGATCGATCAGTGCATCCATAGCCGCCCGGACGGTTCGCCCGGTGTACATTACATCATCCACCAGGATGATATGCATGTCATTTATATCGAAAAACACTTCGGTACGGTGTACCTGGGGTTGGGACGACAGGGTAGTCAGGTCATCCCGGTAAAGGGTAATGTCCAGGATTCCCACCGGCACCTTGACTCCTTCAATGGCTTGAATTTGTTCTGCCAAACGAACAGCCAGCGGGCCTCCCCGGCGCCTGATACCAATCAGAGCCACCCGGGTTACCCCCTTGTTCTTCTCGATAATCTCATGGGCGATACGGGTGATGGCTCTTCGGATAGCTATCTCATCCATTATGACCTTCTTTTCCTGAAGTTCCACCTGATACCTCCTCTCGCGGAAGCGATTTTATGTGTAAATAAATCAAAAACCTGTCTTCGTCAAGCCGAAGGCAGGTAATTAGCCGCCAAATCCTTGCTAGCCTCACGGACCAACTTAAAGGTTCTTATCAGATTGTAATCAAGCCCATATCCACTGTCAACCTTAACCAGTCTGCTCCAGCTGGGCCAGGACCGCGGAAAAATAAGGCGGTAAAGGACTGCTGAATTCCATGTATTCCTCGCTGCGGGGGTGGATGAAGCCCAACCGGTGGGCATGCAAGGCCTGGGAGTCCAGGTCGAAATGCTTTTTGGCCGGCCCGTACAACGGATCACCTACTACGGCATGCTTGATATGAGAAAAATGAACCCGGATCTGGTGAGTGCGCCCGGTCAGCAGACTGACCGTGACTAGAGTGTAATTATGGAAGCGGCGCATGACCTCATAATTGCTGATAGCGGGTCGGCCATCCTTGATTACCGCCATCTTCTTGCGGTCAAGTTTGCTCCGGCCAATGGGGGCGTCGATAGTGCCCAGGTTCTCTTTGATAACTCCATGAACCAGAGCGGTATATTCGCGCCGGATACTGTGCACTTTTATCTGTTCGGCCAGGCTTTTATGGGCAAAGTCGTTCTTGGCCACCACCATCACCCCCGAGGTGTCCTTGTCCAGGCGGTGGACGATCCCCGGCCGCAGTTCCCCGTTGATTCCGGACAAATCCTTGATATGAAACAAAAGTGCGTTTACCAGGGTGTGCTCCCAGTTGCCGTGGGCGGGGTGAACCACCATTCCCTTGGGCTTGTCGATCACCGCCAGATCTTGATCCTGGTAGATAATATCCAGGGGGAGGTTCTCGGCGGCGATCGAGACTGGCTGCGGAACCGGCAGGTCCACTTCCACCTCCTGGCCTTCTCCAAGTCGATAACTGGCCTTGACCCGCTGCCCGTCTACCAGGATCTGACCTGATTTTATCAAGTTCTGAACCAGTGAACGGGACAGGTCAGCCAGGTTATCAGCCACAAACAGATCCAGCCGTTCTCCTTCCATATCCTCCAGAACCATTAGTCTTTCTCGGGCGATCGTCAAGGCCGGTCCTCCCTTTCCGCGTGAAGCATTTTGAAATTGATTATTCTTTGCTCAGGATGCCGGTTTTAATCCCCTCGTCATGGTAATGGCGAAAAGTATTGGCATCAAAAGCGACCATCCTGATTTCTTCAATGGACGAATTGGTTTTCAGAAATTGACCCAACTCCCGAATCGCTATTTTAGCCGCCCGGTCCACTGGAAATCCGTAAACTCCGGTACTAATAGATGGAAAAGCGATGCTTTTGACTCCTTTGCGGATGGCTTCAGCCAGAGAACTGCGATAACAACTGGCCAGCAGTTGGTCTTCATTATGTACTCCTCCAACCCAGACCGGACCCACGGTGTGGATGACCCATCGGGCTGGCAGGTTGTACCCGTGGGTGACCTTGGCCTCGCCAGTCTGGTACCCTCCCAAGGTACGGCATTCTTCCAGCAACCGGGGACCGGCCGCCCGGTGGATAGCGCC
>CAZOMS010000250.1:0-3172 GCA_964580805.1 uncultured Syntrophomonas sp. | reverse complement strand
AGCCACACTATCTCTCCTTTGCCTAAAGTAGTGCCGATATCTCTTCTATAAGACTGACTGCTTGATTCAGCCGGGGATCGTCAGCCTTCGAATCCTGCAGGATCAGTTTCAATTCATCCAGGTTCTGCCGAGTGCGCTGGAATTTAGCCACCAGCCCCAACTTGTCCTCATATTCCTGTAAAATGCCCTCGGCCCGTTTTACCAGATCGTAGACTGCCTGCCGGCTGGTATTCATGGAAATGGCGATTTCCGACAACGACCAATCATTCTCGTAATGCATATTTAAAGCGTCTTGCTGCTTGGCGGTTAATAATGGGCCATAGAAATCTTTAAGCAACACAACTTGACTGATTCTCTCCAGCACAAGGTTCACTCCCCTGCGTAAAGCCTTTTCACTTTACTAAACGATTGTAGATCTTTGCCGCGTTAATGTCAAGTTCCGTGAGCAGGTATTGAAATAATCGCTTTTTTTTGCTTTCGTATCCAAAATACAATAGAATTATTTTTATAAATATACACTATGTGGGAGTGACGGAATTATGGAAAAGATAGCCTTGGTAGCCGACAGCGCCTGTGACCTGCCCCAAAACCTGGTTGAGCAGTATGGGATCAAAATCCTGCCTTTGAAAGTGATCTATCCGTATGGGGAATTCTCTGATCGGGTCGATATCGATCCCGATGACGTCTACGGGCGGATGCCCGGTGAAATACCGACCACCTCCCAGCCCAGCCTGCAGGAGATCAAGGCTGTTTTTACCCGCTGTCATGAGGATGGATTCACTCACATATTGGCTATCGCCCTTTCCAGTCGGCTGTCGGGAACGTTCCAAGCCATGGAATTGGCGGCCCGGGACTTCGAAGATATAACCATTAAAGTGTTTGATACGCGCACCCTATCGATGGCTACCGGTTGGATGGTTTTGGACGCCGCCCGCAACATTGTGGCCGGTCTGAGCTTCGCCAAGATCATAGAAAAACTGACCGTCTTGCAGCCCAAGGTGCGAGCTTATTATGTGATTGAAACCCTGGAATACCTGCGCCGTGGGGGCCGCATCGGTTTGGTGGCCGGCATGCTGGGTGAACTCCTGAATCTTAAACCCATCATCGGTGTCAATCTGGACGGAATATACTATACCCATGCCAAGGTCCGGGGCCGGGCCAAATCCATTGAGAAGCTAATGAATCTGGTTACCGAGACGGTTGGCAATCGCCCTTTCAACCTGGCCGTTATGCATGGCGGCGCCCGGGAAATCGGCGAAAAAATGGCCGCTAAGTTAGGCCAAATGCCTAATCTAAAGGAGATCATATTCTCAGATATCAGCCCTGCCCTGGGCGTGCACACTGGTCCAGGCCTGCTGGCGGTTTGTTTCTATGAACTATAGAAATTGCTGATATCAGGCGCCTTCAGTCCATGGGACCCGGTGGAGGCGAAGATTATGACGATGTTCAGGTAACCTTGCTGTAAAAGCCCGTAAATGCAGATATAAGGGCAGAAATTAACCATGTCCTAAAATTTCCCAGCAAGTTATAATGGTCTCACACTGTTGACGCGGAGACCATTTAATATGTATAGACTGTCTTTGATTATCCTGACCGCCATAATTATGCTGTTTATGACTTCTCCCATTCAAGCTCCGGTCTTGGATGCTACTCCTGGGCCAGTTGATTCAACCGCGGTAGTCAACGACATCGTGGCTGATTTCGCCATACTGGCTTCGCTGTTGAACAAAGCCGAGCCCCGCGGAGAGTATCTGGTAATTGATCAATTCCCGGACCACGAATCGGCGGCGGCCTACTTGACCGCCGGTTTTGAAGGGGACCTGGCCCGCCAGCTGGCAGCCTTTTTGCTGACGTACAGCCCAGATATCGAGCGGTTAGTGGTTGTACCCACCGAATTCATTCCCATGATTACTGCAGTTGATCTGCCCTGCCTGCAAGTCAGGCACATATCCCCCGAGACCGTGGTCGTCTCCCGCTGCTATGATGATTGTTACCAACCGGGAGACCGGTACTGTTACACGATCAAAGCCAACCTGTACGGAGAGCACTGGATAATATCCGACCTGCAGCTTGCTCCCGATACCCGGAAATAGCTTTTAGGCCTGATCCTGAAGACTTTGCCTGACCCGGCGCAACAGCAAGTCCACGCAAAGGGTTATGTTCTCGGGGACATATATTTTCAACCTCTCACGATAGTAACGCTCAAAGAGGTTTTGCTTTATCGCCTCGTCATCCAGGCCTCTATCGAGCATCTCTACAATAGTATCGTAGGCGTTTTGAGCAATGTCCAAGGCCCGCTGATAAAATTGGGGCACTTCCTCGTTAGCCCAGATCCGTTCATGCGGAATCGCCAAGACCCTGGTCGGATAGCTCATCAGCCGGCGGACACTGTCCATGTATATTTCGAAATCCTGGAAGAAGATGGGGAAGATCAATTCATCCGAGGTTTGGAATCCAGCTGTATCCGAAAGAAACATCACTTGGTCATCAGGCAGGTAAAAAGCCAGGTTACAGGGACTATGACCAGGCACATCGATGACCTCCAGCTTCAATCCCCCGCCCAAATCCATTACGTCATCGCCTTTGATCACGATATCCACGATGATCTGTTCCGGCACCGGCGTCTTTATATCCTCATCGATCAGGCCTTCGCGCAACAGCAGTTCTGTCATCCTCTCGTCCTGGCTGAAGAAATTCTTCAAGATCTTAGGGTTGGACAGAACCTTTTTCGCTTCGGCACTGGCTGTAAGTCTAGCCTGGGGAAACAGATCACGCAGGGCGGGAATGCCGCACACATGGTCAAAATGGGCATGTGATGCCACCAGATACTTGATCTGCGGTTTCTCGGCCAAAGCCGCCCATTGCTGACGGAAACTGACTACGCTCCCACTGACCCCGCATTCAACTATCGCTGCCTTCTCCTGCCCTACTACGTAATGGTGGAAATGCCGGTTGCCGAGACAGAGCACATTTTCGGTCAGCCTCATCATTAACCTCCCCTTTCTGTAATATGCATTCCAGTTATTCCTTAATATAACATAAGTCTTACTGTCCATATCCTAAGTATATTCGTTACCAATAAAAAAAGGATTCCCTCGCAAGGAAATCCTAATTTTGTCTGGTGGGCGATGACGGGCTTGAACCGCCGACATCCTGCTTGTAAGGCAGGCGC
>CAZOMS010000249.1:0-3173 GCA_964580805.1 uncultured Syntrophomonas sp. | reverse complement strand
TCGTCACCTGCGATGGTAATCACAGTCCGAGCCGGAACACAAACCGCTTTGTCACCTCTTTTGGTCAACCAACCGGTCCTGACACAGACCTCGTTCGGACAATTCGACTGCCAAAACCGGATCCGGCCTTTTTCCGCTTGGATAACCTGGTTGAATTCATTATTCATGTAGATGTATTCAGAATCATTCAAGCCATTCAGATCAATCTGTCTTATGGTCCTGCCGTCTTGGCTTATCACCGCGATAAGCCGCCCATCTTCACCGCCGGCCATATAATTCCATGCCAAAACCAGAGCGGCTATCAACAACACCGCTGTTATCAGGATCTTGTCACCGGTTTTGAATAAGGGTATATGCATGGCTGGCGTCCTCTAAAAGAAAATGCCCCTGAATTCCGGGGGTGAGATATATTTGTTTATCGGTGGTTATAAAAATTGCTTCCGCATCGCCATAATCAGTGACTAGCTTCAGACCCTCTTCCAGGCCCAGTACCAAGACCTTGGCCAGTCCATCGGCCACGGTCGAGGATGGCGCGACGATAGTGACGCTCATCAAACCGCTGTCGGCCGGATATCCCGTCTTGGGATCCAGGATATGACTGTAACGCTGACCGTCACTGATAAAATATCGCTGGTAATCTCCGGAGGAGACCACCGCGCGGTCGGTGACCTCGACTATCCCGATGATCTCACCATCCTCCCCCCGGGGGTCTTGAATGCCCACCCGCCAAGGACTGCCGTCGGGTTTGCTTCCCAGTACGGCCACATTGCCTCCCAGGTTGATGAAAGCAGAAAATATTCCGTTGCGCTTATAAATCTCAAGGGCCATATCCCCAATGGCACCCTTGGCAATGCCGCCCAGGTCAACAATCTGCCCCTTCCTCATCAACCGGGCCGAATTGCTCGCAGTATCGACCTGCACATCCCGGTAGTCCACCAGTGGCAACAGCTGCTGAACCACAGCTTTGTCCAACACCTGCGGGCTTTCGGTCCCGATACCCCAGGCTTTGACCAGCGGGCCCACCGTAATATCAAATGCCTTACCATCACTTAATTCCGAAATGTGGCGCGCTTGGACCAAAATATCTACAGTGCGGGGATCCAATTCTATAAATCCTTGGCCGGCATTATCATTCAGTCTATTGATATCGCCCCCCGGGCTATTGATGGTCCATAATCCATCCAGTTCCGCGATCATCGCCGAGACCTGGCGGGATGCCTCTTCTGCACCGGCGCCATAGACCCGCTGAGTGATTATGGTGCCCAAGGCAAAATCCTCGGTTTGAACCGGTTCCGTTTTTCCCGGATCACAGCCAACCAGAAACAGAGCAAGGACAATAGCCGTATATATGTAACCAAGCTTCTTCATTACCCTATCTCCCCCATCCGCTCCAACTGGCCGATTTTGGCGCAGAGCCGCACCTACCCCTCGGTCAGGATGGATTTGACACAGGCCGATACCCGGCTCATTTCGGCCTGCCCGGCGACCTTGGGAGTGACTGCTTTCATGACCGCGCCCATATTGACTTTGTCGGCCGGGGTGGCGGCAATCGCCTCCCTTACCAGGCTTTCCAGCTCAGCATCGGTCAGCTGTTGGGGCAGGTAGGATTGATATACGGCGATCCTCTTTTCCAGGGCATCGATGTTTTCGCGGTCTCCCCGCTTCTCAAAGCCTTCCAGGGTCTCCTTGTCCTGCTTGATGAGTTTATTTATTATGGCGATAAACCGGGCATCAGGCAGTTTCTCGATCTTTTCCGCCTTTTCGGCGCTGGTGATCTCATTCCAGGCCAGGGTCAGGGTTGACAATAGTTCTTTGTTCTTGTCTTTTCTGGCCGCGATCATATCATTATACAGTTTGTCCCGCATGTGCCTCGCTCCTTTTCCATTCTAATTACAATTATATGTCAAGCCGGCTGTCATAACATTATTGGATTTCGCGAACCCTGTCATACCTGCTATCAGGCTTCTCCGATATAAAACGACCTGGCCCAAACTTTCTGAACCAGGTCATGATTATAATCAAAATGTTATAGCCAGGCTGTCTAGGCTTTCAGCATCTGCATCTGCTCGTCCGAAGGCTGGTTGGGGATGGTCGCAATCGGCTGGTCACCAAAGGTGAATATGACTTCTTGGGTAGCCATGATTTCTCCGATCGCGGCTGCCGGTACATTCTCGGACGCCAGGACCGCCAGCACCTCTTCCACATCCGCCGGGGCCACCTGGAACAGCATTCGGCCCTGGGTCTCGCAAATCAGGATCTCTTCCGGGGTGAGGTCGTCCACCCGCAGCGGTACCCTGGCCAGGTCCACCCGGGCGCCCAACCCGCCGAAACGGGCCGATTCACATACCGCGGCTCCGATCCCGGCCGCGCCCAGGTCCGAACAGGCCTTGATCTTGCCGGTCCTCATGGCTGCCAGGCTGGCCTCCATCACCGCTCTCTCTTCCGCAAACAGAGCGATGGCCGGACGCATCTCGGCCACCATGCCGGCTCTGTACAGGGAATCGTTGCCGTCATTGCTGGTCTGGCCGGCGATGATTATGATGTCACCCGCCGCCTTGGCTGGCTTGGTAAGGGGCTTTTCAGTTATCTGCTTGCCCACTACACTGATGACTACCGCTGGGACGATATCACTGAAGGAGGTGGAAAAACCCCCTCCGGCCACAAACACATCCATGGCGTCGGCCATATCACGGACTCCCCGGAGCATTAGGTTGAGGCGGTCCTGGCTGGTCATCTCCACGCACTGGCCGCATTTGCAGGCGCCCTCAAACCCACACGGTCCTACCAGAACCTTTTCTTCCAGGGGACGGGTGCCGATGAAATCCAGAATAAAGATCGGACGGGCGCCCATGGCCACCACATCTCGCATCGCCCCGCCGGCGCCGGTAGCAGCACTGTCATAAGGCCGGGGCACACAGGGACTGCAATGACTCTCCAATTTGGACGCTACCATAGTATCGGTGCCGGGGATCTTGACCACCGCCGCGTCATCGTTGGCATCCGGTCCTATCAGGAGCGCCCCGGGCCAGGTGGCATCCACCTTATCGTTCAGTCTCTTGAAGGCCCCAAAATCAATGGCCTTGTCGATATTGTGGTGCAGATGCACAAACAGGGCATGCATTAATGCTTTTTCAATCTGGTTCAACCACCATTCCTCCTTATAAATGTGACTT
>CAZOMS010000248.1:0-3201 GCA_964580805.1 uncultured Syntrophomonas sp. | reverse complement strand
AACGGGCTGGATTCCTGACCAGAGATCCGCGTATGACAGAAAGAAAGAAGTATGGTTTGCATAAAGCCCGCAAGGCCCCCCAGTATTCAAAACGTTAGTTTACAGAGCCCCTCTTGGAGGGGCTTTTTTGTTGGTCGTGTGTCCAGCCAGGCCGCGCATTATCTGACCAGTAAGAGACCGTCGGTGTAAACGCCGGGATCCCTTGCAGCAGGGATACCTGTGCAGGAAACCCAAATATTTGACTCGCATCGAAGCGAATTCGCTCAGAGTTGAATCCTGCCCGCTCGTCTGGTACCGGTGATCTTAAATGGGATGGGGATGGCTTCCCGCTGGGGCTGGCCGGTATTAATCAGGCCGGAGCTCCCAAAAAAGTATATGGTACAGCTGCCCTCACCTTTGGAGAGGGTTTTTGTTTGCCCTCTGGGAGGTGGAAACCGAAGGAGGATATAAATATTATGCCTTTCCCAGGCATATATAAGAAATATCAGGACCGGGGAGGGCTGGGATTGCGGAAGCGAGTGTTCATTTTCAGAAGAAAACCCGGCAGCATTGTGCTGGCTATAATACTGCTGCCATTGCTTTGTTTATGGGGCGCCAATTTAAATCCGCCCTTTGAGCAGGCAATCATGGCTTATTCGCTGGCCAATCAGGTTATAGTCGTCGACGCCGGTCACGGAGGCTTTGATCCCGGCGCGATAGGGCCGGGCAAAAACGTCGAAAAGGATATCACCTTGGCAATTAGCCACAAACTAGCTCACCATTTAAGTCAATCAGGAGCCTTGGTGATAATCACGCGGGATGAAGATGAAGACCTCGCGGGAGACAATTTTTCCGGGAGCCTTTTGCAAAGGAAGAGAAAGGACCTGGCCGCGCGAGTGTCTTTGGCTCAGGAGAACAATGCCGACTTATATATAAGCGTCCATACCAATGCCGATCTAAGTCCCCGTTGGTATGGAGCCCAGACCTTCTACAGCGCCAGCAGTGAAGAAGCGAAACGTATAGCCGAAGCGATTCAAGCGGAATTGATCGCCCAATTAGGGAATACTACCCGCAAAGCCAAAACGGGCAATTACTATATCACCGAAAAGACTGGTATGACAGCCGTCATTGTGGAAGTAGGCTTTCTTTCCAATCCTCAGGAAGAGAAGCTGCTGAGCGATGATCAATACCAGGAGAAAGTGGCCTATGCCATTTTTTGTGGTATCGCAAAAGCATATCTTGACGGATAATAAGGTTATAGCAAGGTAATACATGAATCGAGAGGAGGAGCCAAATGATCACTTATGCAGCATTAATGCCGCACCCACCTATAATAGTCCCGGAAGTTGGCGGGGAAAGGGCTCAGGAGGCCAGCCTCACTATTCGGGGCATGCAAGCCGTGGCCCGGGAATTGGTTCAAACCCAGCCCGATACAGTAGTTTTCCTGACCCCTCATGGTAATGTGTTTTCGGATTGTATAACATGCTTGATCGAACTCCGGTTGGAAGGCACTCTGGCAGCCTTCGGTCAGCCCGAAGTTGCCTTTAGCCACTCCAACGACCTGGAGTTGATCAAAGCGGTGGGTGATCTGGCAGAGAAACACGACATCAATATGATCGGGATAGACAAAAACACGTCCTCCCGCTACAACCTAAATCCATCCCTCGATCACGGCATCCTGGTACCGCTTTATTATCTGAAGAAGGCTGGTCTGGGGGACAAGCCTATCGTGGCTATCAGCGTGGGTATGTTGGACAATCTCCAGCTCTACATGGCGGGAAAACTCCTACAGGAGGCCGCCCGGAATTCAGGACGTCGGGTGGCGGTGGTCGCGTCAGGTGATATATCTCACCGTTTGAAGGATGAGGGGCCCTATGATTTCCATCCCGACGGCAGTCGTTTCGACCTTATGGTCAGGGAGCTCATATCTCAAGGGGATGTGGAGGAATTGTTTGGCCTGCCTTCAAACCTGGTTGAAAATGCAGGTCAATGCGGCTACCCATCCATAATCATCATGCTGGGCGCACTGGATGGATTCAAACTAACCGCCCAGGTCTTCAGCTATGAGGGTCCGTTTGGAGTGGGTTACCTGACTGCGGGTCTAAAACCGGGCCATCAGATCCCCAGCATCCTCGATCACTTGATTGAACAGCAGACGAAATCAACAGAAGCCGGACGGAAAAATGAATCCCCTCCGGTCAAGTGGGCCCGCCAGACCCTGGAGGATTATCTGCAGGGGGGCAAGGCGGCAGACCTGCCCAAGGATATGGGTGAATTGGCCCAACAACGCGCGGGGGTATTTGTGTCTTTGAAGAAAAATGGCCGGTTGCGCGGCTGTATCGGCACATTCCAACCGGTCTATGAGAGTATTGCCGAAGAGATCAAGCATAACGCGATTGCGGCGGGATTAAGGGACCCGCGTTTTTCCCCGGTTACAGCCCCGGAGCTGCCCAACCTAGTTTACTCAGTGGATATTCTCACCCCACCTGAACCATCCCGGCGCGAAGAACTCGATCCCCACCGCTACGGAGTCATTGTGCGCAGCGGGGGACGGAGCGGGTTGCTGCTTCCCGACCTGGAGGGGGTGGACACGGTGGATCAGCAGTTGAGCATTGCTCTGCAGAAGGCGGGAATATCACCCGGGGAGAAATACTCTATACAGCGCTTCGAGGTAAAACGATACACCTGATGATCGAGGCAGTATAGGGAGGTGAAAACCATGGCAAACGCCCAGGCCAGGTATTCTGAGAAATTGGGTGAGGGTGTGGTGCGGTGTATTCTCTGCCCTCATCATTGCCGCTTAAAGGAGGGACAGGTAGGTATTTGCCGGGTGCGAAGCAACCAGGACGGCAATCTCCGGACCCACAACTATGGAGAAGTAACCTCGCTGGCCCTGGACCCAATCGAAAAGAAACCACTCTTTCATTTCTACCCCGGCACCTACATCCTATCTGCCGGCAGTTACGGTTGTAATCTGGGCTGCAGCTTCTGCCAGAACTGGTCGATCGCCCAGGGAACTCCTCCCACTACCTATACGGAAGCGGAGAAAATGGTGGAGATAACCCAGTCGTGCCGCCGGGACGGCTCCATAGGGCTGGCCTTCACCTATAATGAACCATCGATCTGGTACGAATATATAATGGACGTTGCCCCGCGGCTGAAGGAACTGGGATTTAAGACAGTCATGGTAACCAATGGTTTTATAGAGAAAAGACCCTTGGA
>CAZOMS010000247.1:0-3223 GCA_964580805.1 uncultured Syntrophomonas sp. | reverse complement strand
TCTTTTTCGACTATGCCGGCTGCCTGGAATGCGGCACCTGCCGAATCCTGTGCGGCAACACCATCCTGTCCAAGTGGGAGTTCCCCCGCGGCACCTTCGGGGTCGAGTACCGGTACGGGTAAATTGTCGCACCATACGCTGAGATACTAATAAGGATAAGAAGTAGTATTAGGGCAGATGACATTAAAGTCAACTGCCCTAATACCGTCAATAAGGGCATGCATCGTTATGCGCTATGTGGCCTTTTCATTTCGTAGGGCTCGGGTACCGAGATTTTAAGGATTGTTATGGAGCATGTACCAGATTTGCGAATGTGGTGTGAATATGCGAGTCAGTAGGCCCACATTGCTAATTTTTGGACGCTCATGGCGACAGACTTTAGCTTTACCCAGTTTCTAACGCTGGTTAAACCTCGGTTGAGTTTAGCGCATGGCATGTTTCTCTTTGGCGTAAGCAAGTACCCCTTCTATGGTTGGCCCTCGCATACTGTAATTTTCGCAACCGGTCGGGCTGTGCTTGAAATTTTCAGCTTGGCTTATTTGTTTCTCTCAGATATATTTAACCATTATCTTCTGATGGTTGCTACTGTGAGTATATTGTTTAGATCGGGGCATGGGTTGTAGACTTCGGATCGCTTTGGAATTCGCGGTGCCTGTATCTATTGGTGGCGAAATATTTTAGAACCTGGTTGTGAGGACATATTATGCAATTGCAATCTTCATCGTAGGCATTTTGGCAAAGGCTGGAAAAACCCTTTTTACTGACGAGCCTTTCGTAGGGAGTGTAGGGACTACGCCTGTCATCAATCACCTTCTTGCATATCCAGAGGGTTTTGCAACCCGCATCTACTGCCACGGTTTCTACCTCTGGAATGTCAGCCAACACTTACTCGCAGGCAGTTGGCAAGCCACATGTGCTGAATAGGCGAATTCCAATCTGTGCTCGGGTCCTGCCCGGGGCAGAAACAGTAAGAAATACGGTGGACTATTACCGAAGAGTTGGGTTAAACTGATACGGACAGTGAAATGCAGTGCAGTCATGGCCAGGTCTTCACTCCCGGCAGATGCCGGCGACCATTGGCGCGAGATATCACGCTAAAGATCGAGGAGGATGAATCAATGCCAGATAAAAAAAAGATACCCATCCACCAGCGGCGAATCTTCTGGAATGTCCTTTTAGTACTGGGGATATTGATACCCATCGGAGTGATCAACCTTATGAACTACATGGCCGGGCCAGATGCGCCTGACCCCGACCTGGTCTATATCACCCTGGCCGAGTATGAAGAGTGCCAAATCGGGATGACTTACGAAGAAGTAGTGGCCATCATCGACAGCCCCGGGACCTTGATATCGGACAAGGAGAATTTCAAGACTTATCTGTTCGAATCGAGCAGCATCTATTCCAATGCCAGCCTGACCTTCAAAGACAATCTTCTCTACCATAAGGAACATTGGAACCTGAAATATTAGCCGATCAAGGGAACGGTTTGAGACCACTGATAAAGCACCTGTTTTGTCATCCAGAGGAGCCGAAGGCGACGAAGGATCTCATCAACAATACTGTATTATTGGTCTTTATACAGTTGTAAGATGCTTCGCTAACGCTCAGCATGGCCCATTAAGGCACTTTTTCAGTGGTCTCGGACGGTTCTCGCGGTCGGCAGAAAATCAGGGGCTCTCACTCTAAGCGGGAGCCCCTGATTTTGTATTTATGCAACCGGGTAACAACCTGGGGCGTGTCCCCAGGTTATTCTCCCCCCTCTGTGCAACGGGACATTACGTGACATGTGGGGGGCGGAAGCAGTGTATCATCAATAACGTGGTGCGGATTAAGCCTGCGGTTCTTGTTCAGGTACCAGTTCCGGCGCTGGGTCTGTAGCCTTTTCTGGTACTGGTTCTGGTACTGGTGCTGGTGCAGGCAGTTGTTTCATTTGTTCAGCCAGGAACTCCTCATAATCACGGGCATCTTTTACCTCCGGCACCGTGAACTTCAGGCCATAATCCGACATGGTATAGGTTCCCTGCATGGCCATGGCCATATCCATAACCGCGGCCGGACTCTGTGCTGTAGCCGGTATATCCATGTTAAACTTTATATTCCCGGCCAAATCCATGTAATCATTGTAGAAGGTTGCTTTGTCAATCCAAACGGAATAGACAAAATCAAGCTCCATCCCTTCCAGTAGCTTCTGCATATCTACATCTTGGTCCATGGATGGAATCTGCTGCATAATATTCTTGAAATAATCACTCTTAAACAGGTCGCCGCCCATAACTGCATTCAGGACCCAATAATCTTTACCATCCTTCTGCTGATCGTTGGCAAAGGTCAGGGCTATGCCCATCTCCTTGATCTGTTTCATGGCCGCGGCCGGATCTTGAGTCATGGACTGTTTCATCAGGTCTTCGAGATTCAAACCTTCCATGTTCATCTTGAGCCAACCGACCTCAGGCATGGTCATAAACATCCCATCCTCATTGAACAGCATCTCCATTTTCACGGTCTGCGGCTCGGGGGTAGGGCTTTCGGGCATGTTCACAACTGCTGTCTGCTTCAGATACATAAGCATGGGCTCAATCTGAAGCCAGGCTTCTACGTCCGTATCCATATTCATTTTCATGGTTTGGTCTGCTTCACCGGCTGTCTTGGCGGTCATATCCATGTCGATCTGCATATCAGCAGTCATCTTGTACCGCCCCGCCTCCGTCATTATGGCGGAGGATTTGGCCATGACTTCCTCAGCCGTCATCCCATCCCGGGTTTCGTCATAAGCTACGGATATAGTACTGGTGTCACCGTCCCATACAATTGCAGCTCCCACAGCCTCCAATACAAAACGCAGCGGTATGTAGGTCTTGCCATCCACAACCTCTGGCGCCAACAGCATGGTCTGGGTTTCTTCGTTCACTACAGCGGTGGTGCTGCCAACGGTCATCTGTATTACATTGTCGTTCTCGGTGATGGTGATGGAATCTCCTTCCACCGCTGTGTCACAACCTAAAATGTTGACAATGACATCCGGGGTGACCCTGGTCACTCCGCTCTCAATGTTAGGCGCTTGCGCCGGTTGATATGGTTTCCCGTTGAGCTCCAGATTGGCAGCCAAAGTTGGGGTCGCCATTAACAGCACCATAATGAGAGTAAGCAGAATAGTAACTTTTCTCTTCACATTTTCGCTCCTTCCATTAGTAGTTGTAATGTCCCTTTCTATATTATACAT
>CAZOMS010000246.1:0-3228 GCA_964580805.1 uncultured Syntrophomonas sp. | reverse complement strand
AAAGTTGTACGGCTTGGACATCATTCTTTCGGAGGTGTAAAAATGATTGACATTAATTTTCCCGATGGCCGGCACCGGGAGTACCCTGAAGGGACAACTCTGCTCCAGATTGCCGCTGATATCAGCGCCAAATTGGCCAAAAATACTGTAGCGGCCAGTTTCAATGATAAAATTACCGACCTGAATACCCCTTTATGCAACGATGGCAAGGTGGAGTTCATTGATTTCGATAACGACCGGGGACGTTCCGTATATCGGCATTCCTCCTCGCATATTATGGCCCAGGCGGTAAAAAGGTTGTGGCCGGAAACCAAGTTTGCCATCGGACCTGCCATTGACAAGGGGTTCTATTATGATTTCGATACCGACCATACCTTCACGCCCGAGGATTTCGCTTTGATTGAAAAAGAGATGAACTCCATTATTAAGAGCGATTATCCCATCGTGCGCCGGGAACTTTCCAAAGAAGAGGCTTTGAGCTTCTTTGCGGAGAGAGATGAGGATTATAAGGTCGAACTGATCCGGGATCTGCCCGATGACGCCATAATCAGTGTTTACGAACAGGGAGAGTTTGTGGACCTTTGCGCCGGGCCCCATGTGCCCAGTACCGGCAGGATCAAAGCGATGAAGTTGATGAGCCTGGCGGGGGCGTACTGGCGAGGCGATGAAAACAACAAGATGCTGCAGCGCATTTATGCCACTTCGTTTCCGAAACAGGCGATGCTGGACGATTATCTCCACAAACTGGAGGAGGCCCGCAAACGCGATCACCGCAAACTAGGCCGGGAATTGGGACTATTTGTTCTACTGGATGAGGGCCCCGGTTTCCCGTTTTTCCTTCCCAAAGGAATGGCATTAAGAAACGAACTGGAGAATTTCTGGCGGCAAGCCCATCAGAAGGCGGGTTATCAGGAGATCCGCACCCCTATTATATTGAACCAGGAACTATGGGAACGTTCCGGGCATTGGGACCACTACAAGGACAACATGTATTTCACCAAAATCGATGGCCAGGACTTTGCGGTCAAACCGATGAACTGCCCGGGCGGGATACTGGTTTACAAACAGAATCTGCACAGCTATCGGGAACTGCCCCTGCGCACCTGTGAAATGGGATTGGTGCATCGACATGAATTGTCGGGGGTTTTGCACGGCCTTATGCGGGTGCGCGCTTTTACTCAGGATGACGCTCATATCTTTATGTTGCCGGAGCAGATCATCGCCGAGATAAAAGGGGTAATGGCCCTGGTCGATCTGTTCTACAAGCAGTTCGGTTTTTCCTATCATGTCGAGTTGTCGACCCAACCGGAGAAATCCATGGGCACCAAAGAGGTTTGGGACATGGCCACCAACGCCCTCAAAGAAGCGTTGGCGGAAAACAATATGGAATACAAGATCAATGAAGGCGATGGCGCCTTCTATGGCCCCAAGATCGATTTCCACTTACAGGACTCTTTGGATCGCACCTGGCAGTGCGGAACCATTCAGTTGGACTTCCAGATGCCGGAGAAATTCGATTTGTCCTATATTGGAGAGGATGGCGAAAAGCATCGTCCGGTAATGATCCACCGGGTGATCTATGGCAGTATGGAACGGTTTATCGGTATCCTGACCGAGCACTTCGGCGGCGCATTTCCAGCCTGGCTGGCGCCGGTACAGGTGCGGGTGCTGGCTATTACCGAAAGACAGCATGAATATGCGGCCCAGGTGGTGGAAAAGCTGAAAGCCGAAGGGATAAGATGCGAATCCGACCTGCGCAGCGAGAAGATCGGCTACAAAATCCGGGAAGGGCAGCTGCAGAAGATTCCTTATCTGCTGATCCTGGGGGAGAAAGAAGCTCAGACCGGCGCGGTCGCTGTGCGTCACCGCAAGGATGGTGATCTGGGCCAGCAGGGGCTGGAGGATTTTGTGACCGCGTTGAATGCAGAAATCAAGGATAAAGTTATCAGATAGAAGTTGCATATCTGGTCGGGATGTGTTAATGTTTTCGTTGGAATTGTTAAGCAGGAGCCTGGCTTCCTCACCTTACAACCTCAGGTTCGTAAGGTTATGACAACAGATAAGGATATGCTTGTAATCAACATACAAGTTTACAGTTTCTGTTGGTGCATTTTGAAGCGGGCGTAACGGCTCGCTTTTTATATTTGCAGGAGGTGAATCGATTATCAGCAAAGATTGGAGAATCAATGAGGAGATCCGGGTTAGAGAGGTAAGGCTGGTCAGTGAAGATGGAGAACAACTCGGCATTGTTCCAATCCGTGAAGCTTTGGCCATAGCCGAGGAAAAAGGCGTTGACCTGGTGGAGGTAGCCCCTTCCGCCAAGCCGCCGGTATGTCGTTTGATGGATTATGGCAAATTCAAATTTGAGCAGAGCAAGCGGGACAAGGAATCGCGGAAGAAGCAGAAGATTATCTCCATTAAGGAAGTCAAGATGAGGCCCAACATTGAGGAACATGATTTTCAGGTCAAGGCCAAAAATGCCCGAAAATTTTTGTCGGCAGGGGATAAGCTCAAATTCACCATCATGTTCAGGGGCCGGCAGGTTACCCACCCGGAACTGGGGGAAAAGCTTTGTATAAAGCTGGCCCAGGAGTTGTCGGATATTTCGACGATAGAAAAGATGCCCAAGCTTGAGGGCCGTAACATGGTTATGATACTGGTGCCCAAGCTGGATCCCGATAAAATCGACAAAGACAAGAGAGATAAAAAGGAGGACTAACCATGCCCAAAATGAAGAGTCACCGCGGCGCCGCCAAGCGATTCAAGAAAACCGGCAGCGGACTGATTAAGAGATCCAAAGCCTATTCCAGCCACTTATTGACCAGCAAGAGCCCCAAAAGGAAGCGTAAATTGCGCAAGGCTGGGCTGGTCAGCGATGCAGAACAGAAAAACATTTCCAAGCTGATTCCATATTAAACATAGAGGGAGGACTATAAGATGCCGAGAATTAAGCGCGGAGTTACTTCGCACAGAAGACATAAGAAGATATTGAAGCTAGCCAAAGGATACATTGGCAGCAAGTCCAAGCTGTTCCGGGTGGCTAACCAGCAGGTTATGAAATCGGGGGCTTATGCTTATGCCCACCGCAAGCTGAAAAAGAGAGAGTTCCGGCAGTTATGGATCGCCCGCATAAATGCCGCCGCCCGCGAGAATGGGACAACCTACAGCCGCATGATACACGGTTTGAAGCTGGCCGGGGTGGACGTGAACCGCAAGATGCTGGCGGAG
>CAZOMS010000245.1:0-3231 GCA_964580805.1 uncultured Syntrophomonas sp. | reverse complement strand
TCCAGATCGGGTTGGAAGTATTTTAACCCATAGCCCATCAAGGATATTAGGACCACCAGCAGGACCCCGCCTTTTAGCCCATAGTTTACCAAATCACGCCATCCGACCCGGCGCAGTCCGAGCTCGCTCCAACTGGCTTTTCTATACACTACTGCATCCAGATACACACATAACACGGTGGCAAGAAACTGGGCCCCGAACAGGTAGATGAACAGTCTTATGGGGTCGATGCCAGTAACCAGCGGCACCACTGCTGCTGCTGTGGCGATCACCATGATGCCAAGGTAGACCACGATTATGTCTATAAAACCCCAGCGTGGTTTTTCCATCGAATCGCCTCCTAACCATCCTATTATACTTCATTAGTCCATAAAACTAATCCTGTTTTTGCCGTCCTGGCGCTTATGTAATCCTTCACCAGGGACATAATAATGATAACCATGCCAAACTGATAAAAGGAGGATGCCCCATGACCCCTTTGATATTTATTCTGGTAGCCACAGTCGTCTTAAGCGTCTTGATTCTTTGGGTACTCCGGTCGGTAGTGAACAACCGCGGAACCTGGCCGCCGCAGCAGGATTTTGGTTTCGAGAGCGCCGCTGAATTGGCCATGCCTGAGGGGGAGTACTACCTGGCCCAGGATTCGATTCGGCTGCAGTCCCTCGACAAAGGCTGGGCCCGGGTGAGCTGGAACTTGAGCCGGGCTAAATTGGAGCAGGCCTGCGCAGAGTATCATTTGAAACCCGATCCGAAGTATATAGTGCTGCGGCTCCAGACCGATAACGGACAATTTCATGAACTGGACCTGTGGGTTAAAAGCCTGGCGGGCCAGTACCGGTTCCAGCCGGACCAGCATACCAGTTATTGCGCTATTTTGGGAATCAGCCAATACCAGCAATTCCATCCCATTCTGACCTCGGTCACCGTCAGCAGCCTGGCCGGCAAGCAGTAAAAATAGAACCTCGCCGTGACCGACTGCGTATGGATAATCTACCCCTGCCCATTTCCGCCCCGGCTTGTCACACCACCGGCAATATCCTATAATTTTTAGATAAACCAATTCCACCTATAGGGGGCATTCGGAACTTATGGATTATTCTTCCGGTCAGGTGATGGCCGTAAATATCTCAGAAAAAAGAGGAATAAAGAAGCACAATGTCAACCAGGCCTATATAAAATCCGACTGGGGGATTGAAGCCGACGCCCACAGCGGCGACTGGCATCGCCAGGTGAGCCTGCTGTCCATGTCCAGCGTGGCCAAGATGAAGGCCTTGGGAGCCGCCATCGAATACGGTGATTTTGCCGAGAACCTTACCGTGGAGGGCATTGAGGTATCCGCTCTGCCCCTGGGCACTCACCTGCGGGTGGGGGAAGTGGAGATGGAGGTAACCCAGATCGGCAAAGAATGTCATAACCAGGGCTGCGCCATCAAGAAACAAGTTGGCACCTGCGTAATGCCTATCGAAGGCATCTTCGCCCGCACCCTGAACTCTGGCTGGGTTAGGGTGGGGGACCCGGTAGTGATCCTGGAATCCTGATACTATTGACTTTTCAGCCTGATCCTGGCGCCGACCACACTCGACCGGAGAGGAGGATTTGCCATGGCTGATCTCCCCATAAGCAAACAGCGGGACATAACCAGCTACGATAATGGAATCGTAAGACACATCCGGGACGCAGTAGTGGAGGAATACCCCCTAACCTTGTTTCTCAACGGAGCCGAACTGGCCACCATGGTCTGCTCTCCAACCGGTTTAAATGAACTGGCGGCCGGGTTCCTGCTTAGTGAAGGCCTGGTACGGACACCCGAGGATCTTATTGAAGTAGTAGTACAGGAAAAAGAGGGCTCCCTCTTTATCAGGACTGGCGGGGGAACGCCGCCCGCCAGCGGGGCCGGCCGCCGTCATATAAACACCGGCGCCGGCAAGAGCGGGACCGATTTCCGCTTCATAAATGCAGCCCGGCAGATTCCGCCGGTGCAGTCCCCGGTACGATTTACCGCACCTCACCTATTGGAGATGATCGACCTGCTGCAGCAGCGCTCAGCCACTTTTGTGCTCACCGGGGGGGTGCACAGCGCCGCCATGGCTGACCAGGACGGCATGATCTGTATGTTTGAAGATATCGGCCGCCACAACGCGGTCGATAAGGTGCTGGGCTACGCCTTCCTGCAGGGAATTTCCAGCCAGGACAAGATCCTGCTGCTGAGTGGGCGGATCGCTTCGGAAATCCTGTTGAAAGCCGCCCGGGCGGGAATACCCCTGGTGTTGTCGCGCTCGGCCCCTACCGGTCTTACCATCGACTTGGCGGAAAAACTGAACATTACCGTGGTCGGATTTGCCCGCGGTAAACGCTTGAGCATCTACACCCACCCGGAAAGGGTCTTATCATAAAAGCTATAAAGGGGGTTCCTGAATTGGTGAAACAGGACGACAATAAAATGATGGAAGAAATAAGACGGCTTAAAGCTGAGAAATCCATATATATTATCGCCCATTATTACCAGAATGGCGAGATCCAGGATGTGGCCGATTTTGTAGGCGATTCCTACGCCATGGCAGTGGCCGCCAAGAACTCCCCCCTGGATACCATCCTGGTGGCCGGAGTGGATTTTATGGCTGAGTCGGCGGCCATCCTCTGCCCGGGTAAAACCGTCCTGTCACCAGAGCCGACCTCCACCTGCCCTATGGCCAACAGCATCGAGGTCAGCGACGTCCTGCGCTTCAAAGAGGAGCACCCCGAAGGCCTAGTGGTGAGCTATGTTAATACCCCGGCCGCCATCAAAGCAGTCAGCGATATTTGCGTGACGTCATCCAATGCCGCCAAGATAATAGAAAAGCTGCCCCAGGACGTGCCTATTTTCTTCATTCCCGACCGCAACTTGGGTCGCAATATTGCCGCCCGGCTGAACCGCCCCCTGGAATTTTTCCCGTCCAGCTGTCCCATCCATGCCGCGGTGACTCCTGAGGACATACTGGAGAAAAAAGCCCAGTACCCGAATGCGGCAGTGCTGGTACACCCGGAATGCGATCCCCAGGTGGTGGCCCTGGCCGATTACGTGGGCAGCACGGCGGGAATAATCGACTATGCTGCCCGCACGGACTGCGGTCAGCTGATTATCGGGACCGAATGCGGTATATTCCACAAGATTGAGCAGACCTGCCCCGACAAGGAACTGATCCTGGCCGATCCCAACCTGGTATGCCAGGATATGAAGAAGATTACCCTGGA
>CAZOMS010000244.1:0-3242 GCA_964580805.1 uncultured Syntrophomonas sp. | reverse complement strand
TTACAACATCATATTTGGTGGTCGTGAAGAATATCCAGGTAGTATTTGGTGGCCAGGCGGAGAGTATCATCCATGCTGCCGTTGTTATCGATAACGAGGTGGGCCCGTCGGGCCTTCTCATCCAGGGGCATCTGCGAGTCGATCCGCCGGATGGCATCCTCCCGGGTAAGGGAGTTCCGCCCCATCAGCCGGCTGATCTGGGTCTCACGATCCACCCACACCACCCATACCTGGTCGGCAATCAAGTCCAGCCGCGCTTCGAACAGCAACGGGATGTCCAAAACCAGGACCGCTTTGGGGTGGGCCAGACGCTTGGTCTCGATCTCTTTATCGATAGCTTCATATATATACGGACGTACTATCCGATTGAGGGCTCTCATCCGGGCCGGGTCTTCGAAAACGATAGCGCCCAGCCGGGCCCGATCGATAGTCAGGTCCGGATTTAGAATGTCATTCCCGAACTCTTTCACTATCTCTTCGTAAGTCGGCCAGCCAGGCTCCATGATCTTATGAGCGATTTTGTCGCCGTCTATTATTACTGCTCCGAGGTCGGCCAGCTTCTGGGAGACGGTACTCTTGCCGCTGGCTATCCCCCCGGTCAAACCGATTATCGTCATCTTTGTCCTCATCGAATGAATTCTGAAATGCCTATAGCCAGCAGCAACAAAGCGGTGAGGGCGGTAGGCAGTCCCTGACAATCTTCCCTCGCTGCGGTACGGCCCAACAAAAGGCCGCTGCCGACTAATAAGAATTTTAGCATACCCACGGCGATGGCAGTGAATAAAATATTATAGCCGGCCATGGCGATGCCGATACCGGCCCCAAATGCATCCATGGCCAGGGCCAGGCCCAGGAAAAGCGATTCCCGGATGCCGATCTCCCCTGAGTGATCAAAGTCGGCGCTGGATGGCTCCTTAAGTATCTGGATTATTATCCCCAAAGGTCTTATCTTCAAGGATATCAGTGGATCACTGCCATTTTCTTCAATGGTGCTTATCTTTTGGCGCAGGGATTGCAGCAAAAATATTAATCCGATGGCGATAATGGCGAGGGCCCCCAGGCGCGATGCCAGTACCGGGCTCAACAGCGAAGACAGTCCCCGCCCCAGCAACATGGCTGCCGTCACCGAAGTCGCCGAGGCGGCGCAGATGACCAGCAGCGATACCAGCGGCATTTTTATTTTTCTGACCCCGTAGGCCAACCCTACCGCAAAACCATCGGAGCTAACCGCCAAGGCAAACAGGCCGATCAACAATATTTCCAAGGGTTACCCTCCCCGACCTATATTCATTTCATTGCTACTATATGAATATGGGCGGGAAGGTGTGATGTCTGCTTATTTCTGGCAGTGGGCGCAGTAGTGGCTGCTGCGGCCGCCGATTATCTTCTTTTCAATGGCCCGTCCGCAGACCGGGCAGGCCTGGCCGGTTTTGCCGTACACCTTGAGGAAGTTTTGGAAGTTGCCCTCCTGGTTCCAACCGTCCCGGTAGTCGCGGAAAGTAGTGCCCTGCTGCTCGATGCTCTGCCGAAGGACTGCTCTTATAGAGCGGTGGAGCCGTTTTATTTCGCTGTCAGTCAAACTCCCAGCCGGGCGGGTACCTCGCACCCGGGCCCTGAACAGGGCTTCGTCGGCGTAGATGTTGCCGATCCCGGAGATCAGACACTGGTTGAGGAGCAGGTTCTTGATGGCCACCTTGCGGCCCCGGCAGAGATCCGACAGGTGGCGTTGAGAAAACTTCTTGGTCAGCGGCTCTACTCCCATATGGGCGAAGACCAGATCTATATCACGGCACAGCCTGATCCCCCCGAAGCGACGGGGATCCTGGTAAACCAACCGGTAGTCGTTGTCCAGATCAATGACGAGATGGACGTGGGGAGCCTCCGCCTCCGGGCCAGCGGGCAGGCGATAGAAACGTCCGCTCATACCCAGGTGCACTACCAGATAGTAACCCTTCTCCAGGTAGATGATCAGGAACTTGCCCCTGCGCCTTATGGAGCGGATGGCCATGCCGTCCAGCCGATCAGGAGCGAAATCCTCCCGTTTGATAATATCCTGGCGGCGAAAATCGGTCCCGATTATGCGAGCACCGACGATCCCCGCCAGGGAGTTTTTAATGGTCTCTATCTCAGGTAATTCAGGCATTGGGCCCACTCCTTTTATCGACTTGATTCATTATCTACTCCCAGTTCTGCATGTCGTACCAGTTACTGCCCGCCTTCATGGCCACCAGCAATGGCACCTTCAGCTGGTAAGCCGATTCCATACAATCCTTTACCAGCGCCGCCGTTTCTTCCAGTTCGTCCTTGCGCACTTCCAGCACCAGATCGTCATGGACCTGCAGCAAAAGGCGCGAGCGCAGCTGCCGCTCCTTCAGAGCGGCTGCCACTTTGAGCATGGCCAGCTTAATGATATCGGCCGAGCTGCCCTGGATGGGGGTGTTCAACGCCATGCGGCGCGCAAATGATTGTACCATCTTATTCTTGGCACGCAGGTCGGGCAGGTAACGGCGGCGACTGAGGATGGTCTCCACATAACCGGTCTCGGTGCCGAAATCCACAATATCCTGCATATACTGGCGCACACCCGGATAGGCGTCCAGGTACTCCTTGATGTAGCGGGCTGCCTCCTGGCGGCTCACCCCGGTACTGCGGGCCAATCCAAAATCGCTGATCCCGTAGATGATGCCGAAATTGACCGCCTTGGCCCGGTAGCGCAATTCATCGTCAACCCTCTCGATGGGCACGTCGAAGATCTCAGCAGCGGTGCGGGCATGGATGTCTATATCGTGCTTAAATGTGTCTATCAAGGTAGGGTCCCCACTGATATGGGCCAGGCAACGCAGGTCTATCTGCGAATAATCGGCTGAGAAGATCACCCAATCCTTGTCCGAAGCCACGAATGCCTTGCGGATGCGCCGGCCTTCCTCCATGCGGATGGGGATGTTCTGCAGGTTGGGCTCAACGCTGGAGAGCCGCCCGGTAGCGGTTATGGCCTGTTTGAAAATGGTGTGGATCCGCCCGGTGTCGGGATGGATCAAGTTCTGCAGCGCGTCGGCATAGGTCGACTTCAGCTTGGCCAGCTGCCGGTATTCCAAGATGTGGGGAATTATGGGGTGCTCACCTATCAGCCCCTCCAGCACCTCCTGCCCGGTGGAATAGCCGCTCTTGGTCTTCTTGGCGGTAGGCAGGCCCAGGTCTTCAAACAGCACCTTGCCCAGCTGCTTGGGTGAGTTGATATTGAA
>CAZOMS010000243.1:0-3252 GCA_964580805.1 uncultured Syntrophomonas sp. | reverse complement strand
TTACCTTTATAACCATATCCTTGCCGTTTTGGCGGGCTGAGTATTTCTTTTCGATGACAATATCAAATTTCTCTATAGTCTCGCCATTGATAACGGTCATTATCTGGGCGGGTCCCTCCTTGACTTGATGGGCATAGGCTATTTCCATCTGGTAGGGGTAGTGCGGATTCACCGGATCCGACTCCATCTGTCCGTAGATGCCGCTGGAGGAATTCTTGATTATGTTTCCGGCCAAGGTACCTTTATCGTTGAACACCCCGATCTTCTCTCCGGGCCACCCCGGACGCCCCGGTTTGACGGTCTGAATCGAGGCACTGACAATTTTTCCGTTCATCACACTGATCCCCTGTTTGGTATCGGCATCGACAATAATGTGACCCAGGGCGCAATAATAACGGCTTTGCGGATCCCAGCAGGTCATAGTCCCCACGCCCACTACCCCGTCACGTATGAAAAGGCCGATGCGGAACCGATCAGTTTCGGCGCAGTGCACCGGGGTCATCGGGATTAGTAACTCCTTGCCCCTGCGATTAACGGTCAATTGCATGGCATTAGGGCCCTTGGCATCGATGAAACGGGCCAGGTCCATTTCGGTGCTGACCGCCTGCCCGTCGGCCCTCATGATCAGATCACCGATTTCTATACCGGCATCGCGCCCGGGATAGAATTTTTGCTCGCCATTACCCAGGACGGGAGCGAAGCCTACTACCATAATCCCCTGGGAATGGAGAAATACACCGATGGAATGCCCTCCGACCACCACCCGTTTGGGGGGCAGGGATTGGATCTGGATGGATTTTATAGGGATATACCCCCATAAATTAAGGCTGATTTCCGTTGTCCCCGGTTTAAGCGCCATTATTTCGTAACTGGAGCCGTTGCGGGAAATGCTCACGGCTACATCATCGCGGGGCGCAAAAACATTGTAGGAAGGTCGGGACACCGTCAGATCAATGCTTCTCTGCAGCCGATCGGGCAATTCGATGTTGATTAGGTTGGTCTCACCTACCACCATCTTCTGGGTAGCGGGCAGGATCATTATGTTTCTTACCTGTGGGTGCAGGCATAGGGTCAGAAACAAAAGAGACAGGAATATACCGATCAGCGGGCGTGTTTTGGGCAAAAAATATTCCCCCCCGAAATAGTTTCGCTATATTGTCCCCTTGCCAAGGGCATAATATACCGATTCTCCAGGAGGGAGGACGCTTGTATTTATGAAGTTCGCTTCGGGTTCTTGGCAGAGGCTATCATCTCGCGGGCGTGTTCAATGGTCAGCTGCGAATAACTATCTCCGGCCAGCATACGGGCTATCTCGATTACTTTTTCATCAGCATCGAGGTGTTTGATCCTGGTGTAGGTCTTACCGCCGGTCACCGTTTTCTCCACCATCAGGTTGCGATTGCCGTAACTGGCTACTTGGGGGGAATGAGTCACCAAAATCAATTGGCGATTGTGGGTCAGTTGGCCCAGTTTGCGCGCCACCGAGTTCAGCGCCTCCCCGCCCAAACCAGCGTCGATCTCATCAAAAATCAGGGTGGGAATATTGTAAACATCGGCCAGGGCGGTTTTCAGGGCCAGGATGAATCTTGAAATCTCTCCTCCCGAAGCAATTCTAGTCACAGGTTTCATCTCTTCCCCGGGATTGGGAGAAAACCAAAAATCAATAGTGTCGATGCCTTTGCTGCTGGGTATATCCCGGCGGGACAGTCTTACCTCAAAACAGATATGGGGCATATTTAAATCCATCAATTCCTGATGGACTCGGGCGGCCAGCACAGCCGCCGCCTGGCTGCGCCGTTGGCTGAGTTCTTCAGCCTTTTGCAGGTAATCGGTTCTTATTTGCTCCAGTTCTTGCCGGCCCTGCTCCAATCGATCTTCGCTTGCCAACAATAAATCCTTTTCCTGGCGGGCCGTTTCCAGATAAGCTAAAATCTCGGCCACACCGGAGCCATACTTCCCTTTAAACCGGCTGATTAGATAAAGACGGTTCTCGATTTCTTCCAGTTCACCTGGTTCAAAATCAAGGCTGCCTCTAAATTCGGCTGCCCGGCTGGCTATATCCTGCAAAGAATAATAAATGTTTTCCAGGGGCTCGGCCAGGGAGGCGAAGAAACTGTCGCTTTTCAATTGCATGACCTCATCGAGTCCCGCCCCGACCTGATCATGGGCGCTGGCCGTATCCCCGCCATCGTAAAGCAATTCCAGCAGGCGGTTGGTGCCTTTAAGGAGTTTGGCAGCATTTTTTATGCGGTCGCGTTTTAAAGTCAATTCTTCCTCTTCACCCTCATACAAACCGGCCGATTCGATCTCCCGGATCTGAAAGTCAAGGTAATCCAGGCGTTGGTTACGGTATTGGATCCCCTCCTGCAATTCCTTCAGCTGGGCCTGCTGCGCTTGCAGCAGATGAAATATCGAGGCTACTTCCTGGCGCAGATCAGTTATGGGACCCGCAAATCCATCTACGTAATCGAGGTAATAAACCGGCTTCATTATGTTTTGGCGGTCGTCCTGAAGGTGAATATCCACCAGGCTGGCTGCCAGAGACTTAAGCGCTGCCACCGTTACCTGCCGGCCATTTATCCTGGCTGTGGAACGGCCGCCCGGGTGGATCTCCCGACTCAGTATGACCCTGGCCTGGTCATCGTCCTCGCCGTTCATGCCCTGCTGGGACAAAAAAAGGAGCGCTTCATCATTCCCGCTCACATCAAAAACTCCCTCGACTACCGCCCGGCGGTGATTGTCCTTGACAAAATCGTTGTTGATGCGATCGCCCAACAGCACTCCCAGGGCATCGATGATTATTGATTTGCCCGCCCCGGTTTCTCCGCTCATCACATTAATGCCGGCCGAGAATTGCAGATGCATGTCATCTATCAGGACGAAATTGTCTATATAGAGCTCTTCCAGCATTATTTACTCCACCGCATTACATCCCTGATTTCTCGGGTTTGCATCGATGTACCTCCAACTTCATTTTAAACTTATCTGCCGGCCGACTCAAGAAGCGTAGTCACAAGGCAATTTCCACACAAAAAGGCCGCGCTGGCGGCCGAGGGCTTGCAAAGGATCTTCGGAATTGTAATCAGTCTGGCTAAGGCTGCATAAGTCCCCCGAAATAGGTCTCAACTTCGGCAACGCGTTCCTTCTCTCTTATCACCACCAGGATGGTATCGTCCCCGGCCACTGTACCGAGAATTTGGGGGTTGTCCAGCGAATCGATCAAAGAGCCGATGGACTGGGCGGCCCCGGGCA
>CAZOMS010000242.1:0-3253 GCA_964580805.1 uncultured Syntrophomonas sp. | reverse complement strand
TAAGCTCTCCTGCGCCGATGGTACTGCAGATTCCTGTGGGAGAGTAGGTCGTCGCAAGGATTTTTTATTTTCTGAATCAATTTGAGTCAAAACGTAAGCGTCAAACAAAGGTAAGCGTCAAACAAAGCATCACATGGAATAGGAGTAATGAAGGTAGTACAATCACGATGAATAAGTTGGAAAAGTTTAAAAAGATTAAAAAGTAAGCAAACTTTTTCAACCAGGGATGGAGTGGTTGTATGGATACACGAAAAGTAGCAGCAGAGTACCGGTTATCCCAGTGGATGCACGTGATACAGGAACAGAAGTCCAGCGGGCTGAACATCACGCCGACACTAGCCGCCAAACTGGCAGCGTCGCAATAGCGGAGAGGCCACACCCGTTCCCATCCCGAACACGGCAGTTAAGCTCTCCTGCGCCGATGGTACTGCAGTTTCCTGTGGGAGAGTAGGTCGTCGCCAGGATTTTTAATTTTTCTGAGTTTATCTATGTGAAGCTATCAATGAATTAAAAGTTTTATGTAATTAAATGTGTGTGGACATACGAATGAGCCTATCGGGTCAGCGGATTGGGAATTATTACGCTTAAGCTTTGAGGAAGAATGGAGATGTTTAGAGGATAATCAGGTCCTTTTTCCCCGTCCACGTCAGTACCATTATAGTCAGGAGCGCCTTGCAGGCGCTCAATTATTAGGGAAGAGAATTGGAAATATACAACGTGGCGATCCTTGATATGTTCACCCCGCAGGATCTTCGAGAAAACCACCAGCAACCTACTTAGCGGCATTGGTCTAATACCGAGGAAGTCCAATTTACCGTCTATTATCGAGGCTGGCCCACCTACCTTGTCAAAGCCACCGGCACCAGACCCGTTTAAAATCAGGAACATATAGAATTCGTCTTCTATTACCAATTCCGGGTTGATTAGCCTTAAACGCATGGTGCTGAAACGGGGCAACTCTTGGACTCCTTTCATATAATAAGCCATACGTCCAAAGCTATTTTTTAATTTTAGATCTACATCATGGGCGACGTTGGTAAGCAACCCTCCGCTGCAGACATTCACGAAAAATACATCGTTTACCAGGCCTACGTCAATTAGGTCTGTTTTCATATCGTTCAAGCTTTTTAGGGCTGCACTCAAGTCCGTTGATATACCCAAATGCCTGGCCAAGTCATTGGAAGTGCCGGCCGGGATTATTCCCAGGGGTATATCCCGGCCTGATTTCAATAAGGCGTTCACAACCAAATTAACGGAACCATCTCCTCCAGCAACTAAGACTGCTTCGAAGTCGCAACAATCAGAGCGATTGATTAGTTCCGCGAAATCTTCCCGGCGGGTGGTCCGGAATATGTGTAATTCGTAACCCCTGGAATTAAAAACAGCCAAAGAGAAATCCAGAAGTTTGGGGAATTCACGAACTCCAGCGTAAGGGTTGTAGATAAGTTGAATCTTCTTCATTGTTAAACCTCTCCGAATGAATGCCAGGACATATCAGGAATATTCTTCAATGATATTTTAAAGACCTCCTGGGGACCGGGATAAAGCCTAAAACCTCATTTTTACCTTAGACAGAGAAAGGACGAGATACTTTTCGATCTCGTCCTTGTCGGCAGCAGCATTGTTGATCTGATTATTTAACCTTGACCGTCCAGCCAAAGATATCTTCCGCGGTACCATACTGGATGCCGGTGATGGTATCATATATCCTGGCTGAAACCGGCCCAATCTTGCCATCGTTAATGGCAATAATCCGGCCGGCGTAATTCAATTCCCCAATTGGTGATATTACCGCTGCGGTACCGGTTCCAAAAGCCTCTTCGAGTTTACCTTGGGCATGAGCATCATAAACCTCCTGAATACTGAGGCGTCTTTCTTCTACCGGGATTCCCCAGTGTTTGAGCAATTTGATGGTTGAGTCGCGGGTAATGCCGGCCAAGATGCTCCCCTCCAGTGCCGGGGTGACCACCACGCCATCAAGCTTGAAGAACACATTCATGGTGCCAACTTCTTCAATATATTTCTTTTCGATCCCATCCAGCCACAGCACTTGGGTATAGCCTTTTTCCTGGGCTACTACCTGGGCTTTTATGCTGGCGGCATAATTACCCGGAGTCTTGGTGAATCCCATACCACCCTTGACCGCCCTCACATATTCCTCTTCTACGTAAATCTTGACCGGATCTATCCCTTCAGGATAATATGCCCCTACTGGTGACATGATGATCATAAAATAGTATTTGTGTGAAGGTCTTACTCCCAGGTAGGGGTCGCTGGCGAATACGAAAGGCCGTATGTAAAGCGAGGTGCCTTCCGCAGCGGGAATCCAGTCTTGATCGGTAGCAACCACTTTTCTGATGGCCTCCACTGCGAAATCTACATCCAATCGCGGGATGCAGAGACGCTCATTGGAGATATTCATCCGTTCCATGTTGGAGTAGGGGCGGAATAATTGGATCTGCCCGTCAGCTGTCTTGTAGGCTTTTAAACCCTCAAAAGTGGCCTGGCCATAATGCAGCACCATGACCGAAGGTTCCAGGGGAACCGAGCCATAGGGCACGATACGCGGATCGAACCAACCTTTACCATCCTCATAGTCCATGACGAACATGTGGTCGGTAAAGAGTTGTCCGAAACCCAGCGAGGATGGGTCGGGTTTGGCCTTGGGCTGTTGATTTTTCTCAATGCGGATCTCCATAAATGAATCCATCTCCTTTTTTTTAAAACTCCCTACCTTCCAGTGGTTAATCGGATAGTCGCGATGCTAATCTACATTATAAAAAATTATGGTGGTCTTTTGGGCTACAAATTTTGTATACATTGAATTAAACGATAGTGAATAGGGGGTATTATAGCGCCATTCAACTCGTAATCTGAGAATCAGGCGCCTTGCGATTTCCCAGAAAGAAACCCGTATAAAGTCCAAATCGATTACGTGGCCTGATAATAACACCTTTTGGGTGACTCCAACTGACCAGAGGCTTTGAGTTTTTTGATTATCTTATCCACCTCTTTTTTGTCGAGACCAGTCAAATCGGTGATATCCTTGGCATTAAGCGGTCTAGATTCCTGCTTGAAAACTGCCAATACTTTGCTCTCATTATCCACGGTATCAACCTCTTTCGTTTTAATAGTTACATTAATATAAGGAAATTAGTCTTTCATGTCAACCGAAAGGGCACTCAAATCCTCATCCAACCGATAGTGATGCTTGCCATTAATGGCAATTATTTGGTACAATAATCACGATGTC
>CAZOMS010000241.1:0-3269 GCA_964580805.1 uncultured Syntrophomonas sp. | reverse complement strand
CTGCAGGAGGTGATCATGGGCAGGGTGCCGCCGGTCTGCAGTCTCTTGAGCAATTCGTTGCCTTCCTCAATAATAGTGAGGTCAGCGGTAAAATTGGTGTGAAAAACGTAATCAAAACCCAGCAGTTTGAGTCCAGCCACGAATTTCAGCATATCCAGTGATCCGGTCGGCATGCCCACTGCTTCCGCTACCGCTACTCTGACCGCCGGAGCGATCTGGGTAATCACGATTTTGTCCGGGTCGGCGACCGCAGCCAGGAATTTGTCCATCTCTTCATTTTCCACGATGGCGCCTACCGGGCAGGCCAGGGCACATTGACCGCATACCACGCACTTGGTTTCCGCCAGCGGCAGACCATCGACAGTCTGCACTACGCCATGGGCAATTTCCAGGGCTCCAACCGTTTGAATGTCATTGCAGACCTCTACGCAGCGTTCGCATAGAGTACATTTGGACATGTCGCGGACCAGTGAAGGGGTGGACCGGTCCTTGGGAATCTGCAGGGGACGATTGGAGAATTCACGGATAAGCAGGGTGTTGGCCAGGCTCTGGAGTTCGCAGTTGAGATTACGGGCGCAGTTTAAGCAATCCTGGGGATGGACCGATAGGATTTTCTTCAGGTTTTCTTGCCGGGCGGCTATGATATCAGGGCTGTAGGTCTTTACGACCATATCCGGAGCGACTGTTTCGGCACAGGCGGTTTTCAACTCACCGTTGATGTCGACCATGCAGACCTTGCAGTTGTCTTTCACCTTTAGGTCGGGATGGCTGCACAGGGATGCGATCTCGAAGCCGATTGCCTTGGCTGCCTGCATCACCGTGAATCCCTCGGGCACTGCCGTGCCGATACCATTGATAGTGATATTGACCATACGATTTCTCCTCTCCCATCTCTTGTGAAAATTAGTGCATCACAAAATCTAGATTCAGTTTATGGGGTGGAGAGAGGGGTGTCAAGCATAATATCTAGCCAATTCAACCACTTCGGGGATCCATCCTGCGACCCATCAGCTTGCCTTGGCCGCTTGGACGGGATGGTCATGCGCAGTGCCGTTGGCGACCAGATTCATGGCCGGGATACAGAAGTGACGCTCTCATCAAGCTGGTCGTCAGATACCGGTCACGAATGGAAGGACTGGTTTTCCGCGGCTATGGCCGGTCCCAACCTTCTACTTTTTATCGGAATACAATTGGCCCGCTGATGCCCAATTGGTGCGGGGGTATTCCTCGATAACCATCTCCACGGCTTCGGGGTTTATGTTCAAAATCCGAACCGTTTCCCGGGTCAGGACTTCGGCCAGTTCCCGTTTCTGCTCCTGGGAACGCCCCTCCAGCATCTTGACATTTATGATCGGCATGTCGATTACTCCTCCTTCTTTCATTTACTGCTGATATTATAGGCATATCGCCGGGGAATCACAAACAGCATCTATTAAGAGACTCGCTTCGGCCCTTGACTTCGGGGTAGGTGCGGTATGATCCCAACAACCGCAAATCCGCGGCGATGCTCCGGAGGCCCCTCAAAGCCTTACTGATGCGTGGTTCCAGTTGATGTCCCTCGATATCGATGAAAAAAAGGTAGCTGCCGATCCTGGTTTTAGCGGGCCGTGATTCAATTTTGCTCATGTTTACTTCATAGAGGTAAAACTGCTCCAAGGCCTTAAACAAGGCGCCGGGCTGGTCACTCAAAGATATTACCAGTGACGTCTTATAACCACACTGCGCTTCGGTTTTACTATCAGGTAACAAACGATCCTCTCTGGCTTGGGTCAGGATAATGAAACGGGTTTCATTATCACCGCGATCCTGGATCTCCTGCTGCAAAACGGACAGCCCGTAAGTCCGGGCTGCCGCTTCGGTGCCGATAGCTGCCCAGGGCAGGGCGGATTGGGCTACCCGGTGAGCAGCCTTGGCGGTGCTGGGCATGGTTATTAAGTCTATATCACCCAGGTTCTGGCTTAGATAATGGCGGCACTGAGCCAGGGCTTGGGAGTGTGACAAAACCTGGGAGATATCAGCCAGCTTCACCCCAGGGTAGGCCAGCAAATTATGTTTGACGGACAGGATCACCTCGCCCACGATCTCCAATGGGTATTCATAAGCCAGCAAGTCCAAGGTCAAGTTGACTGAACCTTCACAGGAGTTTTCGACCGGGACGATCCCGCACTCGGCTTCGCCGTATTGCACTGCCGCAAATACTCCATCGATGGAGGAACAGGATATAAGATCCCAGTTGTTATTTCCGCTTACTGTAACCCGGGCGGCCTCCTCGCAAAAGGTACCGGCCGGTCCCAGGTAACTCATTCTCCTTTTCATAATTCATACTCCTTCCTATGCAACCTCGAGGGGGATATTGGCGCCCGGTACATTCCTGCCGACCGCAGCCGCAATTAAGCATAATTGCTTCATTAAATGCTCCAACTCGGGTGGGGTAAGCGACTGAGGTCCATCTGACAAAGCTTTGGCCGGCTCCGGGTGCATCTCCAGGATAAGCCCGTCCGCTCCTGCGGCTATGGCAGCCATGGACATGGGCAGAACCAGACCCCGGTCGCCGGTGCCGTGACTGGGATCCACCAGGACCGGGAGGTGACTCAGTCGCTTGACCAGAGGTACGGCGCTCAAATCCAGGGTGTTGCGGGTGGCCGTCTCAAAAGTGCGGATTCCTCTCTCACACAGTATTACCCGGCCGTTGCCCTCGGACATGATATATTCGGCCGCCATCAGCCATTCCTCTATAGTTGCGGACATACCGCGCTTGAGCAACACTGGTTTGTCAGTCTGCCCCACCGCCTTGAGCAACCGGAAATTTTGCATATTCCTGGCTCCTACCTGGACCATATCCACGTAGTCCAGAGCCAGTTGCAGGCTGGCCTCATCGATCACTTCGGTTACCACTGGGAGTCCGGTCATTTGCGCGGCTTCTTTGAGGATTTTTAGCCCTTCTCCTTCAAGACCCTGGAAACTGTAGGGGGAGGTGCGAGGTTTGAACGCGCCGCCCCTTATCATCTGGGCTCCGGCATGCTGGACCTGATGGGCAGCGGTACACAATTGGGGACGACTCTCTACCGCGCAGGGACCGGCAATAATGGTCAGATCTGCCCCTCCCACCGTAACCGCTCCTACCTTGATAGTTGTGTTATTACCTTTGGCTTCCCGGCTTACTAGTTTATACGGTTTCATTATGGGAACAATTTTCTCCACCCCGGGCATCAGTTGCAGATCCTGCAACTCGCTTATGGTACGATCGCCTACCGCACCGATCACAATGC
>CAZOMS010000240.1:0-3273 GCA_964580805.1 uncultured Syntrophomonas sp. | reverse complement strand
AAAACGAGAAAAACGCGGTCCGGATTCTAAAATGGCGCGGCGTTTACGAACACATTGAGCTGGCTCAGGACCATATTGAAGATGTAGCCATTTTGCTGCGAAATATCGCTATCAAGTATTCATAATGCCACTATCAGATTCTTGCACACCGAGCAAAAAGCCCTCGTTCCACACAGGAATGAGGGCTTAATTTTTGGCTCTTTATACCCATTTGCGGCTGCGGAAGAAGCTCACCATTCCGGTAGCCAGGGCACCCATGCCGAAAAGTATGAACCACACCGCGTAAGAATTTTCCCGGCCGGGAAAGTCCACATTCATCCCGAAGAAACCGGTTATCACGGTGAGAGGCATCATGATAATACTGATGATGGTCAGGATGGTGATGATCTCGCTGGTGCGTCCGGTCAAAACCGAGTAATAAGTCTCCATGGTACTGTTCAAAAGATCGCGGTAGGTATTGGCCGAGTCCAGGATACTGTTGAGGTTGTCAGCCAGGTCTAAATAATAGGGTATGTTGTCATCGTGTACAAAAAAGGAATAGCGCCCCTTGATATTGACAAATATATGCCTCTGGGGAATCAAGACCTTGCGCAGCAATATGATGGTACGGCGCAGGGTGGAGATTTCCTCGGTAATGTTCTGGCCGCCTTTGCTGAGGAAAACATCGTCTTCCAGTTCATCGATACGTTCTCCCAACCTTTCGATAATGGGAAATGAATCATCGACTATGTTGTCAACTATCTTGTAGAGCAGGTAATCCGGCCCGCGTTTCATATACTCATTAGTCTTGAGGCTGACCCGGGCCACCTTGCCTACCGCCAGCAGCGCGACGGGATGAATGGTAACGATGTAGTTAGCCCCGATGAAGACATCCAGCTCTATACTAGATATTTCATCCTCTTCCTCGGCCTCTTCAAAATAGCGCAGGGCGTGGAAGACGAAAAAATAATAATCGTCATAATCGTCGATCTTGGCGCGGGGGCTTTCCTGGAGGCAGTCTTCCAGGGCCAGGGGATGGAAGTCAAAGATTTGCCCAATGTAGGCCAGTTCTTGCTCCGAGGTGTCATATAGGTCTATCCAGAGCAGGTTTTGCGGTGAAGCTAGCAGTTCTTTGGTATTATTTAAATCAACGTCATGATACATTCTGGTATCGGCGTGATTGTACCAGTAAGTCTTGATCATTCATGATCCCTCCTTTTTGCATAGAGGGACTACCAGACCGATCGGTGCTGAAATGAGTCCCATCTATTTGTTAGGCCACGTAATCCAACGATTTCACATGACGATCGATCCGCGGGTATAGGTTCCATTTCACCACCGCCCTTCTGATTAGAATTTGATCTCTAATACTGCTACAATTGACTTACTTGCTTGGACTCCTAGATTAATAATATACCTGTAACAGCGGGGAATTGTCAATCCAAGAGGTACCGGGGGATAGTATGACTAATAAATGGAAAAAGTACTCTAAAGATGGGAGGAAGATAAATGTTGCGCAAAATCACACTTTCGATACTGATAATTATCAGTATCCTATTTGGAGCAGCTTTTACGATAGGTCTTCCCTATGCCGCAGTTCCCAAGTCATCCACAGTATATGATATAAACGGGCAGGTGGTGCAGGGATTATCCGAGCAGAATCAGGTCCAGGTAGACATAGACCAGATTTCGCCCCACTTTGTGAACGGAATAATAGCCATCGAGGACAAAAACTTCTATCGCCATTACGGGGTCGACATCAGCGGTATGGTGCGGGCCATGTTCACCAATCTCAAATCCGGTAAGATAGTGGCGGGGGGCAGCACTATAACCCAGCAAACCGCCAAAACTTTGTTTCTGAGCAACGAAAGGACCTGGAGCCGCAAAATCAAGGAATTGTATTATTCCATCCTGATGGAGAGCCGCTACAGCAAAGAGGAGATCCTCACCATGTACTGCAACAGTATCTATTTCGGCGCTGGCGCCTACGGTGTGGAACTGGCTTCCCGCACCTATTTCGCCAAACATGCCGTCGACCTAACCCTGGCGGAAGCGGCCCTGCTGGCGGGCTTGCCCCAGAGTCCCAGTTATTACGATCCCTATGTGCGTCCTGAGGAAGCTAAAACCAGGCAGGGACAGGTATTGCAGCGGATGGTCGAAGAAGGGATGATCACCGCTGAGGAAAAGGAGGCTGCCGACGCTGAAAAACTCGTGTACAAGCGGGCTCAGTTCGCGGCTGGTGAGGCCCCCTATTTTGTCGCGGTGGTGCGCGATTACCTGCGGGATAAATATGGCGACAGCATGGTTTACCGGGGCGGCCTGCGAGTTTACACGACTCTGGACCTCAATATGCAGAGAGCGGCCAATGAGGCCTACCTGACCGGACTAAAAAACCAGAATGCCAATCTGCAGGTGGCACTGGCTGCCGTGGACGTAAAGACCGGCCAGATCAGGGCTTTGGTAGGCGGACGGGATTTTGCCGGGTCCACCTATAACCGGGCCTTTGCCCAGCGACAGCCTGGCTCCACTTTCAAGCCATTTGTCTATTCCTTGGCCCTGGAGCGGGGATACAACCCGGCCAGCACCATCATGTGCGAGGAGAGGGTGTACAAACTCCCCAATGGTGACACCTACAAACCCAAGGATTATGGGGATGAGCCCTATCATTGGCGGCCCTTTACGCTGAAGGAAGCCATCATGGTATCCGACAACAGTGTTTCGGTGGCATTGACCGACCAGTTGGGAGTCACTGAAGCAGCCAGCTACGCGCAGCAATTCGGATTTCGGAATATCCAACCCATCCTTTCGCTTCCCCTCGGTTCCAATGAAGTGACCCCGGTGGACATGGCGGCCGGCTATGCGGTTTTTGCCAACCAGGGGATATACAATCAGCCCGCTTACTTACTCAAGGTTGTCAATGATGATGGGGTGGTACTGGAAAACAATACATCCAAGTCAAACCCGGTAATCAGTGCCGAAAATGCTTATCAGATTACCAATATGCTGACCGGGGTATTGGAGCCAGGCGGTACCGGCTCAGCCCTGAAAGCACAGGTGGGCCGGATCGCGGCAGGGAAAACGGGCACTACCGAAGAGAAGAATGACGCCTGGTTTGTAGGCTATACCCCGCAATTATGCTGTGCTGTGTGGGTGGGATATGACCAGGGCAAGGCCGCTAATCTTTTCGGAGGTTCGGTATCGGGCCCGATTTGGGCTTCATTTATACGTAACGCATCGGCCAATCTGCCTCCCAACGATTTTGTCCGGCCCAATGGAGTGGATTTGATCAATGTT
>CAZOMS010000239.1:0-3308 GCA_964580805.1 uncultured Syntrophomonas sp. | reverse complement strand
CCACTTCATCCAGAAATATAGTGGCCCCGTTGGCTATTTCAAACTTGCCGGCTTTGCCGGCGCGGCTGCCGCCAGTAAAAGCCCCGGCCTCGTATCCGAACATCTCGCTTTCAAACAGGCTTTCCGGAATGGCGCTGCAGTTAACCTCGATCAACGGCTTGTCAGCCCGTTTACTGTGAGTATGGATCAAGTGAGCCAAGACCTCCTTGCCAGTACCGCTGGCACCCTGGATCATAACCGTGGCATCGGTCAGGGCCACCCGCCGAGCCTGTTCCAGCAAGCGCCGGGTTTTGGGATCCACAGTATAAAAGCTGACATCTTCCTGCGTGTCCTTTTGGATCATGAACCTTTCCAGGTTTCTGACTCGCTGGTTGGCTTGGTTCAGTTTGTCCATCAACAATTTGATTTCACTGATATCTGCTGTGGTACACACCGCACCTATGGCCACCCCATCCGGATTGATCACCGGAGCGGCATTGCGGATCACCGGGACGCCGCCGCCCAGCTCGTCCACCACATTGCGATAGGTCTGCTGGGTTTCTATGGCCTGCAGGGGTAAGTCGTCCGGCATGAAATCACCCAGCTTGCGGCCCACTATGTCTTTTCCCTTGATGCCAAACAATCTTTCTGCTTCGCTGTTCCAGAAACTGACCATCCCGTCACAATCGATTACTTGTATGGCCTCGGTGATGTTTTCCATGACCGCGCTGAGCTGTTCACCTTGCTGCCAGAGCTTGCTGGAAAAGCCGTTGCAGACATCCTTGGCGGTCAAAATACCCACCAGTTGGCCTTGATCATCGAGCACCGGCAAACGCCCGATTTGGAGATTCCGCATCACATCCCGGGCTTTGGAGAGATCTTCCTCCGGCCGGGTAGTCACCGGTTGCCCGTGGGTCAGGGTCTTTATCGGCTGGGCACTGTCAAAGCCCTGGGAGATGCTGTTGACCAGGTGTTCCTTGGTCACCAGTCCGCTTAATTGATCTTGCTCATCGCAGACGATCACCTCGTCCCAACCTTCCCTGAGCATAAGTTCAACGGCCTCCTGGATGGGCGTCATCAAGTCGACACAGCCGTATTCAACACTCATCGCCTCCGCCACCTTGGGGTCGCTTATCCACATGTCATTCATGTCCATTCACCTCAATGTTCCGGCTGGGCTTATTGTCGCTCAGCCAGGATTAGAATATGTAAACGGGCGTCCCGCCCGCCATGCGCCTGGGAAAGAGACTCCATCAATACCTGACATCAACCCGAGCAATGTGAAACTATTCACTTGCATATCATCATAACCTAAATTTATAATAACCTCATCCCACATAATTTGACAAACTCCATTTTTTTGTCGGGGGATGTTTGGGGTGCCCTTGTTCATCTCTGTCAGCGTTTGATTTGGTTATACTGCTGCCAGCAGGTTAAATGAAAACGCCCCAAAAAAACCATCCCCTGGAATATGGCAGAGCACGGCTCGAAGAGGTTTCGATATGGCGCTGGAATTACGTTCCATGGCTAGTGATATGACCGGTCCCGACCTTCATGGCGGGATATTATGAACAGCGAGGCATCGCGCTCCGGCTCGGCCGGGTAAACATCCTCCAACGACCGATAGCCCAGTCTGAGAACCTCTTCCTCCAACCAGCCCCGGTTCAGATTAAACTCCGCCAGGTTGGCCTCCAGCACCTGGGAATGCTTTTATCGGTCGGGTTTTTAATCGCCATATTGGCTGCTCCGACGGGAGCACCGGTTTTACATCCTGCCCTGGATCAATGTTTGCCCTTCCCTTTGGTACTGAAGGTGCTCTTGAGCATCCGGTACACTCCCTCTTCGGAATTGTGTAGTTCCTCCATCTCCTTTTTCAGGGCCAGCTTCTTATCCAACAGGGGATCTAGTTCCTCCGCGCAGCGTTCGAACTCGGCCTTGGCCTCGCGCAGGTACTCATTATTGGCTTGTTGGATCACCTTCCAGACCGCATTCCAGACCTCCGTCCAGACCTGGTCGGCCCACATGGCATTAAGTTTGAGCAGCCGTCCCAGCGAGGTCCGCCGGACCTTCAAGGCCGATTCCAGGTCCGGGTAGCTGTAACTCTTCCTCATAGCGGCCTGGAGCTGGAAATCTTTGACCATATCCCAGATGTGGTTCCAGGTGAAATCCCATACGTCTTCACCCCGCACCATATATGCCTTCCGGAACTGCTTGTTCAGCTCATCCTGCCGGTCCTCTATGAAAGTCCGCAATACATGGCAATTGTCATCCATCTCTTTGGGCAGCTTCTCCAACCGGTCGATCCGGTAGTTGATCTCTTGGCTCACTGCGTCGATTTCGCTTTTCACCTTTTTGATAGAATCCGAATGGGACCTCATGCTATCTCCCTCCTTCTATCGCCTTTCGTATACTTACCGTATGTAAGGCAAGCAGCCAGCCATGGCCGAACTGCTCACTGATCCGGCACCGGTTTCACCTGCGGACGGTGGCGGGCCGGGGAAACGTCCTCTTATATAATAATATTAGCACTTTTCCGGTCTGGTGATTGACATTAAAATAGGTGGTCAAGACGGGCTTGGGCGCGGCCTTCGGATAATTAGGTCATCCTAATTGCGGCCTGGTATGAGATAATAAGGATCAAACATACAGAGGAGCGTGACAGCAGTGATCCAATATTTCGCTTACGGCAGTTTCTTGACCGGTTCCCGATATCACCAGTATTATCTGGGCGACCAGAAGCTCCTGGGTAAAGGTGCGGTCGAGGGCTATAAAAGATATATCTTGGGCGGCTTGCATGGTATATATCCCCACCCGGGCGAACTGGTACAGGGCGAAGTTTACGAGATAAACCCCAAGGCCTTGCACAAACTGGAGTTTATGCACAACAATTTCACCCTGACTACGGTGGACATAGAAATGGAAGACGGCCAGACCATAGCGGCCCAGACTTTCATCTGGAACGGGTGATTCCAGCCTTCCACTCTCGAATTCTAAGCCCAGAGCAGGTATGTCCTTTCCCGCCCCGGGGAGTATGGGGTGACTGAAATGTTCTATCGGGCATTCTTATCCAGCTGGTGGATCCCGAATATATTGCCTTCGGCATCGAAATAGTATCCCTGCCAGGCCATCCCGGTCAGGGCTGTCTTGGGCATTGCTACCTGACCGCCATTGGCGAGTATACTGGCTTCAGTAGTGTCATAGTTTTTGACCCCAATGGTACATACGTAGGCATTGGGGGTCTGGCCGATTTCCAGCGGCTCGCCGTAACGCTGCACCAGAGCGCCATTGATGCCCGGCTCATCCTCATCCCCGGTTATGACTCCGAAGTA
>CAZOMS010000238.1:0-3313 GCA_964580805.1 uncultured Syntrophomonas sp. | reverse complement strand
TGGCGTCCCCGGAGGGATTCGAACCCCCGACCTACGGATTAGAAGTCCGTTGCTCTATCCAGCTGAGCCACAGGGACAAAAAAATGGAGCGGGTAGCGGGAATCGAACCCGCGCGACCAGCTTGGAAGGCTGGGGCTCTACCATTGAGCTACACCCGCCGGCAAAAACCATTATACTGCTTTTAAAAATGCATTTCAAGGTATAATTGCGGCTAAATTGCGGCTAACGGCACGTTGGCGGCGGTGGGGGTGGAAGCGCCTCGCCGGGAGCTTCCGAGACTTACTTAAAAAGTTTATTATTTATCATGGCGAGCGTCAGCAAAGCATCTTAGGTGTCATGCAGAGCGTTAGCGAAGCATCTTGCAACTGGCCAGGAAAAGGGGCGCCGAATGAGATCCTTCTGCTCCTCTGGATGACAAAACAGCTGCTTTTTCAGTGATCTCGGATTTTTTCAATGATTCCCTTCTATAATAAAGCGGTTTTGCGGGGTCGGGGATTGAGACGGGACATCCTATATTATATGAGGAGCAGGACTGTTTTATGCCTGTTATTTTCCGTTGAACCGCCCCGGCCCGGTGTGCTATAGTAGTTTTGTAGTATGGTAGCGGGTAACACGGCAACAGGCAAAGGCAGATTCCAAAAAGGCAATGTAGGGCGGTAGGATGGAGAGGCTATAGAAGCGGCTCTCACACCATTGGCTTAGCCGTGGTGTTTTCATTTTGACCCCTGACGCCATGAAAATGAGGAGGTTAAACAACGTGGTAATTGTAATGAAGAAGGGGGCCACCCCGGCTCAGGTCGAAGCGGTGCAGGAACGCCTGGTCGCGAAAGGTTTCAACGTTCACCTGTCGGAAGGAATAAACCGGACCATCCTGGGCGCTGTAGGTGACCGCACCCGGGTCGATCACACGGCTTTGCAGGCCATGTCCGGGGTGGAGAACGTGGTGGCCATAATGAAGCCGTTCAAGATGGCTTCGCGGGAATTCAAAACTGACAATACCATTATTCAGGTCGGGAAGGCCACCTTCGGGGATGGCAGTGTCCCGCTGATCGCCGGACCGTGCGCCATCGAGGGACGGGAGCAATTCATTGAAACCGCGGTGGCGGTCTGGGAAAGAGGCGCCCTGGCCTTACGTGGGGGCGCATTCAAACCTCGCACCTCTCCCTACTCGTTCCAGGGCTTGGGTGAAGAAGGCCTGAAGATCATGGCCGAAGCCCGCGACATCACCGGGCTGCCCATTGTTACTGAGGTCATGGATCAGAAGTCGATCCCCATGGTGGCCGAGTATGTGGACATAATCCAGATCGGGGCCCGCAATATGCAAAATTTCTACCTCCTCAAAGAGGTAGGCAAATATAACAAACCGGTCCTGCTGAAACGGGGCCTTTCCGCCACCATTGAAGAGTGGCTGATGGCGGCCGAATACATCCTGGACAGCGGCAACAGCCAGTTGATTCTGTGCGAGAGAGGTATCCGCACCTTTGAGACCTACACCCGCAATACCCTGGACTTGAGCGCTATACCCCTGGTCAAGCAGCTGTCCCATCTGCCGGTAATCGTAGATCCCAGCCATGGGACCGGTAAACGGGATTTGGTGATCCCCATGTCGCTGGCGGCAGTGGCCTGCGGCTGCGATGGTATTATTGTGGAGGTCCACACCAACCCGGCCGAGGCCTGGTCGGACGGTCCGCAATCGCTGATCCCCGACGAATTCGGGATACTGGCCCAACAGGTGCAGGCGGTGATGAAGGCGATCCACGGCATCAACGAGGCCAACTAATAATGAAGAGAATTGCCATCATCGGTTTGGGTGTTATCGGCGCCTCGATTGGCATGGCCCTGCGGTCATCCTGCCCGGAGTTGGAGATCTGGGGCAGTGACACCGACCCGCTCACTGTGGAGCGGGCCCTGGAGATGGAGGCCGTCAATGGTATACTCCCCCGTGGAGACGTGAGCGGCTGTGATGTGGTTTTTGTCGCCACCCCGCTGCGCATGATCCCGGGAGTTCTGCGGGATATCAAGGACTCGCTGCAGCCGGGGGCGATCGTCACCGATGTGGGCAGTGTCAAGCAGTGGATAATGAAACAGTTTGAAGAGATCCTGCCTCCGCATGTGACCGCCATCGGCGGGCATCCTCTGGCGGGAACGGACCGCAGCGGCATCACCGGGGCTGATCAGTACCTGCTCCAGAACGCTGTCTATGTTCTGACTCCGGCGGACGGGGTGGACAGCGGCCAGGTGGAGATATTGCGGGAGCTGTTAACCAGGACCGGCGCCCAGGTGATGTTGGCGACCCCCCTGGAACATGACCAGATGGTCAGCCAGGTCAGCCACCTGCCTCATATTGTGGCAGCCAGCCTGATGAACAATCTGCAATCCCATCCCGAAGCGATTCAGCTGGCCGCGGGGGGACTGCGGGACACCACTCGTATCGCCGCCTCCAATCCGGAACTCTGGGAAGACATCCTGATCTTGAACCGGGCCGCGGCAGCCGCGGAGATCAGATCTTTGATCAGTCACCTGCAGCTTTATGAGCAGGCCCTGGAGCAGAACCAGGGGGAGACCCTGCGCGGGTACCTGGCTGAAGCCCAGCAGCTGCGCAAGACTTTGCGCACCGGGCGCCTCAACCTGATCAACAATGCCGACATAACCGCCATTGTCCAGGACAAGCCGGGCATCATCGGTACCCTGGGAGCCATCATGGGCGAGGCGGGCATCAACATCAACGATATTCAGATCATGGGGGTCCGGGAGGAAAACGAAGGGTCGGTGCGGTTGGGTGTGCCGCTGGCTCAGGCCGGGGCAGCCGTGCAAAAGCTAAAGGAAAATGGCATCCGGGCCTGGATCAGGGATTAACCGGATAAGATAAAATCGCAGCAAAGGGGGGGAGAGCCCCCTTGTTTTTGTTTTATGACTCATGTTGGTCCTTATGGCGGTCAGCCGGTGATTTATCGTTTATATAAATTTGCTATGTATTTCTCTCGTAACCCGCGCAGTATATAGTGCTGCTGGATACCCTTGCGCTGCTATACACTCCTGCCAATATACACTTCTACAATAATAGGATACTCCGACCAGTCCAAATCATAGGCCCCGGTTTGTAATGGCATTGGATAATTGACTGGCCCGATAAAAAATGTTTATTGACCGGGGCATATGGAATAGAATAATAGTTAGCAGGCCAAGTGATTTAAGCCTGGTATCTTGATCGGCTGTTTCCTCTGAGTTTCCTCACTTTTTAAGAAGGAGTTGGTAGTGTGGCAGACGAAGCATTTGACGCCATAATAGTGGGCGGGGGCATCGCCGGCACGGT
>CAZOMS010000237.1:1877-3333 GCA_964580805.1 uncultured Syntrophomonas sp. | reverse complement strand
GCCGCATCAGCAAGGATTTGCTGATCCCTCAGCAAATTGGCCACCTTCAACTCATTGAGGCCATGCTGCTTGACCCCCCAGAAATCGCCGGGGCCTCTAATCTTCAAATCCTCGTTGGCCAGTTCGAATCCATCACTGGTTTTTTGCATGGCTTGCAGCCTTTGCCGGGCCTCCTCGGTTACGGGCTCACCTACCAGAACGCAGTATGATTGTTGGGTTCCCCGTCCCACTCGGCCCCGCAGCTGGTGCAGTTGGGAGAGGCCAAACCGTTCGGCGTGCTCGATCAGAATCAGGGTGGCGTTGGGCACGTCCACACCAACTTCGATCACTGTGGTGGTAACCAGAATGTCAAGCCAGCCTTCTTTGAATAATTGCATGGCGGCCTCTTTTTCGCCGGACTTGAGCCGACCATGCAGTAAACCTACCCTAAGATCGGTGAAGGTGGACTGCAGTTCCTGGTAAATGGTCACAGCCGCCTGCAGGTCCTGTTTCTCCGACTCCTCGATCAGGGGACACACGACATAGGCCTGGACCCCCTTGCCGACTTCGGCGTGGATCAGGCGATAGGCTTTGTCCCGGGCTGACCTGGGAAGATAAACCGTTCTTACCGGTAAACGACCTGGCGGGAGCTCATCCAGCACCGAGACGTTGAGATTGCCATACAAGGCCAGGGCCAAAGTTCTGGGTATGGGGGTGGCGGTCATCACCAGGGTATCGGGAAGCAGACCTTTGTCCCCCAGTTTGCTCCTTTGTCTGACACCAAAACGATGCTGCTCATCAATCACAACCAGGCCCAGGTTCTTAAAAGCGACCTCATCCTGGATCAGAGCCTGGGTCCCGACCAGGATATCGATGTGGCCGGCGGCTGCGCCGGCATGCAGGGTCCGGCGTTCCGCAGTTGTTAATCCCCCGGTAAGACGGGCCAGGTTTAATTCCGTACCGGCATAGATTCTCTCCAATGACCGGAAATGCTGTTCCGCCAGTATCTCCGTCGGCACCATCATGGCGGCCTGATATCCCGCAGCCACTGCCTGCGCCATAGCCAGGGCAGCCACCACAGTCTTGCCGGAACCGACATCGCCCTGCAAAAGTCTATTCATGCTGCTCGGGGCGGCCATATCCGAGAAAACCTCTCCGATCACCCTCTGCTGGGCGGCAGTCAATTCGAAAGGCAAGTTGCGCCGGACCCTCCCGACCAGGTCGGTGCGGGGAAGTTGTACCACCGGCAGTCGCTCATCGACAACTTGTTCGTTCTCCAGTTCCAGGTTGAGCTTGAAAAGAAGCAGTTCTTCAAAGGCCAGCCGCCGGCGGGCAGCCAGATATGCCTCCCGCGAAGCAGGGAAATGTAAATTCTGCAGGGCATAGCCAATATCACACAGCTGGTAATGTTGGCGCAGTTCCGGATCCAATATTTCCGGATATTCGGACAAATGGGTCTTCATTACGCTGAGCATCA
>CAZOMS010000237.1:0-1777 GCA_964580805.1 uncultured Syntrophomonas sp. | reverse complement strand
TTGTATCGGGCTGGTTTTACTGCGGTTAAGATAGGTACGGGGTACATTCCAAAATAAATCGAAGACGCTGTCCAAATCAAGTTTATGGAGCATCTGCCCCCGCCGGGGACCAACCCCTGTTATAAATTGTACGCCTTCGGCCAATCTCTTCATATGCAACACCGTAACCCAGGAATTACGCGCATTTACTCTACTGAGAGCAGGTAATTGTAATGAGGCTGGCCGCCATAATGCATCTCAATCTCGTTGTCGGCATACTGGCCCATTATTCTCCCCTTCAGCTGCAGTGCATCTTTTTCCTCGGTGTCTGAACCGTAGAAGATCGTCAACAGGTCATGCTCCAGGGCCTTCATAATGTTCAGCAAGTCCAGCACCACATCTTCGGCGGAAGTGCCTTGGGCAGCAATCTTATCATTGACCAATCCGATAAAGTCGCCTTCTTTTATCTCGAAACCATTGTAGTTGGAATCCCTGACTGCGTATGTAACTTCTCCATAAGACATGCCGGAGGTCTCCTTGATCATCGCCTCCGCCACCTGTTCCAGATCCCCCTCATCGTTGAAGGCGATTAAGGCATTGATGGCTTGCATCACTGATTTAGTAGGGACAATGGCCAGGTGCTTACTGCTCAAATGTTTGGCCTGGTCAGCCGTCATGATTACATTGGCATTGTTGGGCAAGATAATTATCTGGTCAGCGCCCACCTGGTCACAAGCCCTCACCAAATCCTCAGTACTGGGATTCATCGTCTGGCCGCCTTCCACTACTTCATCGACCCCCAGACTCAGTAACATTTTCTTGATCCCGTCACCAGCGGCAACCGCCACGATCCCTATCCGCCGCTGGGGTTTGGCTTTTTCCTCATCCCATTTGTGATGCTGTTCGTGCACTTCTTCCAGCATATTGTTGATTTTAACATCGCTTATGCTGCCAAATTGCAGGCAGGTTTCCAGGACTTTACCGGGGTGATTGGAGTGAATGTGGACCTTCAGCAGGTTTTCATCACCCACCACCAGCATTGAATCACCCAGAGGAGCTAGATGGTCCTTCACATCCCCTTCGTCCAAGGAAGAACCTTTAATGAGCAGTTCGGTACAATACTGAAAATCGAGCTCGACCATAGCCTGCCCATCCCTCTCTAAATGCGGCATAGCCAACTTCCCTTTGTATTCTTCCAGGGTGATATCTTTATTGTGAGCCAGGCCGTCGATAAATCCCTCCAAAAAATATAGCAAACCTCGTCCGCCGGCATCGACTACCCCGGCTTCCTTCAGGATCGGAAGCATGGCAGGAGTCTTTTCCAAAACCCGCAGCCCTTCCTCTATCCCCGCCAACAATGAACCCAGGACATCATTGCCAGCGCTGGCCTCCCGTTCCGTGGCGGCCGCGATTTCCCGGATCACAGTCAGGATGGTTCCTTCTACCGGCTTCATTACCGCCTTATAGGCAGTTTCAGAACCTGCCCTTAATGATTGAGCCATGTCCATGGCGTTCGCTTCCGCCTTGGTTTCTAAAACCTTGGCCATACCACGGAATATTTGCGACATAATTACACCCGAATTGCCCCGCGCCCCCATAAGTGAACCAAATGATACGGCTTTGGCCACCTTGCCCAGGGGTTGCTGGCTGTTTTTTTCGCCTTCTTTGGCCGCCGCCAATAAGGTCAGATACATATTGGTACCGGTATCCCCATCGGGCACCGGGAAAACGTTGAGTAAATCGACCTTATCGCGATTGTGTTCCAACCGGATGCAACCAGCCTTGACGCTTCTGGCCA
>CAZOMS010000236.1:0-3370 GCA_964580805.1 uncultured Syntrophomonas sp. | reverse complement strand
CTCCCAGCACTATGGATATGAGTATCATCTTCTTAAGGTTATTGGTGTACATCCGAGCCACTGCCGGGGGGACGCACAATAACGCTAATATCAGGATGATGCCAATAACTCTGATTATCACCACCACCGTAAGGCCAATCATGAAAAAGATCAGATAATCGATGAAGGTCATCTTCAGGCCCAACGCGGTACCAAACTCCTCATCGAACAGGTAAACGGTGATCAGATCGAAGTAGGCAGCCACCGTGACCAGAATTATGGCATCCAGCACCAACATATAAATGAGGTCGGAGCGGGACACGGTCAGAATATCGCCAAACAGGTAGGAGGTCATATCCGGAGGATAACCAGGTGCGAACGATATGAACAGGATGCCCAGGGCCATCCCCAAAGGCCAGAACATACCCATAAGTACATCGGTATTGGTGTGGGAATTGCGTTTGAGGGATGCTATACCCAAGGACGACAGGGACGAAAAAGCCAATGCCCCGATCATCGGCTCGATACTCAGGTAATAGCCCAATCCTATGCCGCCGAAAGCGGTATGGGCGATCCCGCCGCTCATCATTACCAACCGTTTTTCAATTATGACAGTTCCCATGATACCGCAGGCCACCGATGACAACAGAGCCGCCAGCAGGGCATGCTGCATGAAGGAGTAATGCAAGATGGCCTCTAACATCCAATTCCCCCCTGTTCATGTTGGCCCAGCACCCGGTGGGGGACACCATGAGCGATCAACTCCACCGGGCATCCATATACTCTCATAATGAGTTCGCTGGACAGGTTGGGATCACCATGATAATAAAGGGTCTGGTTTATACAGGCAATGGATTTGAGGTATGAACTCACCGCCATTGTGTCATGGGTCACAATAATTATGGTGATGCTTTGGTTCAGGTCTTTCAGTAGTTCGTAGATCTGGGAACTGGAATGGGCGTCAACCCCGGCGGTCGGTTCGTCAAGCAACAGAATACGCGGTTCAACCACCAGGGACCGGGCGATAAGCACCCGCTTCAGCTGTCCTCCGGATAACTGGCCGATCTGCCGGTCGACCAATTCGGCAATTTCCAACCGTTCCAGGTATTGTTCCACTACCTGGCGGTCGTTCTGATGGTAGCGGTGAAACAAGCCCGGTTTTCCCACCAGGCGGCCCATCATAACTGCCTCTTTGACGGTGATGGGAAAATCCCGGTCGATGTTGGTCATCTGGGGGACATAGCCTATTTGGGAGCAGGCCTCTCTGGGGGGCATCCCCAGCACTGATATGGTACCGTTGGCGGGCTTAACCAATCCCAAGATGGACTTGAGCAGGGAGGTTTTGCCGCTGCCATTGGGCCCGATTATGCCCATAAAATCACCGCTGGCAATCTGCAGGTCGATGTCTTGCAGGGCCAGGATGTTGCCATACCGGACCGTAAGGTCTTTGATAACTACGGCGAATTCGTTTTGATGATTGGCTTTATTCAGCATCATTCCTCCCCAGCCGGCTTCAGCACTCGTTGGAAGGTGAGGGCTGTCTTGTGCAGGTTGCCGATATAATCCGGATCCAGCGGAGCGATCATCTCCGCCTGCCCACCGATTTCTTCGGCCAGGGTTCGGGATTGCTTGCTGTCGATCTCGGCCTGATAAAACACTACCTTGATATTCTGGGCCCGGGCCAGATCTATCACTCTCTGCAGGTCTACCGCTGCCGCTTCTTTACCTTCCTCTTCCAAAGCAACCATGGTCAAACCATAGTCGGCGGCAAAATAACCGAAAGCCGGATGGTATACGATAAAGGTCCTATTAGGCAGATCGGCCAGGGTGGACCTGATCTCACTATCCAATTGGGCCAGGCGTTCTACATAAGCGGCGCTATTGGCGGCATAGATATCGCCATGGAGCGGATCCAGCAGCGTTAGCTGCTCAGCCGTCAAGCGGACTATCTCTTGAACCCGCTGGGGGGATAACCACATGTGCGGGTCCCTCTCCCCGGAAGAAAAAGTGACGGGAGGGTATTTACGGTCGACCAGAGCGGGGAGATCGACCACCTTTATGGTGGGAGACAGACTAATGAGTTCGGGCAGGTTGGCCTCTTCGGCTGGCACCCCGATAGCGAAATAAATGTCAGCATCGCTGAACTGCAACATTTGTTGAGGGGTAGGCGAATAGTTTTCAGGATTTCCACCGGGCGGCACCATGGTTACCACCTCAACCAGGTCACCCCCGACCTCTTTTACAAAAGTGGCCTGGGGCACAATGGTGACGGCCACTTTTAACCGATCATCCGCACCAGTTGGGGCGCTTACTGGTTGTTGCTGACATCCCGCCAGCAACCAAGTCAGTATCAGTATGGCCAACAAGCCGACCCGCCGGTAGCGGCCAATAATGTTAGGAGACCTTAAGCATCTATTCATCTATCTATTCCCCGTTCCTCAACTATTTTTGATGTGCTTCGGCAACGATCCGCATAGCAAATGCAAACATTTGCATTTGCCTTATATTTAAATCAACTGCGGACCGGATGTCAAGCCTGACCACCTTGCCTGGCAAGTTTGCCATTCTGGTTATGCGGACATAACTGCATCGTCTCCCCGATATTTTCCCTGTACCCATATATTGATATACCTTCCACTGGGGTTTTTTATTTTCAAAGCCAATTATGTTAAAATATGAAAGCATCAGTCGAAAGTTTTCGTGATCAGCGGGAGTATTTTATGGAAGGCCTTTGATAGAATGTGTAATTATTGCGGAAAGGTTGATTTATAAATGGTAAAGAGTATGACCGGCTTTGGCCGGAGTCAGGTTCAGCAAAATGGATATGATATAAGCTGCGAATTAAAAACAGTTAATCATCGCTACTTCGATATACATACCCGGATGCCCCGGCGGTACCTGTTTTTGGAAGAGAAGATCAAGGAGGAACTGAAAAAAAATCTCCAGCGGGGACGCATTGAAATCAGCATCAATATTGAGAAAACCGGAGATATGGCGAGAAATATCAAAGTTGACAAAGGTCTGGCAATCGCTTATCATGATTCCCTGAAGGATTTAGCAGAACATCTAAATATTGCTTCCGAATTCAGGGTCATAGACGTTTTTAGGCTGCCGGACGTATTCAACCTGATAGACGATCAGGAAGACCCGGACATCATCTGGGCGGCATTGCAAAGTGCCCTGGACGAGGCCCTGCAGAGCCTCGTGGAGATGCGCAGCAAAGAGGGCGCCAATCTGGCCCGGGACATAGCCCAACGCAACGCCTATATCCTTACTGAGGTAGAAAAACTGGAACAGAGGTCCCCTCTGGTAGCCAGGGAGTACCAGGAGCGGCTACATAAAAGAATAGCCGAAATGACCAACAACATGGCCGACGAAGGCCGTGTTATCC
>CAZOMS010000235.1:0-3374 GCA_964580805.1 uncultured Syntrophomonas sp. | reverse complement strand
AGAGATGGCCGAGTTCGGTTGAAGGCGCTCGACTCGAAATCGAGTAGGCGGTTAATCCCCGCCTCCAGGGTTCGAATCCCTGTCTCTCCGCCAGATAACCAGAACCGATCATTTAACCAAGGATCGGTTTTTTATTTTAGGAGCACGTTCCCGGCTGGGGGTTCCAGGCAGGACCAAATTCATGATGGGATACATAATGAGAACGCATTTTCAGCAAGAGGGTAGCCAAAAATAATACTGCGGGGATAGCTTAAAACATGTGGCAGCAACTGGCATTGTTATCAAGATAATCGAGTCAAATCAAAAAATTTGTTGACGTAATGTTTGATAGCCAATAAAATAAGCATATCCGAAAGTAACAGGTCATAAAATCTATTACTAAAGGAGGTGTTGCGGAAAGAACGTGCGGGAAACCTGGTGCCACGATCAATCCCTTGGACAACGCCTTTTTTTATTTTTAAGGGAAGTAGCTTGAGGTAAGGTTCGCTACATAATTGAAACAAGCTATTGTTTCATTAACATCGTTGAATCCTCACCTTGACCTTGAGCTGGATTGGTAGCAGAACAGAAAATTAAAACGTAAGGAGGATTTCAGATGTCAGGACATGGAAGCGGATGGGCTAATCCCGCCCCGGCTGGACTAGTTGCTTTAGGTGTCGCAGGTCTTACTTTCTATGCGCTTTTGTCTGGTTCGGTAAGCGCTGGGGCTCTGCCCCTGTTGGGTTGCTGGTTGATGGGCGGAGCTTTAGTTCAATTTACCGTGGGTGTAATTGAACTAAAAGAAGGCGCTCTTGTCGGTGGTAACGTGTTCCTATTCTTCTCCGGCTTTTTCATGCTGGCCGGCGCCCTGGAGATGTTTGTAAAGTATTTCGCGGCAGCTTTCAAATTCCCGATTCCCCTTGATGCACACATTGATGGCTATGCCTGGATAATTCTATCCATAGCCCTTATCTTCTTAACCCCGGTTTATATGAAATCATCCAATGCGGTCATGGGCCTAATCCTCTTATTGCTGACGCCGGCTGCGTGCTTGGTGGCTCTCATGGACGGTGGCTGGATAGGGGCTACCCCGTGGAAACCGATTGCGGCTTATTTGTTGGGCGCAGTAGGATTATTGGGTGTTTATATGGCTAGTGCGATCTGGGTTAATAGTACTTTTGGTCGAACCATTATGCCTACCGGCAGCTCCATGATTAAATAAGAGCCGGCAGCATGGTGTCAATAGTGATTGCCCTGAGATCTGAGTTGATCTAATGACGAAAGCCGGCGAGTAAACTCGCCGGCTTTTCTACGGCGTACTCGGAGAATGGGCAGAAAATAAATAGTCATAGCCGTAAAGAGCCAAGGCGGCAGGAGGACCGAGGACAGGCAGACCAGTGCAGGGTGCATATGGTACGACACTTATTATAGCAGTCTTCCTTGAAAACAATTCAGTATCTGGAGGCTTGCGGGCCTTCATCGGATGAGGTACAATACTTAAGTCGTCATAATAGGAGCCCATTTATGGTCAAGGTGGCGGCAACAAAAGATAATCTTGGAGAGGTGGCTGAGCTTGGCTGAAGGCGCTCGATTGGAAATCGAGTAGGCGGCTAATACCTGCCTCGCGGGTTCGAATCCCGCCCTCTCCGCCATTATTGAGGAATATCAAGGGGTTTCAGACTTAGAGCTGAACCTCCTTTTTCTAATTTTTGGGGGTCTCGGTGTCACGGAGTAGCCGATGAGCAGAGGAAATGGGCAGGAATGAGCGGGAGTAAATAACGGTGCATAAATAAAACCGGAGGCGCACGGAATCCTGCAGAACAAACATTCGCAAAACAGCTAATATCCTGTGGAAGTATGCCATAATTACAGGAACGGTCCGCATTCTGGCGTGCAGGCTCTTTTTGCAATGGGAATTACCCAATTACTGAAAATTACCCTAAATCAGAAACTCTCCCTATATAAATTTTACATCGAGAGTTTTGAAATAAGGGTAATTCAGGGTAATTGAGTAATTGGTGTCGGGGAAAATCAGTGCTCAGAATCGATGTGGGGTTTGGCAAGTTACCCAAGTTACTCAAGTTACCCTATTTCATATTCTTTCTCCATATATTATTTATACTTTTCAAGTTTTAAAAAAAGGGTAACTACGGTAACTTGAGTAACTATTTTATGAACCCGAGATGTATTTTTGGGACCAATTTTTGAAAAAGGGTTACTAAGTAACCCATAGGGAAGAAGAACGCAAAACTAAGGGCGGTTTTTTCGCTTCTCCATGAGAAGAAAAAGACCGCTCTTTTTGCTTTCTGCTCCTGTTGGTAGGGGTAGTTCTGAGAGAGAACATTTAAGGCAAGGATTATCCCCTTAAAATATAAGGAGGGATCTTCACTTCCTGGCGAAGTTTCAGGTTGGGCATGTCCAATTCAAACCAGGGAGATGTGATCGGCAGGGTAAATCCAAATCGGGTAGGAAGGCCACGGGGAAAATCCTTGATATTGCTCCCGCGGGAATCGTATACAGCGCCCCTAGGGGCCACGATCTGACTGTCCCGGACAACTTCCCCAAAAATCTTCAATACGTCCTGCAACTCGGAGGCGATCATATAATCCCACATGTTGACATGGGTATAGGTATCATGATTGCTCAATTGTTTCAAGGTAACCTCATCGACGGCTTCCCCCACGCCCACCAGGATACATTTCAGATGGGAACGCTGGTTGGAGACGATTTCGCTCGCCAATTGGTTAGTATACCGTTTAACATCATTTAAATCATCGATTTGACCGTCGGTTATAAACACCACTACTCCAAGAGGAGCGTCTTTAAATTTGTCGGTAAAGTATTTAAGCGCCGGCAGCAGAAGGGATCTATCGCCAAACGTCATCTGGTCCGGCCCGTCTATGGTCAAGCTGGCGGCTTCATTGACCTTGAGGTCACCCACCGCTTCCAGTTGGCTCCCATTACCGCCGCCCCAATAGATAAGATGGGTCGAAGCATCGAAATCCATTCGGCCGGCTAGATAGGCTATCAGCTCTGGTGCAATAAAATCCAGGGTGTTGGGCGATAGACGAATAAAGCCTTTGGCCAAAGCGTCGGTGACAGCAGGCCGCTGCAGGGACTTGGCCCGGCGTCCATCCCGGTTTTCCGAGCTGATCCAGCCCTTATTCTGGTAATCATTATAGTGTTTAAATGGAATAGAACCGATAACCCGGCGGCCATACTCGGCTTTCATCGAGGTACTGGCATCAAGGGCCAACCCAGTCTTCCAGGCCCGGCCGAAGCTGCTCCGGGGCTCTCCCAATAAGGTGAGCTGGATATGAAAGAAATCACCGCGTTTCCTTACCGTAACATTGCTGAACTCATTAATGGTGTCCTGAGCCGCGATGGTAAAATCT
>CAZOMS010000234.1:0-3383 GCA_964580805.1 uncultured Syntrophomonas sp. | reverse complement strand
CTGCCCAGGTAAAGCGCCTCATCGACGCTGTGGGTCACAAATACGGTGGTCACACTGTGTTGCTTCCATATATTAAGGAATAGCGCCTGCATTTCCTCTCTGGTTATGGCATCCAGCGCCGAAAAGGGCTCATCCATAAGCAGGAGATCGGGTTTCATTATGAAGGCGCGGGCGATCGCCACCCTTTGCCTCTGACCCCCGCTGAGCTCTTTGGGATATCGGTCCAGTAAGGAATCAATATCCAGCTGCTGGAGTATGTAATGGGCGTAATCGTTAAGCTCCTGCTGGCCGTTTTTAATCTTGACTCCCAGCAGGGCATTGTCACGGACGTTTTTCCAGGGCAGCAGGCCATAGTTCTGCAGTATCATCCCAACCCGCTGAGTTTTGGGATTTATGGGGCGGCCATCTATGGTGACGATCCCTGCATATTTTCTTTGTATACCGGCCAGGACATAGAGAAAAGTCGATTTGCCTGATCCCGAGGGGCCGATCAGAGTTATGATTTCTCCCCTGGGGATGTCCAGGCTGACCCGGTCCAGGGCTAAAACCGACTCATTAATGGCCTGGTACCAGACCGATAGATTGTTGACTTGGATCACTCGATCATCTACCTAAGCACTTCCCCATTGATCAGATCATCATAATTATAGGTGGTTTTTACCAGTTGTCTGTCTGCCATCCAGGTCATGACATCATCGAAGATTCTTTTCTCAGGCAGCTCAGCCTTGTGGTATTGGGGCATCTGGATGATGTCCTTGACTTGGGCCGGGAATCCCATCGCCTGGATGACATAATCCAGGTAGGATGCGGTGGGTTCCGTCTGCAAGTATGTGGCAGCATCATTGTAAGCCCTCATGACTGCTTTGATTTCTTCTGGATTATCCCTTAGAGTCTCGGCGGTAAAAGCTACTGTGACACATTTATTGGCCAGTACGTCAGTGCTGGTCAGCACCGTGCCCCCATCTTTGAGAATCAGGCTGGAAAATGGCTGGACCATGATGGCGGCATCCACCCGGCCCCCCTGCAGCATTTCGAAGCGGGTAGGCAGCTGGGGGATAGCTACCTTGTTTACCTCACCGGGCTGCACCTGATTGGCTTCCAGCATGCGGTCCAGGCTGTACTCCATGACCGTATTGCTGGATAAGCCTACGCGCTTGCCTTTGAGGCCGTCCACCGAGGTGATGCCGGATCCCTTGCCCGCCATGAGTTCGATAGTCCCGTCGGTCTTGGAACACATGCGCAGGTTGATGCCCCCGGCGTTGGCAAAGATAACTGCTACCACATCCGATACCACGCCGTCCAGCTGGCCGCTCTGGAGGGCACTGTCCCGGTCTTTGGCACTTTTAAAAGGAATTATCTTGACTTGGACTCCTTGCTTGGTATAGTAGCCATTTTTCTCGGCTATCAGGAAGGGAACCGAGTCAACGTCCGGCATAATGCCGATAGTTATCATCTTGCCAGGTACCGCGGATGGCTTGTCCTGAGCGCAGCCCAGCGGGAACAGCCCCAGCGCCAAAATCAATAGTGAGATCAGTACTCTTTTCATAATACACTCCTCTGCCAACTAAGTATGATTTACATTATATACCGTACCTATAGGTTTTACATTATCAGCTGCTCAACTGCTGGTCGACCCAGCGGATCACCTTGCGGTAGAACAACAATTCCAGATGGTTCACTTTGAGCCTGGTCTTTTCTTTGAGAATAGCTCCCCCGGCCACCATGGCGTCGGTGTTCAAGACGCTGTCGACAAAGACCATTCCGTCACTGGGGGCGGAAACATCGCCGGACACCGGGCCAAACATGTGGTTATCACCGGCCAGGACACACAATTCCACCCCGGCCCCGGCCCCGGCTTTCTCCAACCGGGCAATCAAATCCCCCCCATCGGCGATGGCGGCATTGATCCCCCGGGAATGACTGACGAATCCCAGCCCGCCGTGATAGGTGGTCCACCAATCAGGCTGGGTCATATCCAGGGGATACTGATCATTCCATTTATATAGCATTTGAGATTGTCCCGGAAACGCACCATCGTGATAAATAGCTTGCCGGCAAACATTTATGGGCGCGCCCAGATAATTCATCCGGTCCCAGGCGATTACCCCATTGCTGCCGGTCAGGTATATAGGGAGGGAGATAGCGGGGTTGCGAAAAGCGAAATCGATTCCCAGGTTGGGGGTGCCCAGCATTACCAGACGGCGAATGTCTCCCCGGTAAGGGGTCGCCGTACTGAGGCCGGCCATATAGGCACGGGCTGCCAGGCCTCCTTTGCTATGTGCCACCAGGTCTACCTCTTCCACATGGCACATGGATTTGACCTGGGAGATGGCGTGGGCCAGAGCTTCCGCCTGGTAGCAATTGTCCCCATGGGTATGAGCGAAGGTCAGACAAAATACCCGGTAACCCAGGTCCACTAATTGTTGCTGAATGCCTTTGAATCCCATGTTGTACAAATTGACAAAAGATACCGCATCCATACCGGCCCCGGGGATAAGAATGACCGGGATTGGATTCCGGTTGGTCTGCCAACCGGGGGCCAAATGGAGAAGATATTGGTCGGAGGAGGGCCGCCGGCTGCCAAACGCTTTGACGATATCACTGTCATCGTGTTGGTTGGCTTTGCAGAAGACTTCGCGGATATTATGCAGTTCTGGAACCCGGCAGGCCAGTATACCATCCCAGTAAACGCTGCTATGGGGATGTTGCGAGTGATGCCCGAACAGCACAGAAATCAGGTCGTCGAATTTTCTCATGGTGGCCATTCCTCCTGGTTACCGCCAGCAAACGGGCGGTGTCGAAAATTGAAGGGGATTTATGCAGTCCCTACTAAGATATTGTTATTACATAAAAGAAAAGATAATTCCGAAACATAGTGTAATGGAAAAACCTTCGATTTTCTAGTTTATCTTTCGCCCGGTTCGACATTTTCACACATCTATTAACTAAACCCTGGAAAACATAAAATAAGGCTTGATTTTAATCCGGGCAGCGTTTATTATCTAAACATGTAAAGTGAATCAATTTAGTCCACTTTGGAAAAAGGTGAGCCGATGCAGATTACCCGCCAGACCGAATACGCGATTAAGACCCTTATCGAGTTGGGCCAGGTACCTTATGGACAGCTGGTGTCGAGCAAAATAATCTCAAAAAAACACGGCATTCCCGAGGATTTCCTGCACAAGACTATTCAGGTATTATCACGCGCCGGTTTGGTGGTGACTCAGCGTGGCATTCAGGGAGGAGTGAGATTGGGGCGTCCTCTGGAAGGAATCACCATCACCGACGTAATTGAAGCTATGGAAGGACCATTGGCGATTAACGTGTGCCTGAGCCCGGGATACCAATGCGAAAATTCGGCCACCTGCCAGGTCAGGAAGACC
>CAZOMS010000233.1:0-3409 GCA_964580805.1 uncultured Syntrophomonas sp. | reverse complement strand
CTGAATTCATGGAAATGCTGGAGGAGATGCTGGACGAGCTTAGAGAGGCTATAAATCTTAAAAACGACGGCGCCATCAAGCATATCAGCCACAGTCTCAAAGGCACCGCCGGTATGTACGGATTCATGAAGATATCGGAACTGGCTTTGTCCATGGAGAGAGCTGTGGCCGACCATAATTATGGGAAACTGGCGTCCCTGTGCCAGCAGATAACCGCCCTGGCCAAGGAATCACAGTCACGTTCAAGTATCAAAGGGATCGTATAGCCGTCTGGCTTCCCCGGTAAGGCTGTAAAGCTAACCTCAATAGGGGCCTAAAAAACCCTGGCGGGGTCTTTTCCGGCACCCGGAGCGATGCAGTGCACGGACTCGTTTGTCCTCGTTTGTCCCGGCATACATACTGGTATCCCCCGGAGCCGCTGAAAAAGTGCCTGTCTGGGTATCCTAAAGAGCCGAAGACAGCCAAAGGATCCCGACCCTATTCCTCTTTCTCTTCCTCAGTGATGGCGGAATGATCCCGTCCGGTGTAGTAATTGTACCAGGCCGAGGTCTGGTAGAGATCCCAGTTGACCGGAGGCGCCTGCAGACTTTCCAACTGCTCTTCCTCACCATAGGCCTTCAGCATGGCATAGGCCTTGACCCAGACGCACTTTTTCCTGCCCGGGAAAACCTCACACCACCCGTCGCGGCTGCCGCCGCAGGCACCATTGCGCTGGTTCTTGGGACACTGCGACATGGGACATAGGTAGGCCATATCCAGCAAAGCACAATCGCCGCAGTCCTGGCAGTCATTGCCGATCACCTTGATCACATGCTCCCAACCATGCCGGCTGGGGTCCTTTTTTTTACGGTAATGGCGCTGTGCCGCGGGGAAGAGGTTTTTGCCCGGGGTAAAGGCCAGGCGATGAACAAGGCGCATCATCCGGTGATTGAAGGTAACCGGATAATCCGCCGGCCAAGCGGCGCGGTTGACCGGGACCGGGGTATTGAGGCCGGTGGTAGGATCGAGCTCATAATAATAAAATCCATCCAGCTGGGGAAAATCAAATTCGGGGATGATTTGGAGCCAATCGGTTAACAGCTCCTCCCCTTTTTCTATCACGCCGCGCACCTGCTCATAGCTGATATTGTGACCGCCCAGGTGCACCCCATCGAAGCCCATCCCTTTCATGAACGCATACATCTTGGCGGCCCTTAGCAGCCGCGCTCCCAGGCCTTTATCCTGATAAGCCCGTTCCCGGTCGATCTGGGTCAGCAACTGGTCGGAAACCACACATCCCGGCAGCTGATTGGCGTTCATCATCCGAGCCGCCCCGAAAGGAAGGATGTATATATTGCCGATCACCGGCAAGCCGGGATCACAATTGCGGATAAACTGCAGGGCTTCATGGAATTTGCGCACGTCGTAGCCTAGCTGGGTAACTATGAATCCAGCTCCGGCCGCTGCCTTCTTCTTAAGCTTGTAATACTGTACCATCAATTCCGCTTCAGTGGATTTAAAAGGAGAGACCACCGCCCCGGTAAGGAACTGGCTGGGCTGCCGGCTTGCCTGGCCCAGGGGAACGGATACCGACCCGCCTTGATTCATGGCCTCGGCCATCTCCAGGATGTGGACCGGGTCCAGGTCGAAAACCGGCTTGGCCCGGCCTTTAAACCCTTCGGTGGGATAGTCGCCGCTCATCACCAACAGATTTTGCACCCCGGCCCGGTCCAGAGCGTAGAGCTCGGACTCGATCTGGTTGCGGTTCTTGTCCTTGCAGGTGAAATGAACCAGCGGTTCGATGCCCAGGGCAAGTAGCTCCGCGCCCAAAAAGGATGCCGATAGGGCCGGTCTCCCCCCCGGGTTATCGGTAATGGCCAGGGCATGGACCAATCCATCCCGGGCCGCCTCCTGGGCGGCCTGGATCACATCGGTCTGGGCTTTCTCGCGGGCCCCCCGGCCGGGGACCAATTCCCAGGTCACTGAAAAGGTATCTATATCCAATAACGAATCCATGAATCGATTGCTGATTTTGTTCTCCTCCCCTGAAGCAGATGTCCAGTCTAGGCCCATCCAAAACGCCCCGGATTCGGTTCTTGCCACGTCCCCTCGGGTTGCGGGTTCAGGACATTTATTGAATTATACCATATGTCTTTCGACATTTATCACCCGCCTCCGACCCCGGCCCGGGTGCGGCCGTCTTCCTTTTTTGCTATCATAAGCAGGAAACCAAATGTGATGCAAAGGATGGTTATGATGATCAAACCGGTTAAGGCGCCTTTCATTTTTGACGGGGCCATGGGTACCTATTACGCCAGCGTGGCTCCCAGTCCCTTAAACAACTGCGAATTGGCCAATCGCTTTGACCCTGACACGGTAACAAAGATCCACCGGGAATACATCGAAGCCGGCTGCCAGGCCATCAAAACCAATACCTTCGGGGCCAACCGGACTAGCCTGGGTTGTGATGCCGAGACCCTTGCCGCCGTCATCCGGCAGGGTTACTACCTGGCCCTGGAAGCGACAGCGGGAACTGAGGTACAGGTCTTTGCCGACATTGGACCGCTGCCGGACGAGGATGATGCCGATCACTGGGAAGAATACCGGGAAATCTTGGACCTGTTCCTGGAACAGGGAGCAGCCAACTTCCTGTTTGAAACCTTCAGCAGCGAGGAGTACCTGGACCCCCTCTCCCGCTATATCAAGGCCAGAAATCCGGATGCCTATGTCATGGTTTCCTTTGCGGTATCGCCGGAAGGGCTGACCCGATTGGGAAAATCGGGCCGCCAGCTGCTGGACAGCCTGCTCGATGTCTCCAGCATCGATTCGGTGGGGTTTAATTGTTATTCAGGGCCATCGCATTTGCTGGAGTACATAAAGACCCTGTCCTTTGGGGATAAAACCATCTCGATCATGCCCAATTCCGGTTATCCGGCTTTGATCAACAACCGTACCTTCTTCCAGAACAACAAGGAATATTTTGCTGCCCAGATGCTGCAGGTGGCCCGCCAGGGAGTGGCCATCCTGGGCGGGTGCTGCGGCACCACCCCCGACTATATCCGGGAGATGGCGGTCCGGCTGGCATCGTTTGCCCCTGACTGGATAGCCGCTCGAGCTCCCTTGGAAAAGACCCGCCCCCGGAAAGAGCCCTTGCCCAACCTGCTGCTGGACAAAATGGCCCGGGGCGAGAAGATCATCGCGGTTGAACTCGACCCCCCCATCGATACCGATATCGACTTCTTCCTGGCCAGCGCCCGCCACCTGAAAGAGCAGGGGGTGGACGCCATCACCATCGCCGATTCTCCCCTGGCCCGGGCCCGGGCGGACAGCAGCCTGATGGCCTGCAAGCTGAAGCGGGAGCTGGGCATAACCCCCCTGCCCCACCTAACCTGCCGGGACCGCAACATCAACGCCACCAAGGCTTTGCTGC
>CAZOMS010000232.1:0-3420 GCA_964580805.1 uncultured Syntrophomonas sp. | reverse complement strand
CCCTTTGACATCGATCACAACTTTACATTGGTTGGGCACGTCTTTGAAAAAACCGTCCAGCCCTTCCCGGGTCAACTCCCGCAACTCATCGTGGGCCACCGCCAGCACCAGAGCGTCGACACCCTTGATATCATCAACGGTATTAAACTGCAGTCCATATTCATGGCGAGCTTCGTCGGCGTCGGCTACCGGATCAAACACCAGGGGCACGATCCCATACTCGTTCAACTCACGAAAAATGTCAATCACCCGGGTATTGCGCGTATCCGGGCAGTTCTCCTTGAAGGTGAAGCCAAGGATGGCGACCCGCGCCTTCTTGATCGGTATGTCGGCCCGGACCAGGCTTTTGATGGTATTCTCGGCTACATAGCGGCCCATATCGTCATTGATGCGCCGGCCGGAAAGGATGATCTGAGAATGATAGCCCAGTTGTTCCGCTTTATATGTTAAATAGTAGGGATCGACCCCGATGCAGTGCCCTCCTACGATGCCGGGCGTGAAATTGAGAAAATTCCACTTGGTGGCGGCCGCGTCCAGCACTGCCCGGGTGTCTATCCCCATTTTATTAAAAATGATAGACAGCTCGTTCATAAAGGCGATGTTTATGTCCCGCTGCGAGTTCTCGATCACCTTGGCCGCTTCCGCTACCTTGATGGACTCGGCCCGGAACACTCCCGCCTCAACTACCAATTCATAGACCCGGGCGATGATGTCCAGGGTCTCCTCATCCATGCCGGCGACCACCTTGACTATCGTTTCCAGTCGGTGCACCTTGTCCCCCGGATTTATCCGCTCAGGCGAATATCCGATCTTGAAATCAAGTCCGCATTTGAGCCCCGACTCCCGCTCCAGGATAGGCACGCACAGGTCCTCGGTCACCCCCGGATAAACGGTGGATTCATACACTATGATCGAGCCCGGCGCCAGGTTGCGGCCCAGGACCGCGCTGGCCCCCAACACCGGGGACAAGTCCGGGGTATGGTCGGGATTGACCGGGGTGGGAACCGCCACGATATGAAAACGCGCCTCCCGCAACCGGCTTTCGTCACTGGTAAAATCGACGCTGCAGGCTTTGATGGCCTCGTTGCCCACCTCCCGGGTAGGATCTATCCCCTGCCGGTACTGCTCAATCTTTTCCTGGTTAATATCAAATCCGATAACCTCAGCCTTTTTCGCAAACGAAACCGCGATCGGCATGCCCACGTAGCCCAGCCCCACCAGGCTTATCTTTTCCCGGCGGCTGACAATATCCTCATATATATTAGGTGGTATGGGGACGGTTCTCGTGACACTACTCATCGGCTTTCTCCTCTCTCCTGATCTGGATCTAACTGCTGAACAAGACGCGCAAGGCGTGGGGTGCGGCTCTAGTTTTCACACAGTCTGCCGTCCCCGTGACACTACACCTCCAGGTAGTACGTGTCGGGGCGCTCGGAATCAAAGGCTTCATTGGCCCACATTATGGTCACCATGTCGGTCTGGCCGAGATTGCTGATATTATGGGTATAGCCGGGCGGGATGTCCACCACCACCAGCTTTTCACCGCTGACCCGGTATTCCAGGATCTCCTCCCCGTCGAGGCGGCGGAAACGGATCAAGCCAGTGCCGCTCACCACCAGGAATTTCTCGTTCTTGGTGTGGTGCCAGTGGTTGCCCTTGGTGATGCCGGGCCTGGAGACATTTACCGACACTTGACCCCGGTCGGCGGTACGGATGAACTCGGTAAATGAGCCGCGGGCATCGGTATTCATCTTAAGCGGATAAGAAAACTCTCCCTCCGGCAGATAACTCAGATAAGTGCTGTACAGCTTGCGCGTAAAAGGGTCGGCCAGGTCGGGAATGCTCAGGTCGGCCCGGCTGCGCTGGAAAGACTGCAACAGCTCTACTATATAATGAAGGCGGACGGTATAGACCTCCGGCACGAAACAGGACCCATCCCGGCGGCAACATTCCCCCCCGCGCAGAGCGGCGATAAATTCGCTGACCAGATCGTCGATATAGACCAGACTTATCTCCGGATTGTCGGGGTTGACCTGGATGGGCAGACTGCGGGCGATGTTGTGGCAAAAGGTGGCCACTGCACTATTGTAGTTGGGCCGGCACCATTTGCCGAAAACGTTGGGCAAACGGTAGACCATCACCTTAGCCCCCCGGTCAGCCGCATGGGCGAAGATCAGGTCCTCGGCGGCCTTCTTGCTGCGGCCGTAGGGATTGTCCAGCTCCGCCTGGCTGGAAGAGGCCATGACTAGCGGGCAAAAATTGCGGTTTATGTTCAATAATTCCAACAATGCCGCCGTGAACCCGCGGTTGCCGGTATCAAACTCCCTGTTGTCCTGGGGGCGGTTCACTCCTGCCAGATGAAAAACGAAATCGCACTCCCGGGCAAACTCATCCAGCCGGGCCTCACCGGTGTCAGCATCATAAGCCAAAATCTCATGTTCGCCGCGGTTCTGCAGCTCAGCGATCAGGTTTTTTCCCACAAAACCGGTGGCGCCGGTGACCAGTATCTTCACGTTACCCCCTCCATTTGGCCAGTTCTTCGCGGATATAGTCGAGTTCCAACAGCTTGGCCTTGACCCCCTCCACGTCCAACCGCTCAGTATTACTGGAGGTATATTCGTCGGCCCGGGACAACTGCACGCTGCCATCGACGAAGTATTTATCATAGTTCAGGTCGCGTTGATCGGCGGGCACCCGGTAATAACGGCCATGGTCCTCGGCCTTGACGAACTCTTCCTTGGTCAGCAGGGTCTCATGGGGCTTCTCCCCGTGTCGGGTACCGATGATCTTGATCTCATTGCCGGCCTGGAACAGTTCCAGCAGTCCTTGGGCCAGGTCGCCGATGGTGCTGGCCGGTGATTTCTGCACCATGATGTCCCCCGCCTGGGCGTGCTGGAAGGCAAACACCACCAGCTCCACTGCTTCTTCCAAGCTCATCAGGAACCGGGTCATAGTCGGGTCGGTAACGGTCAGAGGCTGGCCGGCCTTAATCTGATCCACGAACAGCGGGATGACCGAGCCACGCGAAGCCATGACATTGCCGTAGCGGGTAGCGCAAATCAGGGTTTTCTCCGGCGCCACCGTCCGCGACCGGGCCACGATCACCTTCTCCATCATAGCCTTGGAAATGCCCATGGCATTGATCGGATAGGCGGCCTTGTCGGTGGACAGCCCGATTACCTTTTTGACCCCCGCCTCGATGGCCGCGGTGATGACGTTATCGGTGCCGATGACATTGGTTTTGACCGCTTCCATGGGGAAAAACTCGCAGGACGGCACCTGTTTCAGGGCCGCCGCGCTGAATATGTAATCCACCCCGAACATAGCGTTGCGCACGCTGGCCACATCCCGCACGTCACCGATGTAGAACTTGATCTTGTCGTTTTGATAGAGCTTGCGCATATCGTCCTGCTTCTTCTC
>CAZOMS010000231.1:0-3420 GCA_964580805.1 uncultured Syntrophomonas sp. | reverse complement strand
CCAAGGTCTGCCGGCCGAACTCTTTGTTGCCCATCAATCCTTGGGGTCGATATATCATAACAATAATAAGTATCAACGCATAGATGATCATTCTAATCTCCGGGAAGGGCTGCAGGGCTGCGGTAAGAATAGTTATAAAGATTGCTGCTATCACCGCTCCGGTAGTACTGCCCAAGCCGCCCAGGACCACCATTACCAGAATGTCGAACGATTTCAGGAAGTTGAATGTCTCCGGTTTGATTATGTAGAAATAATGACCATACAGGGCGCCGGCCAGGCCGGCGAAACCTGCTCCGATTACAAAGGCCAATACTTTATACTTGGTGGTATTGATGCCCATCAATTCGGCAGCGATCTCATCCTCCCGGACCGAGATGATGGCCCGCCCATAGCTTGAGTTGACTAAGTTCACCACCACTAGGAGAGTAAGCACTACTCCCCCAAACAGCCATGCCCAGGTAGTAAGTTTAGGGATCCCCGATATTCCTGCCGGCCCGTTCACATAATCGATGTTCTGCAACACGACTCGGATAATCTCCCCCAGCGCCAGAGTGGCTATGGCCAGGTAGTCGCCCTTGAGTCGCAGGGTTGGAACCCCGATAACGAATCCAGCCAAACCGGCCGCAAGGACTGCCCCCGCCAATGCTGCCAAGAAGGGAAAATCCATTTTAGTAGTCATTATCACCGCAGTATAAGCCCCCACGGCCATGAATCCGGCATGCCCAAGTGACAGCTGCCCGGTAAACCCGTTAATGAGGCTCAGGCTGACCGCCAGGATTATATTTATACACATGGAAGTCAGATTTATCTGGTAGTACTGGTTAAGCATTCGGGTCGATATACCATACTGGATCAGGGAGAACAGTACCACCAGAAAAGCCGTCTCCAATAGAATTCGAGTCCATTTTATTTTCTTCGTCTGCATTTTCTCACCTATACCTTTTCACCGGTGTCTTTACCGAAGAGGCCGGTAGGCTTGACCAGCAGTATCAATATCAAGACCCCGAATGACACCGCATCGCGGTAGAGACTGTTACCGTAACCACTTACCAAGGTTTCCAACAGTCCTATTACGAAGCCGCCGACCATGGCCCCTGGAATTATCCCTATACCACCCAAAACCGCCGCGACAAAGGCCTTGAGTCCCGGAATTATTCCCATCAAAGGATTTATTGCTCCATAATACACTCCTACCATAACCCCTGCTGCGGCTGCCAGGGCCGATCCAATTGCAAATGTCATGGAGATGGTTTTGTCCACGCTTATGCCCATGAGAACGGCCGCTTCCATATCTAACGAAACCGCCCGCATGGCTTTTCCGGTTTTGGTGTATTTTATTATGTATTGCAGGACCAGCATAAGAATTACCGCCGACACGAAAACAAATACATCTTTGTTGAGGATGGAAAGGCCAGCTACATCATAAGCTTTTACCGCAAAAGCGGTGTCGGGGAAGATTTTCTGATTGGGGCCGAGTAAGAATATAGTAAGGTATTCTAACAGAAGTGAAACCCCAATGGCAGTGATCAGCGATGCGATTCGGGTCGAGTTGCGCAAAGGCCGATAAGCCACCTTTTCAATGATGATACCCAATAATGCGCACACAGCCATGGCTATCAACATAGCTACGGCTATATTGGTGCCCAGGAGGGCAATCGAGAAAAAGCCCACGAAAGCGCCTACCATCATCACGTCGCCATGGGCGAAATTGATGAGCTTGATTATCCCGTAAACCATCGTGTATCCCAACGCAATAAGTGCGTAAATGGCTCCCAGGGATAGCCCATTGACCAATTGTTGGATAAGTTCCTGCAAATTATGTACATCTCCTCATTAACATGCCGGGAAAGGAAGGAGCACCCTTCCTCTCCCGATCGGGTTATTTATGGTTGGATTCTGGCGTTCATTGTCTGCTTGCCATCCTTGAATTCGATTATGACCCCGGCTTTGACCGGATTGTGCTGGGCATCAATGGTCATATTGCCGGTGATTCCGTTGAAATTCTTGATTTTAGCCAGAGCTTCAGCCAGTTTGACCGGATCTGCCGCTTGGGCATCCTTGAGGCCTTGGACCATTATCTGGACTGAATCATACCCCAACGCCGCGAAGCCATCCGGTTCCTTGTTGTATTTAGCCTTGAAGGCCTGCACGAAGGCTACCACCTTGGGATCGGTGTCTTGGGATGAGTAATGGTTGGTGAAATATGTCTTATTGAGTGCAGCTGCTTTCGCTACCGTGACCATGTCAGGGGAATCCCATCCGTCGGGTCCTCCCATCGGAACGGTAATGCCCTGCTCACGAGCCTGCGCGATCAACGGAGCAACTTCCTGGTAATAACCGGGAACATAAATAAACTCGGGATTTAATCCTTTGATCCTGGTTAAAGTGGCTCTGAAATCGCGATCATCTTTGACAAAGCCTTCTGTGGCCAGGATAGTTCCGCCTTTCTCAGTGAAGGTCTTCTTGAAATACTCGGCTAAACCTTTGGCATAATCGCTGGAGGTATCACCATAGATGACGGCAGTCTTGACTTTTAGATTGTCAGCTGCGAACTGAGCCATCAGAGTACCCTGGAAAGGATCGATGAAGCAGACCCTGAAAATATAATCCCGAGTGAGCCCGGTCTTCTCGTCCACCGTAACATTAGTTGCAGTTGCCGCGGGGGCAATCAGAGGAATCTTATTCTCGGTCATGATGGGCGTGCTGCCCGCCACATTGCCACTGGTCAACGGCCCGATCTGGGCTACGATTTTTTCACCGACCAAGGCAGCGCTTACGCTCATCGCCTCATCGGCCACCGACTTACAGTCTCTGACGATGGGATTCAGTTGTTTGCCCAGAACACCCCCGGCGGCGTTGATCTGTTCAATCGCCAGCAGGGCTCCATCCTTGGCATTGGTCCCATAACTGGCTACCCCGCCGGATAATTCTACGTTGAGACCTACGTTGATAGCCGCTTGGGCGGGGGCTGGCTGTTCCGCAGTCGGCGCTTTCTGCCCGCACCCTGCGATGATTCCAAGCATGAAAACCATAATAATAAGTAATGCAATCTTCTTCCTTTTAGAGCTTAACATCCAATTCCTCCTTCTTTTCAAATGCATACGCGAATTCGATCCCAGATAAGTGAATTTATGCCCCCCCCTCCTCCTTTTTTCCCGGGATTGGATTGTATCTTACCCGTACATCCCCGACCCGCCGGGTAAACCGGACTTTGTCGTAGTATTCTATCAAAGGCAATGCAAATTTCCGGGAGGTGTTCAAAATATCGCGCGCAGTAGCTAAAGTCAATTCCTGCTCCCGGCCAAAATGCTCGGTCAACATCTGTCGCCCCTGCTCGATAGCAGTACGGGTAAAATACAAGCCCTCGCTTATCTTAACCACCTGATCCTGTTCGATCAAGTAGGCCAAAACCTCCCCTAA
>CAZOMS010000230.1:0-3432 GCA_964580805.1 uncultured Syntrophomonas sp. | reverse complement strand
ATATCTTCGCTATTAGTGTGTTCACCTGGTCTTGAAAAAAAACTTCCTAATTTTTGTTGTCGATGGCTTAATTGGTGCTTTGGTCCCGCGTCACCATACCAGAATAAAAATCATAAGATGGAAATATAAACATGGAAAGGATGATCCATCATTATGAAAGTACGCAGAAGCCATGATATTAAGAAATTTTCCGGAGATCCCGGTGCTTGCCACAGAGAACGCCCCGCCCGGTGCCCGCTGCCTGATTACGACAAAGAGGAACCCTGCCGCCGCTGCGGCAACCTGATCCAGGACTCCAGTTTTGAGAGCCAGTATGGTTACTGGCGCACTGACAGTGTATCTTTTGGCAACAGCAGCGTATATGAGGGCGCCATCCAGGCCCGTCTGGGTCCGGGGGTGGCCAGCCTGTTCCAGGAACTCTCCCTGCAGGGAGTCGGCCAGAATCCCATGCTGTTTAGTTTCAGTGCTGTTTCCAACCTGCCCCCGGACTCCGAAGTCGAGAATCCTGGTATCCTTATCGCCGAGGTGACTTGGCTGGATGACGATTACAATTCCATCGGCATTGGCCTGCGGTTGTTCGTGCCCGCCGACCGTATCGATAATGTGGCCCGTATCACCTTTTTCGCCCAGACCGATTGTCCCCCCGCCACAGCCGCCCGAGCCAGAATCGTGTTCACCAAGGGACAGGGGCGGGTTGAGGAGGCCCAACTAGAATATATCTTTATTGACCATGTATTGTTGGCGCCCATGGATAACCTGGATCTGATCCGGAATGGGGATTTCGAGGCCAATCTGCTGGGATGGACGGCCGTGCCGGGCAACGACACCGCGTTCCTGTCCTCCTATAAGGAATCCCTGGAAGGGGCCGGACACGTAATCACTCACTTCAACGGGACTCTTTCCCAGGATATCCCTATTCGCCACCTGCCGCCCGGCACTGCCTTCCTACTAAGTTTCGCGGCGCAAGGAGTGGGGCCGGTCACTTTGAATGTCCACCTGGAGTGGCTCGATTCCCAGGGCAATGCCATCGGCTCGGGTCTCAATCTGTCCATTCCCAACGAGACCTTGGATAACCAGGGCAATTACCTCAGTTATCTTAATATCACCTATCCGACCATAGCCGGTACTGCCGCCGCCCGTTTGACTTTCTCCGCAGCGGTGCCCAATCCGGCCTACTATGTGCGCCTGGACCAGGTGATATTCGCCCCGGTGCTGACATCCAACCTGATCACCAACCCCGGTTTCGAAGATGGTCTGAACGATTGGGGTCGAAGCCTGGTCAATCTGATTGAACGGAATGATGTATACGAAGGAAGAGCCGATGCCGGATTGGGAGAGATCGGCGGGGCCCTGTGGCAGGATGTGGAGCTGCGCCATGCCGAGGGTCATTGCTTCCTGTTCAGCACCGGGCTGGGATTTCGCCAAATTAATGAAGTGGCAACCTTTGGATCCATGATCATGAAGGTCATCTGGCTGGATAGATATGATCGGGAAATAGGCCTGGGGTTGTGTCTGATCGCCACCAGCGGTCCTGAGGTGTTCAGCGGTTTCCTCCAGTGGGTTCCCTATGCCGGAGTCACCGACGCGGCCCCAGCAGGCACCGCCAAGGCCCGTATCCTGTTCTCCAAGACCGACAGCGACGACGGGTTTATTGAGGTTGACAACGTCATGCTGGCCCGTTTGATCTAACCCCACTGTGCAGACCGCTGTACCGGCGAGGATAATAGCAGACAACCGGAAGTCCTGTTGGCCGCCCCAGGCTGGCAGGGCATCCTTTTTATTCTGTTGAAGCTTATAGAAGGAGCTTAGTCTCCGATGGGTGAGAGTATAAGGGTCGGGCGGTTTTAAAAATGGGGCAGAGAAGAGTACAATTAAAGGGGAATTAGAAGTAGGTTGAATAGTATTTGTGGATGACGGCGCCCGGCTATTTACCCGTTATGGAGGGAAGCAGTGCGGGTAGGCGGCCAGCGGTAAAGGACTGACGAATTAATGGATCGAACCATTCTTCATTGCGATCTCAATGCCTTTTATGCTTCGGTGGAATGTCTCTGCCGCCCGGAGTTGAAAGAAGTGCCGATGGCGGTGGGCGGTGACGCCGAGAACCGCCGGGGCATTATCCTGGCCAAGAATGAACTGGCCAAAGGCTGCGGGGTGGTGACTGCCGAGACCATCTGGCAGGCGAAAAGGAAATGTCCACGGCTGGTCATCGTCGGCCCCCATTTCGATCGCTACCACAAGTATTCACGACTGGTAAATGAACTTTACTATCGGTTCACCGACAAGATCGAGCCCTTCGGCATTGACGAATCTTGGCTGGATGTGAGCGGCAGCCTGCATCTGTTCGGCAGCGGGAGGGAGATCGCCGATCAAATACGGGAACTGGTGCGAAGCGAGCTGGGGCTGACCGTTTCAGTGGGGGTCTCGTTCAACAAGGTGTTTGCCAAGTTGGGCAGCGATTATAAAAAACCCGACGCCACTACCCTTATCGACCGGGATAATTACCGGCAGATAGTCCACCCCTTGCCGGTATCCGACCTGCTGTTCGTAGGTAAAGCGGCCGCCGCCATGCTGGCCAAACTGGGTATAAAGACGATCGGCGAGCTGGCCGGCTCCGACCGGCAACTCTTGGCCGCCCGGCTGGGCCGGATGGGGGAAAAGATCCACGATTACGCCAACGGCATCGATCCCAGCCCGGTCGGTGCGGCCGGCCAGGAGCGGGAAGCCAAGTCAGTAGGCAACGGTATTACCTTTCGGCGCAACCTGATCGGGTTGGACGACATCACCACCGGGGTGGCAGTCCTTTCCGACACGGTCGCCAGACGGCTGCGCAAGTCCGGGCTCAAATGCCGAACCGTGCAGGTCACCATCAGGGATCCCCAGTTTAAAACCATATCCCGGCAGAAACAATTGGAACGAGCCACTCACCTGTCCAAGGAGATCGAAGCGGCTTCAATAGCCATCATCAAAGAGGCCTGGAGCCTGGAGAAACCCATCCGCATGCTGACCATAACCGGTCTGCAGCTGGTAGACGGGGATCATTACGAACAGCCCAGCCTATTCAGTGCCGTGGAAGACAAGCATCGGGAGACGATTGAAAAGGTCGAAGAGGCTGTAGATGCCATCCGAGACCGGTTCGGACAGGGTTCCATTGTATTCGGGACCGGGAGCGCGGACGACTTGGGTATACGCCGGCCCAGGGATAAGTAATGGGTGGTTTTCTTGGTTGGACCGTCTATACTTCTAACAGTAAGGAGGTTATTATGGGAAGGCTGATTCATTTTGAAATCCATGTAAGCGATATGGAACGGGCCAAACAGTTCTACGGCGAGGCCTTCGGTTGGTCGTTCCAGGACTGGGGTAATTTCACCGGGATGCCCTACTTCGGAGTCATAACCGGGGATGAGGATGAGCCGGGCATCAATGGCGCTCTGG
>CAZOMS010000229.1:0-3464 GCA_964580805.1 uncultured Syntrophomonas sp. | reverse complement strand
AGCTGGCCATCGAGGAAGCCGATGTTATAATGCTGGTACTCGATGCCCAGGAAGGAATAACTCCTGAAGACGAGCTGGTGGCCAACCTGTTGCGGCGGAGCCAGAAACCAGTGGTGCTGGCAGCCAACAAGGTGGAAAACTTTGACCGCCAGCTGGAGTACTATGAGTTTTATAATCTGGGATTGGGCGATCCTATTCCAGTTTCAGCCATGCACGGCAAAAATACGAATGAACTGCTGGATGCGGTAGTAGCCAAATTCGCGCCCGCCCAGGAGTATCCGGAAGATGCCGAAGCGACCAAAATAGCAATAGTAGGTCGTCCCAATGTGGGCAAGTCGTCGTTGGTAAACGCCCTTCTGGGCGAGAAAAGGGTAATTGTCAGTGACACCCCTGGCACCACCCGCGACGCCATCGACACCCCTTTTGAATATGAAGGCAATCGATACATTCTTATAGACACCGCTGGAATCCGCAAGAAATCCAGGATCACCGAGGCCACGGAAAGATATAGCGTAATACGATCCTTGAAAAGCATTGAGCGAGCGGATGTAGTGCTGATAATGCTGGACGCCAGTGAAGGAGTCATTGAACAGGACCAAAGGATCGCCGGTTATGTTCACGAACAGGGCAAGGCCAGCGTTATCATCGTCAATAAATGGGATCTGATAGAAAAAGACGGCCAGACCATGAACAAGTTCGATAAAGACATTAGAGAGGAATTAAAGTTCCTGGCTTACTGCCCGATCCTTTATGTTTCGGCCCTGACCCGAAAGAGAATATTTAAAATACTGGAGCTGGTGGATTTTGTCTCCGACCAGCACAATCGCCGGGTGCAGACCTCGGAGCTGAACCAGGTAGTAAATGAAGCCATGCTCTTGAATCCGCTGCCGGGAGGCGGGGGCAGGAAAATCAAGATCTATTATGCCGCCCAGGTGCAGACCGCACCGCCTACTTTTGTTTTCTTTGCCAACTATCCGGAAAAGATCCATTTTTCATATCTTCGCTACCTGGACAATGCACTGCGTAAAAACTTTGGCTTCGAGGGTACGCCAATCCGATTAATTGTGCGCAAGCGCGAGAAGACGCCATAACCTGTCTGGGGGAAAAGCGGCGACAGAGTAGTTTTTGAGCCTGTCCAAATTGGGAGAGGAAAGGTTGGGAGAAGTAATGACCGAACTCGGGGTTTTGCTGGTCTTATTGTCATACCTAATCGGGTCTATTCCGTTTTCTTTCATTTTCAGCCGTTTCCTGGGCGGGGTGGATATACGCACCAAAGGAACCGGCAATGTAGGGGCCACCAATGTATTGCGTTCGGTGGGGATTAAAATAGCCATAGCTGCCTTGGCGGGCGATTTGGCCAAGGGCCTTCTGGCCGCCTGGTGGGGTAGTTATTTCGGCGGCCCGAGCTTGGGGGCAATCTGTTCGGTTGCGGTTGTAGTGGGTCATTGCTGGCCTGTTTTCCTTCGTTTCCGGGGCGGTAAGGGAGTGGCCACGGCGGCAGGAGTCATTTTTATGCTGTTCCCTTTGGTCGGATTGCTGGAAGCTGTGGTTTTCTTTACTGTGGTTGGATTGAGCCGCTATGTTTCCCTCGGCTCGGTGAGCGCAGCTCTGGCATTTCCCTTCCTGGTCCTTCTGACCCGCCAGTCCTGGCAGTATGTGGTGATGGCCATTATCATTGCCGCGATTATTGTGTATCGCCACCGCAGTAATATAGAAAGGATCCGTAAAGGTACCGAGAGCAAGCTGCATGAGAAGGCTTTATGATCAAGGATGTGAGGGAGGTATAAATGCTCACGAAAATATGCGTTTTGGGCGCAGGCAGTTGGGGTACAGCTCTGGCCGCCCTGCTGGGCAAGAATGAATACCGGGTGGTTTTATGGGGCCGGGCGGAAGACGGGGTGGAGGAGATCGCCACCCTACGTGAGAACCGGCGATTCCTTCCCGGGGTGGTGGTCCCCGATACGGTGAACTCCACCGCGGACATGGCTGCCGCCATATGCGGAGCAGACTGGGTGGTTCTGTCGGTGCCATCCCAGGCCATGCGGACAGTGTTGCACCAGGCCAAATCGTTTCTTCAACCGGATACATATTTGATCAACACCGCCAAGGGATTGGAGATAGCCACCGGTATGCGCATGGGGCAGGTAGCGGAAGATGTCCTGGGTGCAGAAATAATCCAGCGCTACGCAGTCCTTTCCGGTCCCAGTCATGCGGAAGAAGTCGGCCGGGCCATTCCCACCGCAGTCACGGTAGCATCGAGGTGTAAAGAAACCGCTTCTCTGGCTCAGGACCTGTTTATGGCTCCCAGTTTTCGGGTTTATACCAATCCTGATGTAGCCGGCGTGGAGCTGGGAGGGGCCCTGAAAAATATCATCGCCCTGGCCACTGGTGTGGCTTACGGCTTGGGTTACGGCGATAATACCATGGCCGCGCTGATGACCCGCGCCCTCACCGAGATTATCCGGATGGGCGAATCCTTGGGCGGAGATCGCCGCACCTTTATTGGCTTGAGTGGATTGGGTGACCTGGTCGTTACCTGCGGGAGCCGCCATTCCCGCAACCGCCGGGCGGGAGAATTGATAGGCCAGGGTTTGAGCCTGGAGGAAGCTTTGGACCAGGTGGGTATGGTAGTGGAAGGTGCACCGACCTGCCGGATAGTACACAAAATGGCCTTGCAAATGGGCATCGAGATGCCCATCACCCGGGCTTGTTACCAGGTATTGTACGAGAATCGCGACCCCCGCGAGGCGGTCCTTTACCTTATGCAGCGGCAGAGAAAGAACGAGACTGAAGATATCGGAGGACTCTCTACCGATTGGTAGCTGCAAAATAGAGTCATAGCTGGGTTATAAACAGAATAAGCTTAGAAAAGACGGGTAAGTGATGGTAAAAAGTGTGGCAAATATCACACTTTTTTTCTTTTTTGGTTATAATCGTGAATCCCCATAAATATATTTATAGTGTTATAGCCGATTGTCCATTTGCGAGGCTATCCTGATTCGGAGGGAGGAGCCGAATAAAAGTCGAAATCCAAGGGAGGGAGAAAGAGAAGTGGAAGGAAACAACATTTTAGACGACATCGCTGAAAGAACGGGGGGAGACATCTACTTAGGAGTAGTTGGCCCGGTCAGAACTGGCAAATCAACGTTTGTGAAAAGGTTCATGGAACTTATGGTACTGCCCAACATCCAGGACCTCTATGAACGGGAACGTGCCAAAGATGAATTGCCCCAGAGCGGCGCTGGCAAAACCATCACAACTACCGAACCAAAGTTCGTACCTAACGAAGCCGTAGAGATTTTCACCAAGAACGGCATATCATTGAAGGTCCGCCTGATTGATTGTGTCGGTTATGCGGTGGAAGGTGCCCTGGGCTACGAAGAAGACGAAGAACCTCGCATGGTAAAGACTCCCTGGTTTGACTACGAGGTTCCCTTCGAAGAAGCGGCCGAGATAGGAACCAG
>CAZOMS010000228.1:0-3513 GCA_964580805.1 uncultured Syntrophomonas sp. | reverse complement strand
ATTTCGAGAATTTGGGGATTATGACTTCTTGTTTCTTCCCGGTCGGGTAAAGCATGTCAAATGGCAAACGGACGATTATGGGAGCCAACAGCCGCCCCACCAGACGCAAGCTCTTTAAAGAATGCAGGGGAATCGGCACTCCGATGGTATAGATAAGGTCGCCTACGGTCAGTTTCGCCCCAACCTCTTCAAAAGCCTCGGCCATGCCGAAACGGTCAACTCCGCTGACCATCAGCACCTTTTTGCCCCGCAGGTCATAAACTCCGTCCTTCTGGATATCCATTATACATTTTCGTTCCAGGGTGTTTTTCAGGCCGCTTCCGTCCACCATCGGCGTCTTCCTAGCCGCAGCGATAAACTTCTTGGCATCCCTGATTATGTAGCGTTGGCCGGCCAGTTGCACATATATGTCTATTCCGCCCATCCCAAATGCATCGACCTTGCCATCCAGATCGGTTATTAAGCTGATGGCCTTATCCCAGTCGCCGTCGGTGCCAATGCGTTCGATCCGAAACTTCTCTCCCATAAATTCGGTTTCAAAGGCATGATCCCGTTTCGAAGAACCCAAACTCACGCTGACTATACGTTTCACGGCCTACCTCCTCAATATCAGAGCCTAATTAGCGGGCGGATTTTGTAACAGCCAATATTTTACGGATTTCGTCAGGGTCGACCCATTTGTCCTCGGTTATGGGTGAGGTTCCGATCTCGACACAAATCACTTCGCTATCCAGCAATCCCTGTATCAACTTAATACGATTATCAGAACCTATGGCTATTATCGTTTCAAAGGAATGCATTTTGCCGATCAGATCCATTAATTCATTTAACATCTCTTTTCCGGAGCGCTGTTCAACATATGTCTGCCTCTCCTCTTCAGTCATCAGCATGATGAAGTCCACGCCTTCTTTTTCGAGGATAGCCTGAATCTCGGTCTTGTTTTTGATCGGGAATCCGACACATGCCATAGTCTTGCCTTTGCGCAATTCTCCTATCCCTTCCAGGCGGGAGATGAAAGTGCGGTCGACCGACATCTGATCAGCCACTTCCTGCTGGGAATAGCCTAACGCCCTCAGCTGCAGGATTTTGGCGATTGAATCATTGATTTTCTGCCGGCTGATGATCTTATCCTGGATGCGAATAATATCCATGTTCCACTCCTTGAGCACAACATTGAGCACAGTATCGGTAAAATTATAGCAAAATCGCCCTGGCAATGAAAGGGGAGACGTGTCGCCGCTTTGGGGAAAAAATAGAGGGGGAATAATCGGATTGGTTGCCACCGGCATCCGGTCGTATGGCATCGCGCCCCGTTATTGAATCTCTTGCACTGATTGCAGGAGAGCCAGTATTTCTTCTTTGCTGGCAGCCTGATTCAATCGCGAACGCAATCCTGATGCGCCCGGGCGTCCCTTGATATACCAGGCCAATTGTTTGCGCATCTCCCGCACGGCCACCCATTCTCCCTTGTACTCGATAGCCAGTTCCAAATGACGCAGGGCAGTCTCGATCCTCTTGGCCTGGGTAGGAGGTGGTACCTCTTTTCCGGTGCTTAGCAGTTCTACGGTTTCTCTGATCAAAAATGGATTGCCCAAGGCCGCCCGGCCGATCATTACTGCATCACAGCCAGTAGTGGCCATCATCCTTGCGGCGTCCCCGGCACAGTGTATATCACCGCTGCCGATGATTGGGATATGAGCCTGCTCCTTGACGGCCTTTATCATCGGCCAGTCGGCCTGCCCGCTGAAGAACTGCATACGGGTGCGCGGGTGCAGGGTGATAGCAGACACCCCTTCCTGCTCGGCTATCTGAGCCAGCTCGATGCAGACCGGCCGGGTATCATCCCATCCTTTGCGCATCTTGACCGTCACCGGGACCTTTACGGCTTGTACCACTTCCCGAATGATCTGCCGGCACCTGGGTATATCCAGCATCAGGGCCGCCCCTTCCCCGTTTCTGACAATCTTGGGGGTTGGGCAGCCCATGTTAATATCGATTATATCGGCTCCCTGGCTGGCAACGATAGCGGCGGCCTGGCCCATAGCCGGAGGATGGGAGCCGAATATCTGAACCATTACCGGTCTCTCTTCGCCACTGGTATCAGCTATCCGATGGGTCCTGCTCTGCCCGAATACCAGCCCCATGTCACTTATCATTTCGGTGCAAACCAGCCCACAGCCGAACGACTTGGCTATGACCCGGCAGGCTTTATCGGTTACTCCCGCCATAGGCGCTAAAACAACCGGGTTGACTATCTTTACATTACCGATACTGAACACGTTTACCCCCGGTTTAGTTCATATATGATACGCAAACCCTCCAGGGTCAGGTATTCATCGATTAGGTCGATTTGATCCGTTTCGCCAGCTATGATCGGGGCCAATCCTCCGGTGGCAATGACCTTGGGGATGCCGTTGATTTCCTTTTTCATGCGGCTGATGATTCCTTCCACCTGACCTACAAAACCATATAGTATGCCTACCTGCATGCTCATGATGGTGTTCTTGCCGATTATACTTTTGGGCACACTCAATTCGACCCGTGGCAGCTTGGAGGCCCGATTTACCAGGGCTTCGGTCGAAATCTTGATCCCCGGTGCGATCGCTCCGCCCAAGTATTCCCCCGCCACGCTCACCACGCAGAAGGTGGTTGCGGTGCCGAAATCAACGATGATCAACGGACCGCCATATTTATTGTAAGCCGCCACTGCATTTACCACCCGGTCGGCGCCTACTTCACGGGGATTATCGTATTTAATGGCCAGGCCGTTTTTTACTCCCGGTCCCACCACCAAAGGTTTGCAGCCCAGATAACGTTCACTCATGGCATCCAGTTCCATCATCAACGTCGGCACCACGGAAGAGATCACTACCCCTGATACTGACTGCATCGACAGTCCTTCATAATTAAACAGAGAAGCCATCATTATTCCATACTCGTCGCTGGTCTTCTGAGTATCGGTCCTAATCCGCCAATGGGTCAAAAGTTTCTCCTTTTCATAAACCCCGATCACGATGTTGGTATTGCCCACATCGAATACCGTAATCATGGCCATCCCTCCGCTGCAATATTTAATGAGATGGATTAATCCGCTTCCGTCAAATCCAGACTAATATCCAGGCTGTTGGCGCTGTGGGTCAATGCCCCCATTGATATGAAATCTATTCCGGTGCGGGCTACCTCGGCTATGTTGCTCTCATTTATTCCACCTGAGGCTTCCAGCAACACCCTTCCTCCAACTATACTCACCGCTTCGGCCATCTTATCCACACCCATGTTGTCAAGCATTATGATATCTGCCCCCGCTTCAACCGCTTCCCTCAACTGGGCCAGATCCTCGACCTCCACCTCTATCTTCACGGTATGCGGGACCCTTTGCCGGGCCATCGCCACGGCTTCCCCGATATTACCTACCGCCTGAATATGGTTGTCTTTGATCATTACCCCGTCAAAAAGCCCGAAGCGATGGTTGCGGGCTCCCCCTACGCTCACTGCATATTTTTCCAACACCCT